>NZ_OY760905.1:1571029-1885235 GCF_963664135.1 uncultured Acetobacterium sp. | reverse complement strand
TGAATTCAGTACCATGAGGTGGTCCCATCAGTGAAAGATGGCGATTGCACAAGTTAAATAATTGCTGATTTTCCTTAAAAATATTGCCGATGGTTAATAAAATTTGAGCAATTTTTTCCGGAGGACTCATTGACGAGTGGTTTAACGCTTCCAAAGAGTCCTTTGTTTGATCCAGTTTTTTTGCCAGAACATATTTAAGAAGATCCTCTTTTGAATGGAAATAATTATAAAATGTTCCGGTGCCCATATCTGCAATTGTTGCAATTTCTGATATGGTTGTTTCTTCAAACCCTTTTTCAATAAACAGCTTCATTGTCACCTCAACCAGAGTGTTGAGGACCTGAAGTTTTTTTCTGTCTCTGCGACTGATTTCTTTTTCCATAAAATTACCTTCTCAAATAGGAGTCGGGATGTTCCCGTTAATTCTTGATTCTAAATGCTATCCGTCCAAGTTAATGAATTAAACCGGTTATACAATAATAAGTGTCAAGTGACCAGGTAAGGATTTTTAACAACCATGATTTGTTGTCTATACTATCCTAGCTATTTTTAATTGCAAAGTCAAGAATGAATGTCGTACTCAGATGAGAGCGTAGTAATAGGTGGTATATTTTATTCGAGTGATTTTCAGTGATGAGTGTGCTGTTGACAATAACTTGAAAAATATATAGTTGACAACTCAACAGAATAAATCTATAATATAGTTGACAAGTCAATTAAAAGGGAGTGATAACAGTGGAAATTGAAAACATGCATTTCATTATGCTCAACAATAAAATATTCAGAAATAACCAGATTCATCTGGATAAGATGTTAAAAAAATTTGATTTGAGCAGTGGGTCGATGCCGTATCTCTTTATTTTGGAACGAAGCGAGGGCGTCAGCCTCCATGAAATAAGCAAAAAAATCGGCAATGACAAGGCGATGACCACCCGTACCATCAAACGGCTGATTGAACTGGGTTATGTCTATAAATTAGAAAAAGATGGAGATTGTCGGGCCTATCAATTATATTTGACAGAAAAAGCGAAAGCGATACTGCCTCAAATTCATGGTGGAATTCAGGAGATTGTCGATTTAATCACGGTGGATTTATCCCCGGAAGAGAAGGCGGTTACGTTATCGTCCATGAAAAAAATATTTGCGCGAACCAAGCAGCTGAGAATTGAGGAGGAGATTAATGGAAAAAACATATGAAAAAAACAAATGGCCGATACTGCTTATTGTAGTTATGTCCACATTTATGGCAACTCTGGACAGTAGTATTGTCAATGTGGCACTACCGCAGATGGCCCGGGCATTGGATGTTGATACATCCCAGATCCAACTGGTAGTGACCAGTTATTTAATTGTCATTGTGGGGATTATCCTGATTTTTGGAAAACTGGGGGATATGCTGGGCAAGACAAAAATATTCACCTTTGGGATTGCGCTATTTACGTTGGGGTCGCTACTATGCGGGATCACTAATGCGTTTCCGGTCCTCATCGGCGCGCGGATTGTTCAGGCAGTTGGTGCCGCCGCAACCATGGCTAACAACCAGGGGATTATTGCTCAGGTTTTTCCGGCCACCGAACGGGGAAAAGCACTGGGATTTATTGGTACTTCCGTGGCATTGGGATCATTGGTTGGTCCTGGTTTGGGAGGAATCATTGTCGGGGCCTCCAGTTGGGAATATATTTTTCTAATTAATGTTCCGGTAGGGGTGGTTGTTTTATTCTTTGCCATCAAGTTACTGCCTAGAAGTAATCGAAAAGCTACTGGCAGGCTGGATATGTTGGGGGCGGCGTTGTTTATGCTAAGTATTGTGCCACTGTTTGTCGCACTGGGACAATTGCAAAGTTTGGGCTTTTCCAATCCGCTGATCCTGACCGGCTTTATTGTATCGATACTGTCATTTATCGCCTTTATTCTGGTTGAACAAAAACGTGAACACCCATTGATTCCATTGGATATCTTTAAAAATAAATTGTTTTCACTGAGCGTTTTTTGTGCCTTCATTACCTTTATCGGGCTTTTTTGCAATAGTATCATTCAACCATTTTATCTTCAGGATGTGATGCTCTATTCACCAGCGCAGGCTGGTTTAATCATGATGATTTTCCCATTGATTTTGACGGTGCTGGCACCCCTGAGTGGTCATGTGTCCGACAAAATTGGATCTGAAATGTTAACCTTCATTGGGTTGCTACTCATCAGTCTGGGTTTGTTCTTGATGTCAACCTTGACGGAACAGTCGACGCTAATGACCTTGGTTATTTTCATTGTCGTCTTATCGGTGGGGATGGGCTTGTTCCAATCACCTAATAATTCACTGATCATGTCGACGGTTGGAAAACATCAACTGGGGATTGCCGGGAGCATCAACGCACTGGTCCGAAATATGGGAATGGTTTGCGGGATTGCCCTGGCCACTACGTTGCTCTACGGTAGCATGAGCTCAGAACTGGGTTATCATGTGACTGATTATGTGATCGGCCAAAATGTAGCTTTTATCAACGGCATGCGAATCGTCTATATCGCAGCGGCGGTAATCTGTCTGATTGGAGCGGTATTAACCTTACTGCGACTGATTGGAAAAAAGTCCAGAGCAATGGACAAAACCATGGTTCTGGAAAATGAAATAGGTGTCAGTCAGAAATAAGGCAGGCGTGATAATGGGTGAGAAATAATCTTTGTAGTGGATATTAGGGCATTAAATCTTGGCTATTTCTTAATGATTATTAATTTACAGATGCATTTAAGTATAAACAGTTACAATTTCGAAAGTGAGAAAAGTTTCGACATCTTTTTTCACTTCACTATTTCTGAGCAGCGGATTTTCAATAATCCGCTGCTTTTTAATTATCCTCATAAACATCTAAAAATTTATCAGAATGGTTAGTAATAGTGATGAAATCACTGAGTTTGGGGTAATAAGTCTGGTATGATTAGATTATCATAAAATAAAATTTCGATCAGAAGAATGGAGGAGAAACACAATGAAAGATGTAATTTTGTTAACAACAAAAACCTGTTCATATTGCAAAATGGCAAAAGATTTTCTGGCACAAAATCACATTCAATATATTGAAAAAGATATCAATGTTGACACGGAAGCCCGAAATGAACTTGCCCGAAGAAATATTAATGGGGTGCCAACATTCTTTATCGGCGATGATGTGGTTGTTGGACTGGATAAAGATAAAATACTTGAGCTGGTCGACCATCGTATAGTTGAATGCCCAAATTGTCATGCAAAACTTCGAGTACCAACCAATAAGGGAACAATTAATGTTCGCTGTCCAAAATGTAAAAGTAGCGTTGCTTCACATTGAATCAAACGCAGTAGCTTAATTAATGAAGGTTAGGTCACTATATTTATTAAAAATAAAAAGCGATAAGTTGCACAAGATAATTGAAAAAAGTCAGCTTTTATAGTTTCCACGCACTTAATTGCCTAAATAGCTTTAAAGATCAGGATCAAATTAAATACACAGGAGGTGAAGGAAATGAATGAACAGGAAATATTAAAAAAAGTTAATGATGTCGTTGCTACCGAGTTAAAGGATTTACCATTTTCTCAAGCTTTACCTAAAATACAAGAACTGATCTGGAAACTTGCGGATGAAAATGGGGTCGATGGATCTGAGATTTTTAAGAAATACATGGATAGCCTTTCTTAAATTAAATAAGATAGAGTCAAACGAATAATAAAAAGACATCTTAGGGTGTCTTTTTATTAGAAAAACATTATATTGAAAAAAATAGCGGTTACGATTTGTGGGTTAAGCAACTCATAGCTTAGATTAATGTGGGAATGAATTTTACAAACAAATAATGGCCGTTTTGATTCATTTTATTTTTGTTATCAAAGCGTCAGTCGCATTCATTTAAAAAATCCTGAAGGGAATCAATCAATTTGCCAATATGAATGCCATCGACAAAAGAATGGTGTGCTTGAACGGAAAAAGGTAGGACCGTTTTTCCATCTCGCATGAAATATTTACCCCAGTCAAAAAGTGGTGTGGCATTGTCTTTTTTTCCTGAATTCGTGTGAGAGATCTGCGTAAATGAAAACCAGGGAAGCGGTGAAAATTGAAATACATCATTTCCCAGGGGGCCAGTAAAATATTCTTCTTGTTCTGAAGCTGTTTTGGTTGCTAAAGCAACGTACGCTGCGATCGAATCTTTCATTGGTACCGTGACGACTTTAAACAGTTCGGTATCCTTATTCAAATAAGTAAAGGCGGTACTAATCTGCTCAAACAAGACAATGTTTCCATCCAGGAATCGGTAACGGAATTCTTCTATCGCATTGGCACATTTTGCAACGGCAAAAATCATCGCCATTGTGAACGAATAATTTCGCGCTTTGATTTTTTTTAAAAAATTGGTAATATCCAATTCAAGTGTTACACAAAATGCTGGTTCGACACTATTCCGAAAGACCGCACAATGAACTGCTCGTTTCCAGTTCTTTTCGTCAATAATTTTATAATTATTATCCATAATTAATTCATCACCTGTTTTTTTCTAAGATTATCTTCAATATCACCGTGGACTGCCACGGTTAAAATAATAGAATCTCCGAATTTATAGGTTGGATGCAAGACCATGATTGCATAAAGGCTAAAAATTCACTTCTCCATTGTCGATAGCAAACCTTAAAAGGAATATCAATACTAAGGCTTCGGGATCATTAATCACGACATACATTAATTATTTCAGCTACATATTTTTCGGCAATCGTATCTTCAATTGTTGCTATTTTTTCTAAATCAATATTTGATGGATTGCCACAATAGCCTAACGGCGTCATGCTTTTGGCAATTTCGCCACCATTGACCCATTGTTTTAAATCGGCAAATGTCAAGTTGGTTGATTTCAAAGCGTTTGCTTTTTCAGTATTAACCAGTTTAGGGTAGGAAAGTACCATCCAGCTTGTTTCCGTTGCACCGGCATGAAGATCAATGACATTGGTTTCAAGCATCGCTTTATTTGGATCCAATTCGACCGGCACTAAATAGATCGCCTCTTTATTTAAGTCCATTCGCGAAATTAAGTGCCGATCGATTAAAAAATAGGCTTCAATATTTTTGGCATTTGCTTTGGTGACAATCGCAGCGATTGTTTTAATATGAATAAAATCGCCATGAAAATTTAGCAAAAATATTTTTTTAAATCCCCATTTGTTTAAATTTTCTAAAATTTCCAGAAGCATCATTGTCATTGTTTCAGGCTTGATTGAAAAAGAGCCAACAAAGCCATCTGTAATACTGTTTACACCCCAATAAAATGGCGGCGCAATAAGGACCGCTTGATTTTGATCTTCAAGCTTTTGTTTAACCTTCTGACACAAAGCCTGAGTTAAATAAATATCTGTTCCGGTGCATAAATGCGGACCATGTTCTTCAACAACAGAAACTGGCAACAACACACAAGCATTCTGCTTGATTGATGCTTCAATTTCAGGATAGGGCAGATCCACCAATGTGTCTTTAAAAATAGAATATTCCATTGTAAATTTCTCCTTAGCGTTCATTATTAATTTAATCATAAAGCCTTCCCTAGGGAGAGGGTCAAATGGTATTTATAAAATTTGAATTTCAGTTAAAAAAAGATCAGTCATGTCGGTAGTTGTTTCACTGATGTAGTAGATTTCAAGCGTAGTGGTTCGGTTGGAAATTTCATCATTTAATGAATCACTGAACAGTTTATCAAGAACCAGTTCCTGAAGTGAATCGTAATTTCCTTTATGAAGAACACAGGCGTAGTTCCCTGCTGGTATCGTTAGAATTTTAAAGTCTTCAAATCCTAATGGCGATTTTATGGCATACCCGATTTTTAAATTGAGCGGCTGTGAGTTAGTGGCATTCGTTTTGATTGACAACGGTGGTGAACAGATATTACTAAAATCCATACCCTGTGCCTGAAGTCGGTCTAAAATCATTTTGTAAGTATCTCTGAAAATTGAAGAAGGATAATCGCCATTGTATTCTATGTATATGATGGTTCGTTCAGGAATTTCTTTGATTAAAATAGTTTCAGGTTCATTGCCACTTAAATTTCTCGTGATCTCTGCATAATGGGATTTCATGATACAGATTTTTTTGAGTTTGTCAGAAAGTAAGGCAATTTCATTTTTGATACTTGCTTCTTGGGTCGCTAAAAGATGATTCAAATTGTCAAAAATAGTTGAGGACGTATTTTGGTTATAAAAGGTGCTGATATCCTCGAGTGAAATACCCAATTCCTGCAATTGTTTGATCGCCGTTAAGCGGGTAATCTGTGATTTCTTATAAAAACGGTAATTGTTATTTTGATTGACTAACGCGGGTTTTAAAAGACCTAATTGATCATAATAACGTAAAGTTTTATGAGAGACTTTGCATATTTTTACGAGCTCTCCGATGCTCAATAATGTATCTTTGCTCAAGCGCATCTCCTTTTGATTTCTTTTGGCTATGTGAGTATTTATTCTTTTCAGTGCAGAGTCACCATTTCTATTTGTCGGAAACACTAAAGATTATGTTATCAGTTACATCAATTTACATATGCGCCGACCACTGGAAGATCCTTAAGCACACTTTCTCCATGGGGAGAAGCCGAAAGAACCTGGGTTAAATCAGTGCCGGCGCTGTGACCATTGTGTCAACCGTTTACCCATTGTCGATTGTTCGTAACATCATAGACAACGTTTTTGTATGCTACATATGCGGCATTACCATTTTTGCCATTATATTTTGCCAGCTCATCCTTGGTAAAACTCGTTTGACTACTGGTTTGATTGCTTGTTGCTATGTTTGATTGTGCTAAAGCGGTTGAACTTTTTGGCAATATACTATTCAGCGCATAAGGTGCTAACAAATGAAAGGCGATACCAAAGATAATTAAAATTGCGATTGTCCGGTGGGCAACAAACCACGCACCCTTACGAGGTCGGTGCGCAAGTGTTGCAAAGATACCTAAAGAGGCCTGGGAAATAATTAATGCGGCAGCCAATAAGCCAGTTACACTAATGCCAAATCGACTAAATTGAATTGCAAAGTGGGTAATCAGCAGTGCCGCTGTTAATAAACCAAAAAACTTGTGATGTCGGACGAAAACGGTCATTAGTAATTTCATTAATTTTTTGCCAAAATCATTGGCTGAAATCTTTTTACCCCATTTTTTATTCACAAATTTCACGCAATAATTTAATAGGGTACATCCAAATGAAACGATCAAAAGCCAACCAAACAATCCACCAAATTCTGCAAACATAGTATTATTCCTTTCCTGATCCAATTAATCCTATTGAAAATAGTATAACATGTTTTTTATTTTTATATACTATTTGTTTTTAGTCGATGACCTAAGAAATATAGGTGATTATTGAAGCACTAATCAATACTATTGAGAAGGCCGAAATTGTTTCTACGCCTAACAATTAAACCAGCGCGATGTATTCAGAAATGATTCATTTTTTGGTGATGCCAAATTGAATCACCTGTTTGGGGCAAATATCTGCACATTCCAGACAATCGATACATTCGTTTGAATCCATTTGATTGGTTTTAACCATTTCAACAACATCAAGGCTCATTGGGCACTGCTTATTACAGCGTCCGCAGGAAATACAGTTCTGATTTTCGGCCTTTAGTCTGAATCGGGGAATGTGTAAAAAATCAGCACATTTTTCTCCGATGATCATAAAGGGCGCCATCCAGCATAAACTATGACACATGCCTCTTTTTCCGGTTGCCAATGCAAAGACGTAAATCAGGGTGACAACAATCATATAGATGACAAAAATGTGGCTGTCCAGACTGAATAGATTAAAAAAATTAACATCAAGAGGACGATTGCTGATCAATAAAAAGAGAACAAAAGCTAACCAGAAAAACCAGATAATGTATTTTGATTTATCTTTCCATTTGCCGTTCCAGGCTTTGCTGTTGGAATGGGCGGCCTGTTCCTGAATCGCTCCGCCTGGACAAAGCCAGCCACAGAACAGACGACTGCCCAGGATGGAGAACAGCAGCAATGATCCAAAGAACAGGGCACTGCCGTTTATAATGCCATTGGTGGCCGACATGAGAATAACATAGGGTGACATAAAGAAAAACGTTAGTGGGAAAAGTAGTGCCGAATAAGTGAGAATTCCTTTACGGATTTTTTGTTTCATTTTGTAACTCCTTTTGATCTGAAATCTTTTTTTTCGCTTCCACAGCCCAATCTTTCATGGCCGTATATAAGTATTTACCGCAAAGTGCGGTTAATTCGCTTCCCAATATGTCATTCCGATGGACTTCAAGATCTTTAAAAACGGTCAGAAAGACTTCCATCTCAGCAAGTGATGCTTCGTTTCGTGCGATGAATGCATCAAGATGCTGATCAATGATTTCCGGTTCTGTTGTAGTGCCAAACGATACTTTCAGTAAAATTTCATAGCGCAACTTTTCAACATCCGGCACTTCCGATAACCACCGTCGCAGTTCAGTCTGGCCTTCTTCTGTGATTGTGTAGGTGATTGTCCGCCGTCCATTCGGGGTCGCCTCCGTTTCAGAAGTTTCGGCAAACCCTTGGTCAACGAGGATCTTCAAAGTCGGATAAATTTGTCCATAGCTTTCCTGCCAGAAATGCCGAAATTCGTATTCAATTGATTTTTTGATTGAATAGCCAGTTTGTGGATGTTTCGCCATCAATCCCAATAGGATGTATTTTGTTTTACCGGTATCTTTTTTCATAAGTTCTCCTGCTCCTGCTAATATATCATAATGATATATTAGCAGGAGCGATTTAGCTTGTCAATAATGTAATTCCATTTTTTGTTACAATCCATTCCGGTGAAAGTTGTCATTTAAATCGTTATGCAATTTGAAAAACCTGGAATCATTCATTTTGCAGAAAAAAACAGCGCTAAACTACAGGTGTTTGCACTGAAATAAAATCAAAGGGAACCGGCTTTTTAAGTTCTAATCATTTGGGTTCGCATAGATCGCTGATAAAGCAGTTTACAATCGGAAAGATTTGGAGTATTATCAAATCAATAAATTAGACAAAGGTGTCTGCCCTTGTCAGATTTATTTTTTTTGTGCTAATTAGTTCTCACACATGTTTTAAGCGGTGGCCTGGCTTTAAAATAATCGAGATTGACAGAAAGGAGCATCGGCTTGATGGAAGAAAAAACAGTTGTAACAACATGTACCAGAGACTGCCCCAACACCTGTGGGTTACTGGCGCATGTTAAAGACGGGAAAATCGTAAAATTGGTTGGTAACAAAGAGCATCCGATTAATCAGGGCCGGTCCTGTATCAAGTGTTCGCGCTTCATTGATCGGCTGTATCATTCGGAACGGGTGCTCTATCCGCTAAAGAAAATAAATGGTCAGTTCGAAAAAATCTCCTGGGGCGAAGCGCTGGATGAAATTGCTGAAAGAATCAAGACAATCTGTCGCGAAAAGTCGCCGGAAGCGATTCTATATTATCAGGGATTTGGCGAACGCTCGGCTTTGAAATTGGTTAACCGCCGCTTTTTTAATTTGCTTGGCAAAACGACCATTACGAAAGGCACCATTTGTGGTGGCGCTGGGCAAGGCTCTCAGGATCTGGATTTTGGCAATCGGATTTCTCATGATATCCGGGACTATCATAATAGTCAGTCGATGATTTTATGGGGGCGAAATCCGCTGGCAACGGGGGTTAATATTCTGCCATACATGAAAGCGATCAAAAAAAGAGGGGGCGAGGTGATCTTAATTGATCCGGTTAATACCGAGACAGCGCCACTTTGCACCATGCATGTGAAACCCAAGCCAGGCACGGATGCTTGCCTGGCCATGGCTTTGTCCCGACTAATCCACGAGGCGGGGGCTGAAGATCAAGCCTTTCTGGAACAGCACTGCATCAATTATCCGGAATATAAAAAACTGGTGTATGCCCATTCGGTGGCTGAATATGCGGCAATGTGTGATGTTAGTGTGGCAGAAATTGAAAAAATGGCCATAGTTTTAATGACCCAAAAGCCGAGCGCTTTTGTTTTAGGATGGGGCTTGCATCGCTGGGAATATGCCCACACGACGATGCGCTCAATTGATGCCCTGGGCGCAGTGGCTGGTTCCATTGGCATCTCAGGTGGTGGGGTTAGTCAGGGATTTGAAGAGTATGCCCCCTATGACTGGCGTATCTGGGGAGATGAACTGCAACCACCGACACGGCGAAAATTCTTTATGCAATTAATCGGGCATGAGTTGTTAGCCGCAGACCCGGCCATTGAGCTGGCATTTATTACGGCTGGCAATCCCGTTGCGATGGTGCCGGATGCAAATGTCACCCAAAAGGCACTTGAAAAAATACCATTTCTGGTGGTCGCCGGTCATTTTCTGGATGATACTGGAATTCTGGCGGATATTTTTCTGCCCGTGACTACTTTTTTAGAAGAAAAAGATATCATTGCCGCTTATGGTCATGATTTTATCGGACCGCTGAACCCAGCGATCCCACCGGTAGGAGCATGCAAATCTGATTTTGACATTTTTATGGAATTGGGAAGCCGATTTGATTTTGCGGATTGTTATGTCAAATCATTGGATGAATGGCTGGAAATCATCATGCGGCCATCATTGGAAAAAGGTGTTTCACTGGCAGAAATTTTTCGGCTGGGCGTCAATAATCCCGACGCACCCGCCGTGCCTTATCGGGACAAGGTTTTTCCCACCGAAACGGGAAAGTTTCAATTGATGACAACCTTTGAGCATTCCGCCCGATGGGATCAGGACTATCAATTCCAGCTGATGTCAGTGGCTCCCCGAGAGTGGATTTGTTCGGAAGTGACCTTAGAAAGTCAGACGAAACTGCTGGCGGTTAAGATCAATACCCAAAAAGCACTGACGCTGGGGTTAATCGACGGCGAAGAATGCCGCGTTGAAAATCAGCTTGGCAGCATCCATTGTATCGCCAGTTTTGTGCCCGACCAGAGAGATGATTTGGTGGTGATTTATCGGGGCGGACGGGGACAGGCCGGACGTAATGTGAATGTCCTGACTCGGGGATTGGTGACAAAAGTCGGAAACGGAACTCCTTACTATGAAACCCGGGTAAATGTAAGTAAAATATAAATAGACAAATATAAATAAGTAAACATAAGAAGTGTAGTGATCATGAAAGCCTTGATTGGAGTAACATCCGTTTTGATGAAAGAAGGGCGTTAACCGTCGATAACGCCCAAAACAGACTAAAGCAAATCACTCGGATCAAGCAAACCATCAGTTATCATTTCCAGCATGATATCAACAAGCAGTGGATCAAACTGGGTTCCGCGACCATTGTTAAGCTCATCAATAATATAACGCTTACTTTGTCGTTCACGGTAAGGTCTGGTACTATTCATCGCATCGACGGCGTCGGCAACTCCAATAATTCTTGCTTCAATTGGAATCGCTTCGCCGCTCAAACCGCGGGTATATCCAGCACCATCGTAGCGCTCATGGTGATAAAGGGCACCTTCAGACACTTTATCAATGGCGGTAAAATCCTTTAGGATAACACCTCCAATTTCGACATGTTTTTTTAATTGTTCATATTCACTCTCGGTCAGGGTGGATGGTTTTAACAATAATGCATCAGGAATGCCAATTTTACCAATATCATGAACGAGCGCAATATTATAGAGATTCGCTACCTTTTTAGCTGTCCAACCCAGTCGTCTGGCCACTTCGGCAGAATACTCCGACACCCGTTCCGAGTGTCGGCAGGTATATTCATCGCGTGCATCCAACGCATTATTGACCGATAAAATCGTTTGAAGCAAAATGCTCTCGACTTTTTCGTGTTCAGCACGAACGGCTTCATGAAGATCCTTATTGGCCATCTGAACCTTATAATTAGCTTCTTTCAGTTCTTTTTCTCGTTTTCTTTGGTAGCTGACATTCGATAGAGCGTGTTCATATAATGATCAAAGGTTTTTCCGGTGTTTTTGTCACCACCAATGAAAGCATTTCCTTCGTTAAGAATCAGTTCATTTCGCGTTAAATTCCAAACGCGATAGCCCTTGTACCCATTCAGATAGTAGGCAAGTTCGTTCTTACTTCCCGAAAACATGAGGCTGTTGAAAGCCATCCGTTTATGTCGAAGTGCGTTGTCTTGATTGACGACCTGACTGCTGGCAAGACGTTCATAAAAATAAACAACATAAGCTGGTTCATCATTCCAAGTTGAAGAAATTGCATTTACTTCCAGATCTCAGCGGGTATAAGGTTCCGCAATCACTTTCGGGCCCATATCAACCCGATCAAAGAGACCGTTCATCGCATCAGGAAGACGACTATAAAAATATTGCTGAAACGTCATACCACTGTCATAGTTTACTTTAGGTGAAAGCATTCGGCAAACAGCCTTGTTAAAGTAAAGTAGTTGTTTTTTTTCGCTTGAGACAACAACCATAGCACCCATATTTTCGTCGAAGAATCGGGCTTTGGGCGAGTCAAACGCCTGTAAGGTCTGGATTAATTGCTGCTCGGAATCCGTGATATCGGTATATTCAAGAAAGGCCAGAAAGATGTCATCGTCCATCTGGCGAAATTGTCCAACGGCGTGTACATAGCGGTATTCATTCCGACCATACAACCTGGTCCGGTAGGTGATATCGTAGGAATCCCGCTTTGTCGCAAAACGATAGCCAAGTCTTGCCAGCATTTCAGCATCGTCGGGATGGACATTGCCAAACATATCGTTGTTAAAATGATCCATGAGCAGGCTTCTTTCCTTACCCATCAGATCACACAATCAATCCGATACTAACAACGTAACGACTTTACAGTCAATTAGCTGGTATATGCCAAGTGGTGTTGGAAGCATCTCATATGCTTCTTTATGCTCTTTTGAAAAGTGAAAGGCACCATCATTATTCATGTCGCTCTCCCCTGAAATAATTACTATTCCTACATTGAGAGCATTTTATCATGTTATTATTTTTTTTGGTATTCAATTCCCCTCGAGCTGTTGTAAATTGTCGAACTCGAAGTTTCATAACTGTTTTAATCGAATCAAGTCGTTTTGGACTTTCCGGTTAAACACCGGCGTCTATTCTGGCTGGAATATCGGTGAGTTGTGTGATTAATTCAAATGTATTATAATCAAGAAAAGGATTTTAAAATAGTTTTGACAAACAGATAGAAGAGGGGTTATAAAATGAGTTTTACCGGGAACCAGCTTTTGAAAATTATTATTCCATTATTAAGCCTTGTGGTGGGCGTTCTGTCCTTCGTTTTTCATTTGCAATATAAAAAGCAATTGGCTGGGAATGTTCTGCAAGGACCAATGGCAAAAAGATTTAAAGATCAGTTTAATGTTTGGGGGATATTATATGTTCTCATTGCTTTATTGGTAATTTTGGACTCTTATGCGACCATGGGACCAATGTCGTTGATCATTATATTAATCGTCGCCGGTGGGGGAATATACAATTTAATGATTATTAATAAAAAAGAAGTGTATGATTTATCTGATATTAATTTTTTTAAATGGAACAGTATTATCGTGCTGATCATCGCAGCAATTTATCTGATAACCATATTTTAAGAAAAGTGTGCTGTCGAAAATAAAATCCGATTATATAATGTCGGCGAGCAATCAATGCGGCATCCAAAAGGAAGATGACAAACGAAACTTATCCGGACGTTTAACGCAGGGATAATTTAGTTGCTGCACAACAGGAAATTCAAATAGTGATTGACAAGGATAAATCGACGTAGTACTATTCAAAAAGAAATTTAAAATGGAGACAACGATGGTTAACCTGAAAGAATTAAAAGAAAACGCAAAATATTTTCTGAATAGCAGATGGTATATAGTTCCCTTGCTGCTGGTAACAATCATGAGCTTCGGATTTACATTAACGCATCCAACGATCAGTGTGGATGATACGGCGATGGATTATTATTACCGGCAGAACGAGTTACTGACACAGGGGCGTTTTTTTCAGGTATTGATCGATAAAATATTGGGAATTTATAACTTCAGGCCCTTCGTGCTGGACTTTTTCGCGATCCTGTGCCTGATTGCCGCAGCGGTATTGTGGTGTTCATTATTCAAGAAGGTTTCCGGCAATCAATTAAAATCATTGGGATATGTATTTTTTGCCTGCTTTTTTGTTTCCTATCCGTTAATTAATGAAATCTTTATTTATATGGGGTCTGATTTCGAGACTAGCCTGGGACATGCGATGATCCCGGTTATTTTGTTTATGATGTTTATGATGTCAAGCGACACCAAAAACCTCAACAAACCGTCCCCCTACCTCGTGCCATCCTTTTTGATCGCGTTGACCTTATCCTTGTATGAATCGTTTGCAGTGGTCTATCTGTTCGGGATTTTTGCCATTTTGATCTTGCGGTTTTTATACAGTGATGATAGCCGAAACATTAAAGACACCTTTAAACGGGGCATCTATTATGTGATCCCATTAATCGGCGGCATCGCGCTGCGACTGGTGATTGATATGATTTTAAAGCTGATGTTTCACCTGGGAACCAGCACCAATGCATCGAAGGAAATTCATTGGGATCAGGGAATCATGGAAAACCTGCCAAAGTTGATTAAGGGTGTTACCGTGAGCTTTTTTTACAATGCCTTGGTCTATCTGCCAATTACCATTTTGCTGATCGCAATCGGCGTAACATTTTTTTTAATGGTTCGGCAGGGAATCAAACATCGGTCATTAACAATTGTGGCTTTATATTTAGGAAGCATCGTGAGCATCTTTTCTTTGACCATCCTGCAGGGAATTGAAACACCATACCGGGCGTGCACCGCTTTTAGTGTTTTTATTGCCTTTGTTTTCATGTTGGTATTGCAATCTGTTGAAGAGAGCAAAATCAGAATAGAAATAAAAAAAACCATTGTTGTGTTGCTTTGCATCGGTCTTATTTGGCAGGTAAATGATATCAACAAATGGTTTTATGTCGATTATATGCGGTATGAGGAAGAGGTCAACGTGGTCAACCAGGTTGCCGCGGAAATACGGTCAAATTATGATTATTTGGATAAACCGGTGGTTTTCCTGGGCGATTACAAACTGTCAGATAATATCAACCAGTATACCTCTGCAGAAAAAACCAGTCTGGCCGGGACACTTTATATGAACCTGACCGGGATTGTCCCCGAAGGCAAATATGCGTACAAATATGTCCAAACCAACGGCGATAGTTTTTTAGACTGGGCTGTCGGCTGGAATTTCGAAAACAATGTTTCTGAAGCCCATAAGTTTTTTAAAGACCTGGGGTATGATTTCAAAGCCGATAATTATGATATGCGAGAAGAGGCCTACACACTGGTAAAAGATAAGCCGGTGTGGCCGAAAAAAGGCTCGATTTTTGAAACCGATAAATTCATTGTTGTCAATTTTGGAGTCTCAGATAAATTTGCCAACCAGGTAAAATTAAATTAAAATCAAGCAGAGAGGGACGATTCGGGTGGAAAGAATCGTCTCTCTCTGAGTTAGTTAGCAGCTATCGGAAAAACTTAGCCTCTTTTTTTCTGGCACGCTTGACAATAATAAGTCCCTCTGCCCCGAACCATTTCTTTGGTGATTGGGCCATTGCAGACCGAACATACTTTTTGCATATGGACGGCTAACTGAACTTGAAAAAGCCCAGTAATGCCATTGGCGTCAAACGAGTAAATCGTCGTTCCACCCTGGGCAATGGCTTGCTCCAATATTTCTTTTGATATGGTTACTAATTCGACTACCCGCTTTTTACTGATTTTTTTCCCGGGGGTGGCGGGATGCAGTTTCATTCTAAAACAGATTTCATTGGCATAAATATTGCCGATTCCGGTCATAATCCGTTGATCTAACAACAGGGTTTTAATCGGTAGACTGCTCTTATGAATTTTTGCATAGACCGCTTTAGGATCAGCGTCCCAGGGTTCAGGCCCCAGCTTGCAAAGCGGTAAATCCTGACGATAGGTGTCTTTGTTTACCAGTTCTACACGCCCAAATTTACGGGTGTCCTGATAACGTAATTCAGTGCCATCACGAAAGACAAAACTAAGATGCTCATGCTTATTAAGCGGTTTTGAAGCATCGGTAATCGTGTACTTGCCTTCCATCCGTAAATGTGAAATAAATGCATCGCGATCCAAAATAAAGATTAAATATTTTCCCACCCGATCAATATCGCGAATGGTTTGTCCTGTTAATGAGGTCACAAAATTATGTGTATCCCCGGCGACGATCTTATCGTAATGAACCTGGATCGCCTTGATTTCTTTGCCAATAATAAAGTTTTTTAACGTTCGGCGAACGGTTTCGACTTCTGGTAGTTCTGGCATAAGATTCACCTGCTTTAATGGATTTAAATTTTAGCTGTTAATTTAATAATATAATTTGAGACGGTTTCTTGCGGTATCTACCCTGAGTATACACCAACTAAAACCATCGCTGCAAATAAAAAAGAAATATAACGTGCGAAACGCCCCTCCCACTTCGTCTGAGGGATAATCAAATGAAGTCCCTCTTATCGTCTAGCGGCAGGCACCATTTATCAAACAGACAAAAACTGTAACCGGTCTTAAAGATTATCGAATGTGATACAGTCACATCCAAGCATCTTTAAACATGATAGACTATATAAACAAGATTAAAGTTTCAACGATCTGATTTAAAATGCTGCCGCTGGAATGATTTAGTCTGAAAGTGAAGGTATCTATTATGAAAAAGACAACAATCGTGATACTTGGGGTAACGTTTGCCGCGGTACTGCTGATTCTGTTTGGGATGATGGCCTATATCATCTTTTTGTTAACAAATAACAGCGCAGCTCAACAAAATCTTAAAAATGGATCGGGATGGATGATGGGTTCCGGAATGATGAATTCTGAGATGATGGACTCGGGAATGATGAATGAATCGATTGAAAGTGAACATGATTATTTGGTGCATATGATAGCGCATCACGAGGAAGCCGTGTCTTCAGCCAACATTCTGAAAATGAATACTCAGCGTGAAGAAATGAAAAAATTTGCGGATGATATTATTAAAACCCAGAGTGCCGAAATTGAACAAATGAAGATCTGGCTTAATACTTGGTATCCCAATGAAAATCATTCGATTAATTACCAGCCAATGATGCGGGATCTTAGCGGTCTTCAGAGCGATGAACTGGATCAGGCTTTCCTCCAAGATATGATTTTCCATCATATGGACGCGGTGATGATGTCTCAACAGCTGATCACCAGCGGGTTGGATAAACATTCGGAAATTATTCCTTTTGCCGAAACCATCCGAAACACCCAACGAAATGAAATTTTTATGATGCGAAATTGGTTGTCCGAATGGTTCTAAGCGGATGCAGCACGACTAACTACTGACCGTTAAAATGATTGAGAATATCTATCAAATCGAATTACTAAAGCCGCAAGACAAAAAGCCATTGAAAAATGGCTTTTTGTATGTCAATAAATGATCGTTTTGAGTTATTAGGATAAGTAGATAGGCCTGGCAACCGTTCCCTTGGGCTCCTAAATGAAGCTGCGGATAAATCGTTCTATTGCTGCGTCGCTCAGTCTCATTAGGTTAATTCAATAAGATTTTATATCTAGATTTAAGTAATTCTCGATATAATTAACCAACACAACGTACTACTGTATGTTTTGACTAAAAGTGAACTGGGGGGATTATACTTGGGGCCGAAATAAAAACTTATCGCATTGGCGAATTGGCACAATTGGCAGGCGTCAGCACACGAACGGTTGACTACTATACCCAGCTGGGTGTCATTGTCGAAAAAAACCGAACCAATGGCAATCATCGTTTATACTCAGAGGATGCGCTACAGACTATTCATGTGGTCAAAAAACTTCAGGAACAGCATTTTTCTCTGAACGAAATAGCACAATTATTTAAAAACAAGACCAGCAATGACATGCTGGAAAAAACAATTTGCATCGAAGAACTGCTGGACAACTTGCAAAAGAAAGTCGTCGAGCTTTATTCCAGCCAGCGTTGTCTCTGTCTGTCTGATGAGAGTAAGGCGGCGTCCAAAGAAATTCTTGCCAAGGGACTGCAGGTTATGCAGATTCTGATGGTTATTCTTGGCGAACATATAACCTAAAAACAATTGAAAGGAATTTATAAAAATGAAAAATATAGGCAACCAACTTAAGACCTTGGTTTTAATGAGTAGTTTAACGGCATTAGTCATTGTGATTGGCGGCGCTATCGGTGGTCAGTCTGGCATGTTGATTGCCTTAGTCTTTGCCTTGGCAATGAATGGCGGCAGCTATTGGTTTAGTGATAAAATTGCCCTTGCCATGACGGGTTCTCAGCCCCTAACCGAGGGTAAGCATCCGGAAGTTTATCAAATTGTGGAGAAGCTGACGACTAATGCTTCAATGCCGATGCCTAAACTTTATATCACCCCCTCGCCTCAGCCCAATGCTTTTGCCACCGGTCGAAATCCCAATCATTCTGCTGTTGCAGTCACAGAGGGGCTATTGACCATCTTGAATCATGATGAATTGGAAGGCGTTTTGGCTCATGAACTGGCTCACATCAAAAACAGAGATGTATTAATTGGTACCATCGCCGCAGTCATGGCTGGGGTAATCACCACCATTGCCAACTGGGCTCAATGGGCGCTGATGTTTGGTATGGGTGGCTCTGATGATGACGAAGGCGGTTTACTGGCCTCCTTGCCTTTAATTATACTGGGTCCAATCGCAGCCATGATGGTGCAGATGGCCGTCTCACGGTCCCGGGAATATCTGGCTGACAGCACCGGGGCAGCCATTGCCGGACAAAGCCAGGGTTTGTCCAATGCCCTGCTTAAACTGGAACGGGCTTCGGGCATGGTGCCAATGAATGTCAACCCTGCTGCTAGCCACCTGTTTATTGTCAACCCCTTAAAGGCCAAGCGACTCATGAACCTCTTCAGCACCCATCCGCCGATTGAAGATCGGGTTCGAAAACTTCAGGCTACTCCGGTTTAAGATAAAGTCGTTAACGATGAGCATCTTGGTTAAATTATTTATCCGCCAAATCAAACCGATTGATTGGCGGGTTTTTTCATGTGATGGGACAGTATCAAAGCCCTCAGCGGTATTTCATATTCAAGGGTAAAAATGAAGACGGTTCTGTTTGATATCAACCCCGGCTTAGTCCGGGGCTTTTTATTTTTGAGGTGGATAAGGTACCGAAACAGCCCTACATCTAGACAAGATAAACTACTTTGATTAAAAGGGAATTTCAGGTATAATTATTCCCAAAAGCACAAGTTACCCTGTGGATTTGAAGAAGAGGAGCATTGCAATTGAAAAAGCTGATTTTAGTAACATCACCGCCAGCAAGTGGAAAAACCTATGTTGCCAAGAAACTTGCGGAGGCATTAAGTCAGGTGGTTTATCTGGATAAGGATACACTCATCCCCCTTTCAAAACAGATTTTTAGTGTCGCTGGGGAAGAATATAACCGGAGTTCTGATTTTTTTGAAAAAAATATTCGTGATTATGAGTATGAAACAATTGTCGCGCTTGCCTTAGAAGCCCTGGATTACGACAATACGGTATTGATTAATGCGCCATTCACAAAAGAAATACGGGACATCGATTATATCCGTGAACTGAAAGCAAAACTAATAAAAAAGAAAGCCTCTTTGGTTGTTGTCTGGGTCGAAACGGCAGTAGAAGTGACCCGTCAAAGAATGATTGCCAGAAATTCTGAAAGGGATACCTGGAAACTTTCACATTGGGATGACTATCTTGCAGCGAGCAATTTCAATATTCCGACGGCCCTGGACCATCCGCATGTCAAAGATGATTTGCTTATTTTTAAAAACTCAACCGATGAAGAATTTGAAAAATCCTTACGTGAGATTTTATCAATCCTTGAATAAAACAAGCTTGCTTCAGGTAAAGCGATGTACCAAATAAAGGTTAAAGGGTTATTTGATGAGAGGGTCTAAAAAGTGAAAAATGATAATTAAGTTCGTCAGTATCTATCTGTTCTTTGGGGTCTTGCTGCTCTCCTTTATGTTTGTTAATTCATTTGTTCGCGGTAAATCCAGTTACGCCAGGGCGTTTGGGGCGCTTAGTTTAACGCTTCAGATCTATCTGCTGGGATATCTGTTGGAGCTCAATGCCAGTTCACTTCCAGAGATGTTTTTCTGGAATCAGGTTCAGTACTTGGGAATTCCTTTTTTTCCGGCACTGTGGTTGGTGGTGAGCATGTTATATACGGGCAAAGGAAAATATCTGCAGGGGTTTGGTGGTCTCGTGATATTTGCCATTCCAGTGATCACCTTTTTTTTGCGTCTGACCAATGATTGGCATCATTGGTATTACAGTCAAATTGAGATTCAGCAATTTATGGGGATCAACTACATGCTATTGATCAAAGGCCCCTGGTATTTTGTTCAGACGGCCTATGTGCTGATTGCCCTGGTTTTGTGCACCTGGTTTTATTTTCAACGGTATCGCAACAGCACCGGTGATGAAAAAATGCAGTTCCGACTGCTGCTGCTGGCATCGGTGTTGCCATACCTTGCCTTGGTGCTGGTGACGGTGAATATTGGGGGGATCGGCATCGACTACACCGCGTTGATCCTGCCGCCGTGTATTTTATTGCTTTATTTGTCATTGACACGCTATAATTTTTTGGAAATCAAAGATCTTGCCAGGGAGCGGGTTTTTGAAGAAAGCAGAGCCGGTCTGATCCTCGTGAATCGTTTTTATCGGGTCGTCGATTTTAATGAAGCCAGCGCGAAGTTCTTTCGGTGGTTTAATGCGTCAATCAAAGAAGAACGATTGGCGGTTCTGTTAGCCGATCATCAGGAGCTATTGAAAAGCATCAGAAATTCAGAAGATCAGGTTTTTCATTTTATTGTTGATGGAGAAGACCGATATGTTAATATCAACACCCGCATTGTTCAAAATAAAAAAGAGACGGTCGGATACCTGATTACCTTTGGAGATGTTACTGAGCGAGAATGCTTGAAGCATCGGCTGACTGAAATCGCCAATACTGATGAACTCACTGGTCTTAATAATCGGCGACGTTTCAGAGAGGGGGCGGAAGAAGCCGATCGGCTGGCCCGGCGCGGTCATGAAAAATTATCCGTATTGATGATGGACATCGATTTTTTTAAAAAAGTAAATGATTCGTATGGGCATCATGGCGGCGATGCGGTGCTTCGTGATTTTGCGGCCATGCTTTTGGATACCTTTAGCGGAACTGAAATTGTTGGTCGGATCGGTGGCGAAGAATTTGCCGTGGTGATGTTAAACACAGATGCTGCTAAAGCCTTCGATAAAGCTGAAGATTTCCGTAAAACGGTGGAGCAAAAGACCATCGTCTTTGGGGAGCAGTGCATCAATGTCACCGTCAGTATTGGCGTGGCTGAGCTTAATGACGCCACACCTGATTTTGACGCCTTGATCAATCGTGCCGATCATGCTTTATATAAGGCCAAGCATTTGGGCAGAAATCAAACGGTGATTGAGAATCAAAATTAAGTCTGGAATACAAGCAGCAGGGCTGAGATACTGCAAAGTAATCGTAGCCCTGCTTTTTTTGCAAAAATAAAACAATCCGATTCACATGCCAGTAAGGCGAATCGGATTGTTTGTTTTTGGTTATGATGAGGTCGCGTTAAGATCTTAAATCAGAGACATATCGCTACTTTCATCGCTATTCTGGAAACCAGAACAGCGATGAAAAATTTTGCTTGATGCGGTTTGCTTTAGAAAATAGTGTAGCCGCCATCGACAGCCAGACCGGCACCGTGAATAAACGAGGCATCGTCACTGGCCAGGAAGAGAATCGCTTTTCCGACTTCCTCTGACTCGCCAGCTCTCCCGGCGGGGCTCATTTTAATTTTCATGGAAACCGGATGTTGGGGTATTGCCAGAACCCGAGCAATCATCTCGGTGGCGATCGGCCCCGGCAGTACGGCATTAATGCGGACACCATGACGGCCATGGTCTAAAGACATCTGACGCGTCAGGCCCAGCAATCCGTGTTTGGCAGAAGTATAGGCCAGGCCGCCTCTTCCGGCAGCGGTAGATGCCATCGAAGCGACGTTAACAATGGCACCAGCGCCTTGTTTTTCCATAATTGGGATTATTCTTTTACAAAGCATAAAGGGGGCGGTTAAATTGGTGGAAAGGACGGTATGCCATTCGTCATTGGTAATATCATTCATATTGGCAGTGGTACCACTGACACCGGCATTATTGATCAGGATATCAATCCGGCCATATTTGTCGAGGGTTGCCTTTACCAATGCATCGAGGCTATTTTCATCGGTTACATCCGTTTTCTGGAAAAAAGCTTCGCCGCCGGCAGCTAAAATTTCCGCTACCGTGGCATTGCCTCGTTCTTCATTGGTACCAACAACAACGACTTTGGCACCTTCTTCAATAAAAATCATGGCGGCAGATTTTCCGATGCCTTTGGTTGATCCGGTAATAATAGCAACTTTATTTTCAAGTTTCATGATAAAATTCCTTTCGTATTTCGACTGAATTCGTTTTTAACTGCAAATGCTCTGTGATGGTCTACTTCCGTCCGGTTTCCATAAAGGCGGTGCGGTCATAATAACCAGCCATCAAATAAGGGATAATTTCTTCGGCATCCAGGTGTTCGACTAAATTCAGTTTATGAACCAGCAAACTGTTTTCCGAATAAGCCCCACCGACGATGGTATTAATTGGAATTTCACCCCAGGGATCGTCAATGCTGGAATGAAGTTTGAGGTTCACAAAACCCGGCTCCCAGGATTTGTAAGTGTATTCACAGAGATTCTGAAGCAAGGCACCACTGATAAAATGAGAGACCCCTTCGTTATCCGGTTCACGGTCAAAATGATAATAGAAACCACCGCCATAGGTATGTTTTCCCGGTTCGGGGAACTGATACATCGGGCCAGTCAGGGGACTATTGGTTTCGCCGAGTTCGAGTTTTGCCTCAATTAACTGCACACCGCGACGGCTGACACTGGCAGTAATGGTATTGCCGGTTTGGCGAATCACAAATTCTGCGCCCAGTTTTTTGGGAATACTGCCATTGTCACGACCAAGCTGGACTGCCATTTCAGCGCCGGGGCCACCGAGTACCAGACTAAGCGGATAGAGTCCCAAATCTTTTCCGTGCATGGCATAGACGCCCAGGATTGCTTCGTAATAATCATCGGCAAACGAGGGGTTTTTAACATGGGCGATCGACAGGGTTACCACCGGCATTGAGAAAGGTTTAAGCGGTGGCGGCAATAATCGGGCGATGACAGCGGGATCGGTGAGAAAGCAAAGATAGAGGCCTTCCTGATTATCCATCAGTGAAAGCTTGCCAAAGTTAGCCAATTCTTCTTGAGTGGTCAGAAAACTGGTCGTTTTTGGCGGCTCGATAAACAAACGACGGCCGACGTCAAAGCCAGCCCGAATAGCCGGTTCAATCCGACCAACTTGAAGGGCATCGCCAATCATTTCGACACGGTCGAATTTCTGCTTGAGTTCGTCGGCGAGGCTGTTATTCGGGCAATATCCCAAAGATAAAACAACCGCATCGGCCGGAATTGAGATTTCCGCATGATCGGACAGTTTTTCAAGAACAACGCCATCTGGTTTAATTTCTTTTAACGCATGGGAGAGCAGGTACGTCACACCATATTTGGCCAGGCGTCCAGTCACGTCCAAAACATTGGTGCCATTTCCGTCAGGGGCGACTTTGTCCAGCATATCGACGATGGTTACTGAATTGCCGGCGGCACAGAGATATTCGGCAGTTTCAATACCACTCATTCCGGCGCCGATCAAGACGACCTGTTTGTCTTTTAATCCGGCGGCTCCAGAAAGGATATGGTCAATGCCAAAGACATTTTCGCCATGGACGCCTGGGATGCGTTCAGGGACAATCGCGGTACTGCCGGTCGCAAGAATGACGGCATCGGGTTTCATCGCCTCCAGGAGTGGAATGGTTGCTTCGGTATTTAGTCGCACCGCAACATTTAGACGATCAAATTCATTTTGATAATACTGACAGATCCAGTCCATCGCACCTTTATGAGGCGGCATTTTAGCAATATTAACCAGACCGCCAAGGGTGTTTTCTTTTTCAAACAAGGTTACCTGGATGCCACGAAGGGCCAGCGTGCGGGCCGCTACCATGCCAGCAACACCGCCACCAATGACAGCGGCTGTATGACCGCATGAATCATGAACTAAGTTGCCAAGCTTTTGCTCACGGGCCAGACGGGGGTTCACGGAACAGACCAGGGGCAGACCAACGGCATTATTTTCGTTTAAACTTTCGAAGCAGCGCAGGCAGGAAATACATTTACATAATTCCTTTTCCCGTCCGTCTTTTACTTTTAGCGCCCATTCTTCATCAGCCAGCCAGGCCCGGCCTAAAGCCACAAAATCGACGATGTTATCGGTCAGAAACGCTTCTGCGACAGCCGGTTCGCGAATGGCGGAAACACCGATGACCGGAATGCCAACATGATCTTTAACCGCTTTGAGCAGATCCCTGCGCCAGCCTTGAGGGAAGGAAGCGGGTTCGACACAGACCGAGCCGGTTTCATAAATACCGGCGCTGACATTGATGACATCGATCCCCAGTTTTTCCAGGGCTACAGCAATCTTAACGCCATCCTGGATATGAATATAATCTTCAGTTACGCCGACATTGCTTAAAAATTCCTCAACCGAAAGCCGGACGCTGATGGGAAAATCAGAACCACATGCCGTGCGGATACCGGCGATAATTTCGGCAATAAAGCGCAGTCGGTTTTCAAAACTTCCGCCATATTCATCTTCGCGTTTATTGGTATAGGGGCTTAAAAACTGATTGATCAAATAGCCATGAGCGGCGTGTAGTTCAACACCGTCACAACCGGCTTTCTGAACACGAACGGCGCCGTTGATAAACTGCTTTACCAGTTCTTTGATCTCAGCATTTTCCAGGGCCCGGGTCGGCTGTTTGAGAAAATTGCAGGGAATTGCCGAGGGCGCAACAACCGCTCCGCCGACCAGCGCGGCCATCGTTTCTCGGCCTGGGTGATGCAGTTGAATGAAGATTTTTGTACCATGTTTATGGACGGCTTCCGCCAGTCGCGATAATGGATCAATGTGACGATCTTTGGTAACCGCAAGCTGGCGCAGCATCCCGGCCCCGTGGACATCGTTTACACGCGTAATTTCAGGAATGATCAGTCCGGCTCCGCCAATGGCCCGAGCCTCATAGAAAGCAATCATATCTTCAGTCGGTGAACCATCGAGTTCAGCCAGGCCGATCCCCATGGGAGACATGACTACCCGGTTTTTCAATTTCAGTTTGCCGATCGTTCCTTCGGCAAATAGTTTTTCATACATCTGTGTCCTCCTTATTGATAACCGTATTGAGTTTATAGTGACGATTATACTGCGTCGGCTAGAATTTTCCTATATTGATGGGAAACGATTTGACGTTGACAATTTGTGTATGATGCACTATTCTAATTCTAAAGTGCCAAGATAAAATAAAATAGCGGGAAGTACGTGTATGAAATTTAATGACTTGATCACAAAAATATCGATTAATATACCGATTACGAAGGATTCCTGTGAAAATCAGACGGAGATTATCGATATTGCTTTAATTGATGGACGGCAAAATTCATTTCAAGGAAATATTCTCTACTTTGGTTATCGTAGCCAATTAGAGCGTGCGGAAAATCCACCCTGCCACTGTATCCTGGTTAAAGATGGACAACCCCTGACAGACACGATCCAAAACCTTGCTTATGTAGCGCCATTCGAATTATTTTCGGCAGTCAATCTGGCGCGAACATTGATGACGAGTTCCGGGGGTGGGCTTGTCTATGAAGAACTGATAAAACGGGCCAATGAGACAAGGGATCTTCAGGCGGTGGTCAATACGGCCTCCATCATCCTGGGAAATTCGCTTATTTTTAGCGATGTTAATTTCAAAATTCTGGCGCATTCCACTTCGATTCCAGTCACGGATGACCTATGGAAGGACAACATCAGACAGGGATATTGCAGTTATGATTTTATCCAGGCCGTTCAACAGGCTGCCCACACTACTGATGCCGTTGAGGTTTCATGTACCGAATCACCCCATCGCAAGCTCAGCAGTAAGGTCTTCCATCATGACATTCAGGTTGGTTTTTTACTGATGATTGAAAGCGAAACCCAAGTAACACCCGTGCATATGGAAATTCTTGAGGTTGTCAGTCATGCCATCAGTTACACCATCACACATTATTTTTCTTATTTGTTTCAGACTGGTACGCAGTATCAACAGTTGTTGTATGAACTTTTAATCGGAGCTCCGCCGGAGAATATTCCGATTTGCTTTCCTGGTTTAGAGTTTGCCTCCAAACTGGTTGCGCTTTCGGTTCTCCCGACCCGTTATTTGGGCGAGCGACATTTAAAAGATCATCTTGTTTTAGCCTTAAAAGAAGTTTTACCGGGTTCACATGTTACCTATCATGAGGGGAAAGTAGCGGTTTTGGTGCCGCTATTGAAAAACGACCGTTTTCAGGATGAACAATTAAACGAGATCCAGCATCTGGCGGACAATGAATATCTGCGTATTGGCGTCAGCAACACTTTTACGCATGTTGAAAGTTTTGCAAAATATTATCATCAGGCGGTTACCGCTCTGAATCTGGGAAAACGGTTGAATTCTGAAAAGCTTATTTGCTGTTATATTGATTATCAGTTTTATGATCTGCTGGATCAGGTGAAAGATGAATCGCAACTCGGACAGTTTTGTCATCCGGCATTAAGTATCCTAAGGCAGTATGACCGAAAAAATGAAACCCGCTTATATGATACATTGAAGGTATATTTAGATGGTGGGTGTAGTATCAAGTTCGCTTCAGAAAAATTGTTTTTGCACCGGAATTCGCTGGCTTATCGGTTGGAGCGGATATCAGAAATCGGTAATATTGATTTGGGGGACTCATATGCTCGGTTTATGCTGCGGATGTCTTATCTGATTGACTGTTATAAAGGACAGGATGGGTAATAAAAGGGACAGGGGCGAGCTGGTGGGAGTTGTTTCAAATATTTGTCTGATCTCGGATGCCGTGCTGGCAAAGACGGCCCTGCCGGAAGCGGAAATTATTGTCGATGCCAGCTGCGTCGCCAGCAATGAAGACTGTCTTAATGAGGCGGCTTTGGATGTGATGGCAAGCATGCAAAGCCGCATTATCAACCGAATATAAAGCTGGCAAAATTTCAATTCCCCGGCCGGCTTACGATTTCTGATCGAAAGCGGCCAGAATGACATCAAGAGCATGAAGGACATTCATTTTTTCGTCATTGGGAATGTTATCAAAAATATCCGCAAAGAAAGTATCATTGTTGCTTTCAATCGTTTCAAATAGAACCATACCAGATTCAGTCAGGGATATGTCAACACTGCGCCGGTCTTCAAGTGAAGGGATGCGTTGGACATATCCCTTTTTTACAAGTCCGTCCACGGTGCGGCTGGTGGTGCTCATATCGATGGCCAGGATGATGGCTAAGTCCTTTAAAGAAATGGAGTTGATCCGCCCGATTTCGACTAAGGCATGGCATTGAGCCAGGGTCAGAACGGCGGCGCAGCAGCTGCCATTGTTTTTTTTTAAGAGTCCCAGTTTTCTCTCAAGGATTCGTATTTGTTCTCTAAACTGTTTTGGTTGTGCGCGATTCATAATAGCACCTCCTTTATAGATGTGTTTATTGTAGCATATTTAATTTGCATTTGCAATGTTTGATAAAAACAATAGTTGTTACTTGCAATTAAAATAACCGTGTGTTACAATTACAAACAAATTTGAAAGGACGTGTTAAATATGAATCAGACCATTAAAAAAGCCGATAACTATTTCTTGAAAACATATAATCGCTATCCGATTGTATTAGAATCCGGGGAAGGTGTTTATCTATATGACGATGCGGGAAAAAAATATCTTGATTTTGCAGCGGGTATTGGCGTGTTTGCCTTAGGTTATCAAAACAAAACATATAACCAGGCCTTGAAAGTACAGATCGATCAATTAATTCACACCTCCAATTTGTTTTATAACAAGCCCTCCGCAGATGCGGCCGAGAAGTTTGCCCAGGTATCGGGGATGGAAAAGGTGTTTTTTACCAATTCCGGAACAGAAGCCATTGAAGGGGCGTTAAAGATTGCCCGTAAATATTATTTTAATAAGACTGGCAGTCCCGAAGGCGAAATCATTGCCATGGAGCACTCCTTTCATGGCCGCAGCATGGGAGCGTTGGCGGTTACCGGACAACCCAAATACCAGGAAGCTTTCGGGCCGATGATGCCAAATATCAAGTTTGCCCAGTTTAATAATCTGGCCAGTGTCAAAGAGCAGATTAATGAAAAAACCTGCGCAATATTAATGGAGACCATTCAAGGAGAAGGTGGTCTCTATCCGGCCACCGCCGAGTTTATAATCGGCGTGAAAAAGCTTTGCGAAGAATATGATCTGCTGTTGATGCTGGATGAAATCCAATGCGGCATGGGACGAGTGGGGGAAATGTTTGCTTACCAGGCCTATGGTGTCATCCCGGATGTGATGACCGCAGCAAAGGCGCTCGGGTGCGGAATTCCCGTGGGTGCTTTTGCGGCCAGGGGGAAAGCTGCAGATGTTTTAGAACCGGGGGATCACGGCACCACCTATGGCTTTAATCCCTTGGCGGGAGCAGCAGTTGATGTGGTATTGGATATCTATGAGCAGACGGCCTTGCAGGATCATGTAAAAGTGGTCAGCAGCTATTTGGAAGCGAAACTGGATGAGCTGGTCAGCGATTATCCGGGGGTAAAGGAACGACGAGGGATGGGCTTAATGCAAGCCCTTGAGCTGGATCGTCCGGTAAAAGATATCATCGCAAAAACCCAGGAACTGGGACTGATCATCATCACCGCCGGACCAAATGTATTGCGATTCCTACCGCCATTAGTGATCGAGAAAAAACAGATCGATGAAATGATTAGGATCTTAAAAAGCAGTTTGGCACAAATATAAATAGATGTATGCAAAAAACGGCCCCTATGGGTATCTTCAATATGACGGACGAAACCACCCCGTGTTTCGCGCGTGTTTTCAAAAAAATTCGTATTTGATAAAAACTGGATATGATAGTGCGGCAGTATCAATAAAACAGGCCAGAGAAAAAATAAAGAAACCCCTACATATGAAAGAGAGGTCCCTTGATATCGACCTGGGCCACTTCAGCCAACCGTTCAATACCTTCAATGGCAAGGCTGACGGTGCTTTCCACATGGATAAAATCGGTGGCACTCAGATCGTAAAGGATGTTTCCTTGGGCTGGAAATTCATCATCACCATCCCAAAAAAGAAAGTTTATGGGAATACAGTCAAATGAGTTTAAGCAATAGCCGACATCCGAGTGTGAAAGTTTGACACCGCCAAGAATTTCGCAGGCGCTCGAAAGCTTTTCGATCTGTCCGGTAAAAGTCTCGGCAAACGGCTCTAGCACATGTTTTTCAAAGGCTTTTGTAAACGGGGCAGCGCCATTTAATTCTCTAAAGGGAACCCATTTATCCTTGAACTGGGCACCCGGTTTAACAAAACCGAAAAGGGTGAAGATATTTAGTTGGCTGACAATTGAAGCTGGTTTAAAATCTTCAATAGTCACAATTGCGCCAGTTTGGGAATGAACTCCAAATTTTTGTCCGAAGAGTTTCAAAGTGAGATAATCTTCCTCGCTCTTAAGTTCCGGTAATTTTTCCATGAGCTGTTGTTTGTCCATGGCAATAAATTTTAATCGCCAGTTTTCGCAGGCTTTTAGATAGTTATTGGTTGTATCGTTTAACATTTGTTACTCCTTCTTCTATCAGATCATTTATCGATTTTTTCACTTATATCTGCCTCAGTTTAACAGGATTATGACAGGAATACAACAAAAAAATCACCCTTGTGGATACTTAAAGGGTGATAGATGAAATTAACTGAGAAGTAAAAAGACTCCTGCTAAATAAATCAGGAGTCAGTGTTAAGATCAAAGTTTTTAAAGAATTTAATCACGGGGAATTGAGTGTATTGGAAACCTGGATTTATATCTAAAAGAAGTGACCGCTAAATCTTCTTGTTTCTGTGAACGATTTGTCGAATTTAGAATTAATTTCGTTTACTGAAAATAATTCATTCGAATTTTGAGAACTCAGCAGAAAAAACATGCTTTTTTCACTATTCCCGAACCGTCCCCCACTGCGACCCGGAACAGTCACAAAATGTCAAAATGAATTATTAAGAATCACGCCTAAAAGTCCCCAGGCGATTCCCAGCATAGCACCTCCGAGCACATCCCGGGGGTAGTGCATGCCGACATAAATACGGGTGATGCCAACAAAAAAAGCCATCAGATATACAGCGATCCAGATAAAAAAGTTGGCGTGAAAATAGTGTAATAAAAAAGTTGCCATGAAGAAGGACTGACTGGTATGCCCACTTGGAAAAGAACTGCCCTTGGCTTGGGACCCGACAATTCGACTATTTTCAATCTTCTTATAGGGCCGGGTTCGATGGATAAGTACTTTTATAAAGGCAACCGCCAACCATAATGATAACGTGCCCAATGCAAAGGCATATGCAAGGAGATTATACCCTGAAAAATATAAAATAGTAGCAACAATCATAGCAAAAATCCCACTACCAAGCTGAGTAAAAAACAGCATCAGCCAATCAAGCCAGGACTTGTGGCGACCATGCATATTAAAATAGGTAAAAACCCAGACATCAATGCGCTGACCAACCGACCATATAAGAGAAATGGTAATTAAGGTAAAAATCAGCACCAGGATAATCAGCGTTTTTTGGTTTTTTACCACCCCTAATAAAATGATCCATATATAATTCGGAACAAATATAAGAAATAAAACAAAGGAAATGGCAACGAGGATGAGCCAGTAAACAGGTGGAATGTGACGTATTCCCGTGATGATTTTCTTCCATCTTCCGTCAATTTCAAGCTCAGGCAATGGGCTTTCTTCAGTCGGTTTTAACCCTTGGTCTTTTACGAACTTATCCTGATTATTGCCCCTCATTTGACTCTGTCGATCCGACCATTACGGTTAATGCTTGTCGCTGTACTTCGATTCGCACGGAACCCTCTCCCAGACTGATGCCATCAGCCATCACCGACATTGATGGTTCAGTGTCAATGACAACTTCACGCACACGGTAATGCTTAATCCGGGGATCCTCCTGGCTATCGGTGCCCACACCGTTAAGAATATAAGCGATCAAATCGAGTTTGGATAGATCGGAAAAAAACAATACATCCAGTAAGCCATCATGATAGGCATCAAGAGCACCGACTTTATAATGACGACCAATATAGGGCATGTTTGAAATTAATGCTGCATGACCCAACTCGCTGATTTCCCGATTATCGTCCAGAATAAGATGTATTTCAGAGGGCGGCGAAGTCGTTAGGATTCCCAGAAAATCACCGATACGAGCGATGTTGCCATGCTGGATATCATCCCCGGAGGGGAAAAGCGTCGAAAACAATCCCACCGAGCAAAGCTCTATAAAAGGTGTGCTGACATTGTTGCACGTGACCATGCCGAGATCTATTTTTAAACTCTGCCCCTGTCTGAGAATGGCGATTGCAGCCGGAATATCAGTGGGGATGCCCAGGCTAAGGGCTACATTGTTCTGAGTTCCGGTGGGGACAATGCCAAGCGTAGCGGTTGAACCGACTATCGCCTTAGTGACAGCAGTGACGGTGCCATCCCCGCCACAAACAACAAACAGATCAATTCCTTGGGCAATGGCTTCTTCGACCACTTCCCTCAAGTTACAGTCTGGCTCTATTAAATAGATTTCAGGGACAAACTTCCAGGCTTGCATTTCTTTAATCACAGTCAGCATTTGTTGGGGTGAGTCGTCATTTGATCCAGAACCAGGATTAAAGATGAGTTTAATGCGCATTGGCAGAACGTTTGTTTTTAGAACTTCCATCGCTTATTCCTCCATAAATTAAGTTGCTAAATAAAAGTGTACCAGTTAACGTTTAAAACAATCAAGAAAATCAAATACTCACCAAAATCAACGCAACCATCAGATCTGGAAACGTCTCACTTGGGTCATCATTTTATGGCCGAACAAAAAAGCGCGGTTTTCCCCAACGGTAAAAATGAATACCTGCAATAAGACATAACCCTCCCAATAGATATGCACCTAATACATCACTGGCCCAGTGCCGGCCAAGATAAATGCGAGATATTCCAACCAGAACAATGTGACTGCCAAAGATAATAAACAGCAAAGTTCGTATCCAGAATGGTTTGAGCAGTGTATAAGTCAGGAAACAGACAAATCCGAAAAAACTTGTATAAAACATGACATGCCCGCTAGGGAAACTATAGCTACTGAGGACATTGACTACGTGAATCAGATCCACGCCCGGACGAGGACGGTGAACCAAAGTTTTTATGAGAAAGTTGAGTAATGGAACAATCACCGCGATGACCAAAGCGACGGTGGACTCCCACCGATACCCCAGAGCAAAAAGAGTCACAATAATAACGGCCATTACTATCAACGATTGCGGTGAATTCCCAACCCAGCTTATGACGGTCATCAGCCCGGAAAAGACCGGATTATTGATCAATTGCAAACCAGTCGAAATAGTTAAATCAATCGTAAATGAAGGAACGGTAATCACTAAGAATGTCAAAACCGCAAAAGCGACAAGCATGATTCCAAGACCCAGTTGAAACAAATGGGCTTTTCTCCGACTTTCAACGGGGGCGGGAGTCTTGTCTTTAACCGCTGCCACAGCAGCATTTTCAGGTTTATCAGTGTTAATGGGTTTGATCGATTTTTTCATTTTTGGACCGCCTTAAAATTGTTTCATCCAGAAATAGAATCTTATTTAGGTTGATGATTCTTTGTTTGGCTTAATAAAAGGAGGGGGTTTCATAATTTGACATGACATGTTCCTCCTCGCAGTTTATAAACTATTATTACCCCAAAATTTAGTTTTAGTACCTATTAGTTTTGAAAATGATGAAACAAGACAAACGAAACGCCCCCACGTCTGCTTTATTGGTTTGTTTGATCACCTTTGGGTGGTCTTTTTTTTGTGGCTGCAAGATCGGAAAGGACCGATGTTGAGTTGATTATTTATGGGCACAGTAGGGGGTATTATTTTTTATTAATGCGCTTGACAAGTGAACAAATGTTAACTATTATTAGGTTAACACTTGTTCACTTGTGGTGTGTAAATACAAGGAGCGATTATGAAAACTAAGGAACGAATATTGAATATTTCTTTGGAGTTGTTTGCACAGAAAGGTTTTTCGGGAGTATCCGTAAGAGACATTGCAAGTGCAGTAGGCGTACGTGAAAGCGCATTATATAAGCATTTCAAAAACAAACAAGATATTTTAGACAGTATTATGGTGATCATGAAAGAGCGAATCGAATTGGTTTATCAGGAAAATGAAGTTCCCGAGGTCATGACTGAAGATGTCGCTCAGGCGTATCAGGAATTATCGCTTGAAAAATTATGTGAAATATCCTGGAATCTGTTTTCTCTTTTTACTAAGGATCCGGTGGTATCAAATTATCGAAGATTATTAATGAGAGAACAGTTTGGTAATAAACAGGCAGCCAGGCAGTATGGTGAATCCTATTTGTTAGGGGTGGTTCATAAGCAAAGCAAGACTTTCGCAAAGCTAGTTGAAGGCAAATTGTTTAGGGAAGAAAATCCGGAAATAATTGCGCTTCAATTTTATGGTCCGATTCTTTTACTGTTTCAACAATACGACTGTAATCCCGAGAATGAAGAACAGATTAAGATTTACTTAAATGAACATATAAGAGCATTTGGGAAAAATTATAGCAGGCAGGTATGATTATTTGAAGAAGAGAAAAGTTATCATGATTGTTAGCGGAATCTTAGTTGTATTGGCGGTTGTGATCGCAATAAAATTTAATCTCGAATTGAAAAAAGCGTCTGAACGATTTGAAACATACCAGAATAAAGCAGAAACCGTTGAAACATCATATGGCAGAATAACCTATATTGATGAAGGGGCGGGCGAAGTCATCCTGAGCTGTCATGGTATCTGCGGCGGCTACGATCAAGCCTATGATACACTTTCGGATAAAACCGATAATTATCGAGTGATCGCTCCTTCTCGATTTGGATATCCCGGGAGTGATGTGGCTGAGAATCCAAGTATCGATAGTCAAGTAGAAACCTTTGTCGAACTATTGGATACATTGAATATTGATAAGGTTTATGTGCTTGGCACATCGGCTGGAGGAGCAGTTGCAATTAAATTTGCGCTTTTACATCCAGAACGCACTAAGGGCTTGATCTTATACTGCTCTGGTTATCCGGCAATTGAAAAGCCAGCCAACGAAGCAACGTATGTTGGGCCACCTGCAGCACTATGTTATGACTTTCCAATGTGGTTTTTTAGTCCGTTATTTGAACCACTGATGGGGATGGATAGTGATACAATCGGATTAATTATGCCATTAAGTGAAAGACACGATGGCATTGTTTTAGATGCAAAAATTGCCAATACCGATATGGATAATCATTATGAACAATATGATATGAGCAAATTGAGCGTGCCCGTATTAATTGTGCATGCAGAAGATGATAAATTGGCGGATTATAGTAAAGCTGCCTTATGGTCAGAGAAAATACCAAATTGTACGTTTGTGTCATGTAAAACGGGAGGACATTTAATGACGGGAAATTCAGGGAAAATCGAGGAGGCATTTAATCGTTTTATTCATGTCGATTAGCAAATGATTCTCAGAGACGGGTTCAAAAATTGTGTAAACCTCATGGTTGATGTAGAATCAGTACATTAGCAGGGGGGATTATAATAATAAATAATAAAAAGCCAGCTGTTTAGCTGACTTTTTGATAGTCTGAAGCGAAGAAAAATCCATCGCTGCTTGCTTTGCGTTGCGTCAGTTATAAATCAGTTCCTGAACGACAATGGCATGAGCCTGTTCTTTGAGCTGGTTCATGTGCCATACCCAGGCCATCGTGCAGGTTTTCGGGTCAGGTGCCGGATGTCTGGCCAGCAGGCACCCCATGATCTGATCCAGCCGATTGCGGGCCGACTGCTCGACCGTCCGCAGGTGTTCACAGAGTTTATCCTGGAAAAGCAGTTCCATAAATAAGCTTTTCTTATGCTCTTTGAGATAACGGTAACGTAACGCCTCATATTTTCCGATTTCCGACTGGCTGATGATTTGAAACGCATCAAGGGTACCATTTACTTTGCCGTAATACTGGTTTTGAATGACTGGGGTAAGGGAATTGTTTATTGTGACGTGATCCGATTTCATTAAATCTTTCTCCTTCAAATTTGCAAATCTTTCCGAAATCGATGTTGCAATTTCCAAATTTACCGAGACTTTTGCGATACTCAATTTTTGTGAGCCCATGTTTTCAACTCAGAATTTCTCAGACGCGAACTTTTTTTCGACCTGATTTTTTCGGTCGTAAGATATGTTTACCCAAATCCCAACCTGATATCTATTTTTTCATCGTTAAATCTTTGTTTTTCGGAATTAAGTAAAGGAGGTTTTAAATGAAACAGAAAATTGCTGCATCTATTTCGCTGATAGCGCACCCTTTAATTACCATTTCAATTTTTATTTTAGTGGTTATGTTTTCTTATGAAGAATTTAATAAAGCTTTATTTATCTCATTTTTACTTGTCGGATGTGTCATTGTTCCATCAACCATCAGAAATTATCTAAAAACAAAAAATGGACAATACACAAACTTTGATGTTTCAGTAAAAAGCCAACGCAATTCGATGTATATATTTGCAATCACACTTTTAGTGATTATCAATTGCGTCTTATTTTTTACAAAACAATCAGAAGGTTTATTTCTAGGAGCATTGTTTGCATTAGTGCTGTTAATTGTTTCGTATCTGGTTAATTTTTTTATAAAATGCTCTGGGCACGTATCTCTGACAATTTATCTCGCATTTTTGATTATGCCAATAAATCTGATGATTGGCATCATTGTGCTGCTTTTTTCTGGACTTATTGGCTGGTCAAGAGTTGAATTAAAAAGACATACGCCAAAAGAAGTCTACACGGGAGCTGTTATCGGATTTACGATCGGACTGTTAATGCTCGTGACGGAAGGATTTATTTAGAAGGGGTCGTTTTGACAAAAAATATGACATGGTATGCAAGGAGCTTTTTCGCCTGTCATGCCCGTCAATCTATGATATACTTATAAGAACAACAGGAGGCTAAATCGAAAAAAATTCCTATTAAATTGAAAAAAAGTCATAAAGAGGAAATAAATGAAAGTTAAGAAATTTTTCACCCTTAGTTTAGAGAGTATTGATGATTCCTATGACTTTGTTCAGAAGCTGCTGCTTAAGTACAATTGCTCAAAAAGCGACATCGTCCGGGCCCAGCTTTTCGTAGAAGAGACCATTGTCCACTGGCAGAAAGGGGCTCAGGAAAATGAAACCTTCGAAATATCCCTGAGTAAGCGATTTAAAACGTTCACGCTGTCTTTAAATTACCGGGGGAACCAATCCGATCCGCTGACGCTGCCTGAAGACGTGGATGATCCGGAGTTCAATCTCATTGGTCAGAATATTTTAATCGGATTATCCGCGGTTACCTACTCCTACGAAAATGGCTGTAACAATGTGTCATACACATTAAAAGCAAAAACAGCCAACCCGGCGCTGAAAACAGCCATTGCGCTTGTTGCTGGGATTTTTTGCGGTCTGGCATTTCAATATTTGTCCCCAACCATCGGACTTTGGCTTGCCAACACCATCCTAAAACCCCTAATCGGAACTTTTTTTGGATTTATTAACGCTTTAGTGGTTCCCGTGCTGTTTCTTTCCACCATCGGCAGCATTTTCAACATGGACAATATGGCTCAGATGAAGCGCATCTTTCGGAGCTTACTGAGCTGGTCGCTGGGCATCATGCTGGTGTCCTCGGCAATTTCCCTTTTGGCGGCCGGGTTATTCTTCGTCAGTGAGGGTTCCGCCACATCAGGTGGCGGGTCTGGTGACTTATGGAACCAAATTGGAGCAATGGTGTTTGGCATCATCCCGACCAATATCCTCCAGCCTTTTTTAGATGGCAACACCCTTCAAATTATGTTCCTCGCCATTGTCAGTGGAATTGTAATGCTTACCCTTAAAGGGCGATTTCCCACTATAACCAAAATCATTACCGAAGGCAATTTAATTTTCATAACCATATTAGATGCCGTTTGTGACATGATGCCCGTGATTATATTTATCAACATCTTGAATATGATAATCGCCGGTAACAGTGGTGCTCTTTTGGGATCGATCGGTTTGATTGGCATGATGTTAGTGCCACTTCTTGCTCTGGTGGTGATTTTGCTGCTAAGTGTGGCATTAATTGAAAAAATGAACCCCGTTACCTATTTTAAATCAGCCGGTTCATTTTTACTGATTGCCTTTTCCACTGGTAGCTCAAGTGCCACCTTTGCCAGCCATACCTTGATTGCTTCTGTCAAACAGAACGTCAGAGATTACGTGATTAGTTTTTCAATTCCAGTCGGGGCACTCTTTAACAAACAGTTTGCAATCCCCATATGGGTATTAATATCCCTGTTTATAGCCAACATTTATGGGCTATCGTTTACCATGGCGGAAATCGTTCCCGTGGTCATCCTCTGTATGATTCTCTCTGTTGCGGTGCCACCGTCTCCAGGGATTGGTCCGTTTCTTTTCACCATTATTTTCAACCTCCTGAATATTCCCCTGGAGGGCTTGGCACTGGCCGTAACCATTGCCATATTTATGAATTACCCGGCCACTGCCGGCCATGTGATGGTTACCAATATCGGTATGCTGCACACCGAACACCTGCTTTGTGCAAAGGAAATCAAGGCTGAGTATAAAGAGCCTGTACCCTTAGGATAAAAAACACATCCACAGCATTTGACTGCTGTGGATGTGTTACTGCGAATTTATTACTAGAGAAACAACACAAAAGAACCATTCCTACTGTGTCCTGACAAAACGTCCCCATGTCTTAAAAATGAGAGGTAAAAACCATGCAGAAAGAAAATTATTTGATGGCCGCCGCGCGAGGAAAGTGTCTGATTATTATCCATTCGTATCATCACAACAATACCGCAAAAATTGCTGATGTATTTGCTGAAGTATTACATGCCCCGGTAAAAAGAACGGATCAGGTCACCCTGGAAGAACTTGAGGATTATGACCTGATTGGCTTTGGAGCGGGTATCGACAGTGGAAGTCACTATAAAGAATTGCTGGATCTGGCTGATCAATTGCCGGAAGTGTGCAAAAAGTCTTGCTTTATCTTCTCTACCAGTGCGATTATGGGAGAAGCTAAGGTAGCAAAAGATCATTCGGCACTAAGACAGAAGCTCAAGTCAAAAGGCTACATCGTAAAAGGGGAGTTTAGCTGTAAGGGTTTTAACACCAACAGTTTTCTCAAATTCTTTGGGGGAATGAACAAAGGCAGACCAAACAGTGAGGATTTAAGGAATGCAGAGGAATTTGCGTTGAGCCTCGAATGAGTATTGATCATAAAAAATGGACAAAGCCGAAAAAACGTTCTCAGTATATGACAAAACGTCCCCGTGTCTTATGAAATCTAAAAAAATTTCTCTAGCTGCCATTAAATGATACAATAAACCCATAGAAATCGATAACCCAACTACCCATAATTACGAATGAGAGGTAACCTGATGAATAAAGGTGAAATAGAAAACATATTTTTGGATAAACAATTCACTGATTTTAAATGGATCGCAAGTGACCAAATAAAAGTTGCTCAATGGGTTCGAATAAAATGTATGTATGGTTGCGTCAGTTACGGTAAGAAAAGTGCCTGTCCACCAAATACACCATCGGTACCAGACTGTCGGGAGTTTATTTCCGAATATAAAACAGCTGTTATTTTTCATTTTCGGGAAAAGATTGATAACGATAAGATGCTGCTCCAATGGTGCAAAGCTACCAATAAAGAATTGCTGCGAATTGAAAAGGAATTATTTCTGCTTGGCTATCATAAAGCATTTGCACTGTTGGTAGATGAATGTAATTTTTGTTCAGACTGTGTGTCGGAACGAACCGGGTGTAAAAACAAAAAAATGGCAAGGCCCTGTACCGAAGCAATGGCCATTGACGTCTATGGAACGGTTCGGGAACTTGATTATCCCATTGCGGTGTTAGCTGATAAGAATGAAACCATGAATCGATATGGAATTTTGCTTATTGATTAAAGTCCCCACATCTTGCCGAAGACTTGGAAAATTCAGATATTGATAAAACGGATGACTTAATTACAGAGGCCGAATTGTTTTGCTTCGCACCACTGTATTATGCAGGGTTTACGACATATTCTAATCGATTTCGACCATTATTTTTAGCCATATAGAGGGCTTGGTCGGCACGTTTATAGGCATGCATAAAATCACAATGTTTCTCCAGCAAGGTAGCACCAAGGCTGATGGTAATGTGGATTTGATGATTCTCTACATAAAAAGGTATTTTGGCAATACCCTGTCGGATTTGTTCGCCAATTTCGATGCTTTTTGACAGCGATACACCAGGCAGAAGAATAATGAATTCTTCACCGCCCCATCTGGCAGTATCGCCTTGGGAGCCCACTTCATTTTTAAGAATATGTGCCAATTGCTTCAAGACCTGGTCGCCGACGGGATGCCCATATTGATCATTAACCCGTTTGAAGAAATCGATATCCAGTAATAGAATACAGCTTTCTTTGCCCGGGAACTGGTTTTTATCCAGTTCTACATCCACATACTGAAGCCATTTCCAGCGATTTATCAAACCCGTCAAATTGTCGTAATAGGCGATCGCTTCCAACTTATGCTGTTGCTCTGTAATTTTTCTTTGTTGTAGAATTGCGCTTCGTTCCGAATGCCAGAATAGCAGGGAAATACATAAGCCTATGGCAACAAAGGTGATACCATTTAATTGATTGGTTGCCAAAATGGCAGGCTCTATTTGGAAAATTGACATTAGAACAAAAAAAGAAACCAATGCAATCGAATATTGAATAATTGTTGCAGTAGGCCTTTTAATGATAAACAACCCTAATACGGTACAAACCACTAAAAAAGGGGTGATATTGGTGGTGATATACTGATCGACTGACACCAGTGAAATTCCGAGCATGAGAATAAAAATGGCTACGAAATTTTCAATTACTTTCAAATGTAAAGGCGTAGCCTTTTTTTTATTGATGTGAATGAGAGTAAGTGACAGAACTAGCGCGATTACGGCGCTAACTGCATGAATGGAGACAATTCCGGTCACCCATTTTTCTTCAAGGAGGGTTGTTGGTGTAAAATTGATGATAAAATAAAAAATGTGTGCCAGATTGACAACTCCAACAGCCGGAACAAGAAAAACAAGTCGGCTGACATTTTTAGCAATCACTTCATCTTCAACGGATTGATTCAGATTCTTTTCTTTCGAAAAGTGCAGTTTTGTTTTTTTGAAATAGACGTTTAATTGACTCATAATTACTCCCAGATGATGATTGTAAGATTGGTTTTGTATTCTTAGGTTGTGTTCAGCCAGTCTTTTATCCTAATGGAGCGACGCTGATCATAATGGTATTCTATCATTTTAATAGTGTGCAAACAAGAATAAACACATTACAATTCAGGTGGCTCGATGGTCCCCCGACTTGCGATTAAAAAAAATTAAATGATAAGAAGAGGATGCACAATTATGTGACCAATAGGTTAAAATCAATTAAAGTTGCGGTTAGAAATGTTCCCAAAGGATTTTGATCAATACATTGAGGTCTTTGGCGGTGCCGGATGGGTGTTCTTTGCAAAAGATAAGCATGCGATTATGGTATTTTGATCAGGGCCATAGGCCCTTAAATCTACACGCTGAAACAGTGAGAAATGAAACCCAACAAATGGGGCCTAAACAAAAAAGGCCCCGTTTATTGGGAACGAAAAATCGGAGATGAGATAAAGTGAACGATCAATTAAGGATTTTTGAAGTGTTTAAAACATTTGGAAATAAGCCGTTTACAAACAAGTAGCTTTACCAATTCTATTTAGACGAAGAACCGGATTTAAAAGAAACGACTTTTAGGTGGCGAGTTTGTCATTTGAAAATGGTCAAAGTACAAAAGACATTCCTAATATCATCACGAATATGACGAACGAAATGCCCCCAGTCTTTCCAGGCCAGTGGTTTCAGTTATCAGTAAGTGTGAAAAAGCGCAGGTGAAATTTGATGAAGGAACCTCTCATCAGCGGCGACTTGAAAATTTAATCAAAGCAATGAGTATTTCTAAAGCTTTGATCGAGGACCAGTTTAATCTAATATAACAAACTGTTATCGCATGTAGCCCCGAGGGGGCAACTTCCCCCTCAGGGCTTTTACGAATGTTTAATTAATTAAACATTCGAGACGATTGGTTAACTGGGCTGCATAGTTATAGATATCATTTACAATTAGTACAAGGGGATGGTTATTCTGTGTCTAGGAATCAGACTTGATAAAATTCGAAGTATTTTTTACAACAGCAAAGGTATTTTGTAAAGCAGCCATAAAAGTAGCGTGGACCATTTCAGCAGGAATCAGGGTATTTTCCCAAAGCAAATCTCTGGTGGTACAGGCGTCGCTCAATAATTCAATTTCAAAGCCCAGTCGTTTAGCCGAACGAACCGTTGTGTCAACGCACATATGACTCATCATTCCACAGATCACCAACTCTTTTATTTCCATTTCGTTCAGCAGCGGAAGCAAATCCGTATTAAAAAAACTGTCGGGGGTATGTTTGATAATGAGTGTTTCATCCGGTAAGGGAGATACCAGCGAATTGATCTGGACACCCTCAGTTGCGGCGATGAAAAAGGGCGCATCGTCCCTTAAATTTACATGTTGAATATGAAAGATGGGAAGATCTTTTTTTCTAAAATCGGCTAAAACATTTTTTGCATTTAGGGCCGCTTTGTCTGAATGGTTTAGCTCAAAACGCCCGCCTTTAAAATAATCATTTTGGATATCAATTAATATTAGTGCTTTTTTCATTTTATAAACCTCCTGTTTTGTTAAAGTATAATTCATCTTGAACTGGAGGTAAATTACCCGCTTTTTTGTGGATATGAATGTAAATAATTGAGACAATTATTTTGGATAGCAAATTCCTTTTTGATCTAAGATTTCGGTCAGGTGGTGTTCAACCATGTACTCAATTCCGATATCCTGCATAATTTCAACCGCTTTGAGGATTCGTTTGCCCCGTTCGGTCAGGTAATAATCAACATGAAGCGGATAACCCGGAGAGTTTTCTTTGTCAACAAGACCAAAATGGCGAAGTTCATTTAATTGTTGCAAGAGCATCTTTTGACTGATGCATTCAATACTTTTCTCTAGTTGAGAAAGAGAAACCGAACCGGATCGCATTTGAAAAATGATAATGGTTTTCCATTTGCCTTTGATAATGTCATGGACAATCTCAAGAGGGCAGGTGTAATCATTGCGGATTTTCATTTATAACTCCCTGTTATTTTGGAATAAAGGTTTATCTTATTGTACCATGTTATTGCCAATGTATTTCTTTTATGCTCTTTTCGGGCTTGGGTAAATCTTCTGGCATGGTACCACCTAACTCCTTGATTGTGTCCCGGACAGCTTTCCCGACTTCAAAATGGGTAGCATTCGCTTTTTCTTTACCGTGAATATTGTCTCGCCTCAATTTACTTTCTGTTTGAGTAGCGCGAAATAGATTGGCCGCTAATTCTGCATGTCTCGTGTGATCCAGAATATTCTGACTTTGCTTAAGGTTTTTTCGCTGTTTTAAATCTTTTGCATTAAGACCTCCATACAAACCTTGATAACTTTTTTGGGGAATGTTGCATAGTCAATCGGGGTAACAACCCCAGCTTTATGAGCTGTATCTGCCAGTGCTTTGTTATGTTCTTTTATTTCGTTTCGAACAGCAAGTCGCTTTTGATCTTCGCTTAAATTATCATAATTTTCAATGAGTTCCTGTTGCCTTTTCAACAAACTTTTGAGAAATATACGTTGGGTGCTTTCAAAAATACTTTCGTTATATTCTGTGATCATCTTTATATTTTTCCTTTCTCAGGGTCTTGACGAGAAAATGGTGATACTTGAGAATGGGTAGTTTTGCTGTTGAATATAACATCAAATAAGGGTATAATTCAATCAACAGGAAAGGCGTTGTTGACAATGCCAAATATCAAACCAATCTCTGATCTAAGAAACTATACAGAAGTATTGCGGGATGTTGCGGTGGGCGAACCAGTCTTTTTAACAAAAAATGGTCGAGGTAAGTTTGCCATTATTGATATCAATGAATATGAATCATTGAAGGCTTCTCTGAAGCTAATGTCGCAGCTATCCAAAGGCGAACAGGCAGGTTGTGAAAAGGGCTGGCTGACCATCGATGCGGTGGAATCGGAGGTGGGAATTTAAAATGACCAGGCTTCAGATTTCTCCAGAAGCAAGAGATGATGTATTGCTGATTAAAGAATACATATCCGAGGAATTGGGGAATCCCCAGGCCGCAATCGAGTTAATGCGAAAAATCACAGCAAAATGCGAAACCTGAGCGATCATCCTCAACTAGGGCCGTCCTTAACATCACGAATTGCTATGCAAACGAACTATCGTTATCTGACTTGCCAGAATTTATATGATTTTTTACTGGTGTGAAGACGACCTCGTTTTTGTGTCTAGAGTTCTTTATGGCAGACGAGACTATCTGCGAATTTTGTTTAAAAATTTACTGGAAGAGTAAAGCAGAAAATTAAGCCGGGTTTAGGTTTGACCCGGCTTTTCCCATCAATCCAATTGCAAAGAATGATAAATTGTGTTGATAGATACAGTATAATGGCACCTTCATGCTTTGGGTTAGGCGATGAATAAGCGCAGGTCGGACGAGACGATTCCAAAAAAAAGGGAGCATTATTATGAATAAATACACCAACGAAGAATTAACCGAAGCGCTTCGGGAAGTAGCATTAACGATTAGCAAATGCGAAAAAATGCAAGGAAAATTTGCGGAAGGAACCGCCCAGTGTTCGCTACTTAGAAATAGAATCAAAGCAATGGTTATTTCAAAGCTTTTGATCGAAAGTAAATTATTCCCAAAAGAACAAATGACTGATGACCTGGAGCAGTACACAAACGCAGAATTAACCGAAGCCCTCAGGCCAGTGGTTTCAGTTATTAGTAAGTGTGAAAAAGGACAGGGTAAATTTGTAGCAGGAACCACGCATTATCGACGTTTTGAAAATTTAATCAAGGCAATGAATATTTCTAAAGTTTTGATTGAGGATCAGCTTAATCTGATGGAATAAGTGTCAGTTTGACATAATGGCAATGCTGAATTTTAGAATAATCGTCTATACAGGAGTAAATTGAAAGACGCTGAAAACCTGCATAAATAATGGGTTTTCAGCGTTTCTTTTATTGGGAAATAACTTCTCCTTTTTCGATATCGGTAACGGATGGCGTACCATCCATCGTGACACTCATCTGTGTTTCATAAGATTTCCATTCAAAATCTGACCAGCTAACGCCTTGAGCGGCAGCGTTGCTTTCGCTTGGTTCTTCATCGCCTGTCATTTCAGGTTTAGTCTGTTTTTCTTGACTTTCTGCCACAATCTTTGCAGCCATTGCCATCGCATAAAGCTGCGGACTTGTCTCCATCAATTTTTTCAGGTCAGAACTGGATACTTTTCCACCCGCGGAAATTTTGGCGGCTATTTCAATCGCTTCCGCTAAATCTTTGTAGGCATTTGCCCATGCTTCACTTTGTTGTTTGGAGACCGCCAGATCATGCGCCATAGTAGATTGATAAAAAGCGGCTTCACGGTCAGCTTGTGCCTGTTTATCTATTTCAGTTAATTGCTTTTTCAAATCATCAGAAAGCGGGATATCGACACCGTTAACGGTAAGATAGCCCCTCGAAATAGCTCTGCTTACCATTGCTGAATCAGAAAAATGGATAACAAAACTGTTTGCTTTCTCGCCCTTTGTTATTCCAAGCGAGTCTTTTCCTGATGTGGCAGACATCGTCTCGTCACTTACCGCCGTTTCATAGGCTTCTTTTGAAATATCAAGCGTGTCTGTTTTTTTTGAAACTGCCTGGCTGGATGGTTGGCTTTTCTCCATCGATTTTTGCTTTTCTGTCATTTGACTGTAGCTATTATAGAAATTGTTAACAACAGAATTTATTTTCATCGAAACATGGCCCCCTTTTTGTAAATAAGTGTGTCTTTTATGTTTAATATCTATTTCTGTTATCGGCAATAATTCTAATTTCATTAATATCGCCAACGTTTAATCCGCAATATCACTGCGCCAGAACCGTCCCCGCGTGCTTGAACCCTTGTACTTGGAATTTTATTGTATAATGAGCAATGGAAGGATGATTGTTTTGATTTTAATTGAAGCATAACTTTCCCCCTGTTTGGTTTCATTTGTTCGCACATAAAGTATATCAAACAGGGTTATTTTTTTGTTTTAGCTTAATCAAAACGCCTTAGTTTTTATGACTTTTTCACAGATTCTGAACCGTCCCCGCGTGCTCGTCCCCGCGTGCTCTGGAAAAGTGTATCCCGCTGGCCTTTGACGGCGACAATAAGCGTAGTGAAAAACGGCTGGCCAATTTTGCCACCGCCCGCCAGCAGTTTGCGGTTGCGAAAAGGAGATAGGGTTGGACGGAACGGACAACCCGAAACTTCCCCAGGTCTCCCCAGGTCTCCGGTGAAATAATACTATTTATCTTCCACAATATTTGATATAATATAACGAGCCGATGGAACAATTATTTCGCAAATGGAGCGGATTTGTAACATTGGAAGAAACTATACAATCTAGGAAAAGGGAGAGTTTTTTATGAAAATGTTGAAAACCGGTTTTATCTTAACCTTTGTTCTAATGTTTGTTGTTTCCCTTGCAGCATGTGCCAAGCCATCAAACCAGGCTGACGCATTACCCTTGTGGGAAAATGATTCAGGCCATACAGCCAAACGGATTGTCGTCATCAGCGACCTTCATCTTGGTGTGGAAGACAGTTTTTCCCAAACAACCAAAAACAGACCATTTATTGTAGCTTTTCTGGAGAAACTCGCAGTAAGCGACGTTGATGAGCTCGTCATCGACGGTGATCTACTCGATGAGTGGTTTGTACCGATCAGCTATACGCAATATACCGATTCGAAGGCCTTCTTTAAGCAGGTGGCTGTTAACAATGCTTCAGTCATTGAAGCGATTGAAAAGGTGATCAAAAGCGGCGTCAAGGTAACCTATATTCCGGGCAACCACGACATGCTGCTCACCGATGAAATCCTTGCTGAACTGATTCCCGGCATTAACCAGGCTCGGGATGAGGTTGGTCTGGGAACGTATTGTATCGGCGTACGTTCCGAAATCGTTATTGAGCACGGCCATCGGTATGATACCTTCAATGCCCCCGACCCCCTGTCGAATAAAGAAATAACCGGTGATTATCCATCGATTATTCCGCCGGGCTATTTCCTTACCCGTATGGCCGCCACTTCTGTTGCGGAAGGCCAGACGGCACCGGCGAAGGATCTGCCTCAAGTCCAGACGCCATCAAGTGGCGATGCCGACCAGCTTGGCGCCTATGCCTACTATCAGTCATGGTCGGGTGCCATGGTAACTTACCCGATCAGTGCCGGATTCAATGATAAAGTGATCTCCTGCGGCATCGACGGATACAATAACAGCTTTGCCCTCAGCGATCTGCTGCCGACGGTTCAGGAAGACGGTTTAATCAGTGCCATCCTGTATGCCAATGTTCAAAGACGATGGGATGCGGTTCAGGATGCCAACGGGGTTGTCACAAAAAATCCCTATACTACGGCCACTGCAGGCGACTTGGATCACACTTATTTCGATGGACAGGCGGTGTCACAATATTTCAATGTCGATCCCACGATTGATGTGGTTGTGTTGGGACATACTCACGTACCGGTCATCACCCACTATACCGAAGGCTATAATCGGGAGAAGATCTATGCCAATACCGGCACCTGGGTTGACACCGCCCCCCAGAGTGAAGACATGACATTTGTGGTGATTGAATCCGGAAAGGAATCTTCAGACGTCCGGCTGATGCAATATATGCCCGATGGAACCATCAGCAATATTGAACAGCAATAAATAATCGGCCTGAAACAAGGATGGTTTACCGGTGGAGCTTAAGCCGCCCACCACCTCCAGCCCAATGTCATTAATTTAAGGAAAAACCGCTAAGCAATTGGCGGTTTTTTCGATTTCTATTGATCATCAAATACATGACGTCCCCTTGTCTTCGAGATAGTTTGTGGCTAGGTACCTGAAATCAAAAATGTCTCCACTGCTTCGGGTGAAAGTGATAAATGAAACGTTCACGATAATTCCCCGATGTTTCGATGTATCCAAGCCCCCGGCATTGTCCGGGGCTTTTTCAGTGCGATGTACAAGAGGTCAACGTGCATATTTAATATACTCGCTGGAAATGGTGGAAATGGGACAGATGGTGCACCAGGTGCGCGGCTTGTAAACCAGCGACAGGATCACACCAATAAACGTGGTAGTCAGCATCATGGAATAAAAACGGTAGGACAGATGCGTCAACCAGGCTGGTAGCCTTTCAAAGGTGATCAATTGAGGCATTTCAAATGGCAGGGGAATCACAATCAGAAAACGCAGGTATTCCAAAGCGGGTGAAAAGCCTAGTCCAACACGAATGGTGGTCATGGTGATAAAGATTAGGCTGATGCCAAAATAGATAAGCATAATCCATTTCATCTTACCCTTGATAAAAAAGGCTGGCGTTTTCAACGAAAATTTCGAAGTAAGTTTGCCGGTCGTGTTCAGCAGGCTGGCCCGGGGGCAATAACCTTGACACCAGGTTTTTTTGTGGTTTCTAAATAATAAAATAAAGGGTAACATCATGCAGACGAGACCTAAAATGGCAAAGTGAATATTGACAAATCCCAATGCAAAATAAGTCAATACCAAGAGGAATAAGAATTGATTATTTTTCATACATCAGCACCTTTAATTTAAAACGAAGAACTGATCATAAAACCAAGAATAGCGCCATAAATTGCAGTTCGATGGGGTTTGGCAGTAATGGGGCAACTGCCGTTGGGGCAGCCAACCAGTTTATAATAGAGAAGTCCCAATGCGCCACCGACAAGTGAGCCGATTATTATTTTAATATACATTTTATACCTCCGAATAAAAAATTGATAAATCTGTTGAATGTTTCTTATTGTATCAAAGACTTTTTTTGAAATCGGTGATTAGATCACAGTAAATAAACGGATAGTCCAGAAGCCCTGTTGCCAGGGGGACTTATGCTCATTTGAGAAATACACCACAAAAGAACCGTTTCCTCAAGCTAAAAAATAAAACCCAACAAAATGGGGCCTAAATAAAAAAGGCCCCGTTTGTTGGAAAAAAATCGGAGATGAGATAAAGTGAATGATAAATGACGTGACGGGGGACGTTTCGTCTGTCATGCCAGTCAGTCTATGTTAGGCAAGTTAGAACAACAGGAGATGAAATAGGAAAGAGCAAGGTAAGCGCAGAAAAACGGTACTACTCGAATTTACTATATAATGATAAAGCGTCTGAACGGCCATAATCTTTTTCTGGTTCATGCGGAACGATCGGATTTTATTAAAAAATTAGATAAAGATAGATAAACTGGCAGGTTTCGATTGCTTGCCTATTGTATGTTCAATAACTACGATTTTTTTCTGATCAAAAGAAGGGAATGGGTAACAGCATTAAATGGATGACGCAGTCGAAGGAATTGCTGGTACACTTGCGAACCCAGCTGATCATGAAGATTCAAAAGAAAATGGGGAGAGTATCTGCCAGTTGAGACGGTGCTGGGGCTGGGAAAGGCGATGGTGTTGCTTTTATTAAATCGATAGACATGACAAGCGAAACATCCCCATGTCTTCCCCATGTCTTCTCCCGCTGGCCTTTGACGGCGGCAATAAGCGCAGTGAAAAACGGATGGTTAATTTTGCCGCCGCCCGCCAGCAGTTTGCGGTTGCGAAAAGGAGATCGTGACGGATGGATCGGACAAACGAAATAATTTCGTAGTATCCCCCTGTCATAAAAAAATCTTCTAACAGTACCGGCTGATTTGATCTGTGTGAGGACTGGCAACCGGTCTCGTAAGTAGCCACTAGTTCTGGCATTGCGTTTAAAAGAATCCAATGTTCTTTGGGGAATCATATTTTTAGAGGGGGGTTAGGGGAATGTGACAAATGGAAAGGATCTTGTATCTTCCTCGGTTTTTTTATGCCCGGATTTCTCACCGTCTTACCCTTTGTGCTGGGGCAAAGTGCATATTAAAAAAAGATGTTTTCATTTAATACGTTGAAATGCAAATAAAAATAAATTATAATCATTTTAAGACAAAAAGTGAGGAGTGATTATATGGAAAATAGAGCAGGAAGAAAAATAAAGGTTGGGAGTGGCCAAGCAGAATACTCGTGTTTTATTCCGGCACCGCTACCCCCTCAAAATCCTGTGATTCAATACGACGATGAGATGATTTATTTGATATCAGAAGCCAATCGGTACATCGGTAGGTTAGATGAGGTAACGGACACATTGATTTCGCCGAGTTTCTTTGTCTACATGTATGCCAGAAAAGAAGCAGCGCTATCTTCTCAAATAGAAGGGACAAGAGCGACCTTTAGTGATTTGATTAAAGCTGAAGCTGGTATGGCTGACGAGGTACCAAATGATGTTAAAGAGATCGAAAATTATGTAAAGGCGACAAGCTACGGCTTTGAACGTTTGGAAACCTTGCCACTGTCTTTAAGACTTATAAGAGAAATACATGGAATTCTTATGGAAGGTGTCCGCGGTGAAAACAAAACTCCAGGTGAATTCAGAAGATCTCAAAATTGGATTGGTGGTTATTCAATAACTACTGCAAGCTACGTTCCCCCATCAATTGATTATATGAGCAATTGTTTGGACAACTTTGAAAAATACATACATAAAAGTGATTGGATGTCACCGCTGGTTAAAGCGGCATTAATACATAGCCAATTTGAAATGATCCACCCCTTCTTAGATGGGAACGGACGAGTGGGAAGACTTTTAATTGCATTTTATTTGGCAGCTAATGATATTTTACACAAACCCACGTTATATTTATCAAAGTTTATAAAACGTAATCAACAGGCCTACTATGAGTGTTTATTTCATATTCATACAAAAGGCGATTACGAGAGCTGGATCAAATTCTTTTTAACAGGTGTTATCGAAACAGCACAAGAAGCAGTGGAGATTGCAAGAAGTATTTCTGGCCTACGAGACGAAGATTTAAAGAAAATCAATGCAATGGGGCGCATCAGTGAAAATGCTCTGGTAATCTATGAAGGACTATTTGATAAGCCGACAATCAGGATTGAAGAAGCGACAAATAAACTGGATATCAGCGTTGCAACAAGTGGCCGTTTATTAGAAAGACTTTGCGAGGAAGGGATTCTAAGTAATCTCGATAACCGTAAAAGAAAGAAAGTATTTATTTATAAAAAGTATATAGATGCGTTCAACAAAGATTGATAAATGGATGATTTCCGGAGAACTGTTGAAGCTGGGTTTTGGCCAATGGGAACAGATCTTTTACTTTGAATTTGATGGAATAAGTGTCAGCCTCATGTCATAAAAAAATTTATGATAGAATTAGAAGGACAATAAATGAATCCCATTTTATTAGAACCGAAGTAACTATAAATGGCAATAGAAAAAGTAAGAGATTATTTCAAACAATGGAATATTGAAACCCGAATCCTAGAATTCTAGACCTCATCGGCAACGGTGGAACTGGCGGCGCAAGCTGTCGGTTGTGCCCCGGAACGAATAGCCAAAACCTTGTCCTTTAAACTGGCGGAAAAATGTGTGCTCGTCGTGGCGGCCGGTGATGCCAAAATCGACAATTCAAAATTTAAAGCTCATTTTAAAACGAAGGCAAAAATGCTTTCGCCGGAAGAAGTCGAGCACCTTGTTGGTCATGGGATTGGCGGCGTCTGTCCCTTTGCAGTCAATGGTAATGTGGATATCTATCTGGATGATTCACTGAAACGATTTGAGACGGTTTTTCCTGCCTGCGGAAGCAGTAATAGTGCCATTGAACTGACAATAGCGGAACTGGAAAAATATTCCAACAGTGCTGGCTGGTTTGATCTGTGTAAGGGCTGGCAACCGGTCTCATGAGTAGCCACTGGTCCTGAAATTGCATTTCAAAGAATCCAACGTTCTTTGGGAAATCATACTTTTAGAGGGGTTTAGGGGAATGTGACGAATGAAACGTCCCCAATGCCCCTCCCAATGCCCCCCGATGTCCCCCAGACAACTGAAACGGTTAATCGGTAGTAGCTTTGGTGTATTGCATCGAATTTAGGATTAAGTAAGTTGCACAAAAGAACCGTCCCCTTGTGCTAAGTTAAAATGTAATAAAACGATAAGGTGAACGAACAATATTTATATTAGGGGTGAGGACAATATGATTATTATAGAGACTAACCGCTTATGTTTGCGTAAAATTCAGATTGATGATTACAACGCCATATGCACAATTTTGCAGGATATTAATGTCATGTACGCATGGGAACACGCTTTTTCTGATAAAGAAGTGTCTGAATGGATTGATGAAAATATTATGAGATATGATAGAGATGGATATAGTTATTGGGCTGTTATAGAGAAAGACACGAATCAACTCATTGGTGTAACGGGTTTAATTTCAGAGCAGGTAGACGATGAAAAATATGTTGGTATCGGCTATATTTATAATAAATCATCATGGAAGTTTGGTTATGCTCTTGAAGGCGCAACAGCTTGTGTTAAATACGCCTTTGAAACATTACATATTGATGAAGTTTCTGCTCAAATCAAACCTAACAATTTATCTTCACGCAAGGTCGCTGAAAAACTTGGCATGACAATCAAAAAAGAATTTGTTAAAAATTACAAGGGTAAGGAAATGAAACATTTACTTTACAGCCGAACATTATAAGCGTACTGCGAACCTCACCTTTGTTACGTAAAGAGGACGTACACAGCGGGCAGTTTTGACCTGCTCGCTGCATACGTCCTATAACTCCATATCCTATTTTCACTGCGACTGCCATTCCCATAATAAAGGAGTTGTTAACAATGCCAAATATCAAACCAATCTCTCAGCACAAGGGGACGGTTCTTATGGAATATATCATGTAATCACAAGAAAAATCAATCGATTGAATGCAAAGAAAAAAGGGTTGATAAGCCCAAAACGTTTGAGTTAATGTGCCATTTATCAGAAAAATTGAAAGGGTTAAGTGACTTTCGAAAGCATTGTGAAGGGATCAAACGGTTGTAATAAGCTATTCGAAAGGAGCAAAGCTTGACTTATGGCGAAAAATCCTGATTAGGTTTTTAAAATCACTATAAAGCAAAAAAATACCCTCCAATCCTATCGATCCTTTCGTTTTCTGACTTCTGGCACTCAACGGGACGACAGGTTAACAAAAAATACAATGTGATATCCCGGAGAGGAAATCAATTTGAGAAAGGAATAATAAAAAATCTGTAGCACTGGAGGTTTGGCAATCAGAGAGAACTGAAACGGTTAATCGGTAGTAGCTTTGGTGTACTGCATAGAATGTACAACGGAAGAAGCAGCACAAAACGAACCGTCCCCTTGAGCTCCGGTCCTGATGACCAGTTTCACCAGGATCTATAACGAATTATTTCCTGAGCGTGAAAAGAACAAGTACATCGATGCGATTAATTATAATCGTCTGCTGATTATTGATGATCTGGGGGTTGGGCAACAAAAAGACTTTGCTCTGGATAATCTCCTCACCATCATTGATGAGCGCTACAAGAGCAATAAACCGCTGATCATCACGACCAACCTGACCCTGGAGCAGATGGAGCATCCAGTGCAAATGGCGCATAAACGGATCTATGACCGGATCTTGGAAAAGTGTATCTCGCTGGCCTTTGACGGCGGCAATAAGCGCAGTGAAAAACGGATGATTAATTTTGCCGCCGCCCGCCAGCAGTTTGCTGTTGCGAAAAGGAGATAGTGCAGGACGGATCGGACAAACGATACAACGTCTAGAATTGCGTTTCGAAGAATTCAATGTTCGTTGGGAATCATATTTTAGAGGGGTTTAGGGGAATGTGACAAATCAAACGTCCCCGATGTCTTCTTTATGCTTATTGATTTAGTGAACATTGTAATAAATCACTAATGTTTTAGATGTTAAATCAATAAAATTACGGAAATATCACAAAAAAGTTGACATATAATTCGGAATGATGTATAAAATATAGCATACAACGTACAACATAGAATTAGGAGGCGTAATCATGCTAGTACAATTTTCGGTTAAAAATTTTTTATCGTTCAAAAATGAATCCGTTTTAGATTTGACTGCAATTAGTGCTTATAAAGAACATGAATATAATTTGATAGATTTGAATATCAAAGAAAAATATTTAAAGGTTGCTGCAATTTACGGTGCAAATGCAAGTGGAAAATCAAATTTATTCTTAGCGTTTCATTGTTTTCAAAAAATGATCATAGAAACATTTAATAATGTTTCGAATGATGATTTAAAGATCATCAAAATCTGCTACAGTCCGTTTTTGTTTGATGAGGATGAAGAAAATGCAGAGTTTGAAATAGTAGAAATTTTGGATGGATATGAATATCGATATGGATTCGAATACAATGATCAAAAAATTGTTGCTGAATGGTTATATAGAAAAAATTTAAAAACTAACAGAAAGACAATCGTTTTTGAAAGGGATGATTGTGGAAAAATTTTTTTTGGAGCTTCAGTTAGAAAAGAATGTGAAACTTATAAGGAACAAATTCCTCCTGAAACATTGGTATTATCTTTTTTTAATAAATTGAAACTCAAGACTGATATTTTTTATAGTGTTTATAGGGGCATAATGGATACACTAGTACTAGACACAGATTTTTATGAGGATTGGGAAGTAGTAGAAAAATTTCTACCTCAAGTTATTGATAATAACAAAGAAAGCTTATTAGAGTTCCTAGAAGCCATTGATTCTGGAATAAAAGATATTTGGCATAGAAAAGAAGAAAAAGAAGAGCAGTTTTTTACAGTTCACAAAGATATGAAAGGAAATGATTATGATTTAGCGCTTTTAAATGAATCGGAAGGTACAATAAAAAGTATTATCATCTTTTTATATGCGAAATTGGCAGTTCAGCATGATAAATCTATGTTTATTGATGAATTGAATGTAAAATTACATCCATTACTGCTTAAATTTATTATTGATTTATTTTATGAAAAGTCATCCAATGCTCAATTAATTTACACTACACATGATACCACATTACTTGATAAGAAATTTTTCAGAAGAGATCAAATTTGGTTTGTTCAAAAAGATGATACTGGTCATTCTGAATTAAATGCTTTATCTGATTTTAAAGTGCGGTCGGATGCATCATTTGAAAAGGATTATTTATCAGGAGTATACGGAGGTGTTCCTCTTTTAAAAGATTTTAATTTGAAAGAAGGCGAATAGAATGGGGAGTGACGATCTTTTTAAAAAGCGTAGAGAGGAACGTAAGAAAAGAAAATTTGGATATAAGCAACCACGTGCAAATTCATATCTAATAGTAACTGAGGGTGAAAGAACAGAACCATTATATTTCAAAGGGATGACTAAAATTATTGAAAGAAAAATGGGTGGTAATGTAGATGTATATGAACTTCCAACTATTGATATTAATGGGGAAGGTTGCTCGACATGTAAACTTATTGAAAAAACCGACGAATTAGTCAGTAAAGCAAAGATTATTTATCAAAATATATGGGTAGTATTTGATAAAGACGACTTTGATGATTTTGATGAAGCAATTAAGATGGCAGAAAATAAAGGATATAAGGTTGCTTGGAGTAATCAATCATTTGAATATTGGCTTTATTTACATTTTAATTATAGCGACTCCGCATTGCATAGAGATGATTGGTGTGATAAATTGTCTGAAATATTTGATAATTATCGTTTGGGTGAGGGTAAATATAATAAAAACTATGATGTTATTTATAATTTGGTAGACTCAAATGATGGAGTAAATTCAGCAATTAAAAACGCAAAAAGAAAAATGGAAGATTATTTTTGCAAAAACGTGAAACCTTCTGAATGTGATCCAGGGACTACTGTACATTTATTAGCACTTGAATTGAAACGATATTTAGATGAATAGAAGTAGTTGATTTGAGCTTAATCGCAAAGAATAAAACTCAAAAATACAAAAAAATTAGTGCAACATGTTTACCGCAAACGATATTAAAAAATAACTCTATACAACAGAAAAATTATTTTGTGGAAATCTATAATTGCTTTTGTAATCAAAAAATAAACCCAGGTTTTAAGCCTGGGTTTTAATAATGATTTGTGTCATGCGTCTAAAATCGATCCCAATCAAACTTCTCTGAAATCGCTTGATCCAGTAATAAATGAGACTACAACCTACTTACTTGCTTCCTCAATCGCCACCGCAACAGAAACGGTTGCGCCAACCATTGGGTTATTACCCATTCCGATCAGACCCATCATTTCGACATGAGCAGGAACAGATGAAGAACCGGCGAATTGAGCATCGGAGTGCATCCGGCCCATGGTGTCGGTCATTCCGTAAGAAGCAGGACCAGAGCCCATGTTATCAGGATGGAGGGTCCGGCCGGTACCGCCGCCTGAGGCAACGGAGAAATATTTTTTGCCTTGTTCCAGGGCTTCCTTTTTATAGGTGCCGGCAACAGGGTGTTGGAAACGGGTCGGATTGGTAGAGTTTCCAGTGATGGAAACATGAACACCTTCGTGATGCATGATGGCTACGCCTTCTTGCACATCGTTACAGCCATAGCAGTTAACAGCCGCACGTTCGCCATCGGAATAAGGTGTTCGTGAAACGATGTTGAGTTCGCCTTTAGCAAAATCATAATCGGTTTTGACATAGGTAAAGCCGTTGACACGGGAAATAATCAGCGCAGCGTCTTTTCCCAAACCGTTTAAGATGACGCGTAATGGTTTGACGCGAACCTTATTGGCCGAGCGGGCGATGCCGATGGCACCTTCAGCAGCAGCAAAGGATTCATGTCCGGCGACAAAGGCAAAACATTCGGTGTCTTCTCGCAGGAGCATGGCGCCTAAATTACCGTGACCTAAACCAACCTTACGTTGTTCCGCAACCGAACCGGGAATACAGAAAGCCTGTAAGCCTTCACCGATTACTTCGGATGCATCGGCAGCATTAGTAATGCCCCGTTTAATCGCCAGCGCCGCACCTAAGGTGTAAGCCCAGCAGGCGTTATCAAAACAGATGGGTTGAATGCTTTTAACAATTTCAGCCACATCAATGCCTTTTTCATCACAAATCGCTTTTGCTTCTTCTAAAGAGGCAATGCCATTGGCAGCTAAAACTTCTTCAATTTTAGCAATTCTTCTTTCATAACTTTCAAATAATGCCATGTGATTTCCTCCTATTCTTTTCTTGGATCGATGTATTTGACAGCATCGTCGAATTGTCCGTATTTACCAGAGGCTTTTTCCAAAGCAGCTGCCGGTTCAACGCCATTATTGATACTTTCCATCATTTTTCCAAGATGTACGAAGGAGTAGCCAACAATCTCGTCGTTTTTGTTTAATGCCAATTTCTGGATGTAACCTTCGGCAATTTCAAGGTAGCGAGGTCCTTTGGCAAGGGTTCCGTAGGTAGTCCCAACCTGGCTTCTTAAACCTTTTCCCAAATCTTCAAGACCAGCTCCAATTGGGAGTCCGCCTTCGGAGAATGCCGTTTGGGTACGGCCATATACGATTTGTAAAAACAATTCCCGCATCGCGGTGTTAATTGCATCACAAACTAAATCCGTGTTAAGTGCTTCTAAGATCGTTTTTCCTGGCATGATTTCAGCGGCCATCGAAGCTGAATGAGTCATTCCCGAACAACCGATGGTTTCAATCAGACATTCCTCGATGATGCCATCCTTGACATTAAGGGTTAGTTTACAGGCACCTTGTTGAGGGGCACACCAGCCAACACCATGAGTTAAACCTGAGATGTCGGTGACTTCTTTCGATTGAACCCATTTACCCTCCTCTGGGATTGGGGCAGAACCGTGGTTTGCATTATTGCCAACGGTACACATTCTTTTAATTTCGTGAGAATATTCCATTCATTAATCTCCCTTCAAAAAATTACTCCTTTTATTATAAACATAAAATTTCAAAAAAAACAGGTAATATTTTGTTAATTGTGAAAAATGGAGAAAAATACCCGAATTGGACAAAAAGTTTAATTGAAGAATTGGGAAAATCGATGTAGAATAGGGCAAGAACCTAAAATAGGTGAATTTTATCTTTGGTTCGGGAACTTATCTTAAAAATTAATTAAATAAGAATGATACATAATTGGTCGGTTGATCTGCGGATTGATTGAGAAGGGATGTAAACGAATGGAATTGAAAAACAAACTTAGTCTGGGAGCAAAAAGAGTGGAGTACTTAATGGAAGAGTATTTCAATCGCGAAAAAACGCTGGGCTATTGCAAGGCATGTCCAAATTTTTCCAAGTACTGGTCCTGCCCCCCTTACGCATTTGATGAAGCAATCTTTTTAAAACAATTTAAATATATGCACATTATTGGCAGACAGATGGAGGTGCCCCGGGAAGATCTCAGAAATGTTCGAGACCCGGAGGCGGTTAAAAACTATTGTACCGAAAAACTCCAGGCGATTAAAGTGATGACCTGGAAAATCCTGCTGGAAATAGAAGATGAGGTGGATGGTGTCATCGGACTGATTCCCGGCAATTGTCCGATCTGTGAAACCCAGGGAATGGCTTGTGCCCGAAAAACCAATGAACCCTGCCGCAACCCAAGTCTGATGCGTTTTTCGTTGGAGTCATTAGGCTTTAATGTGGCGGATCTGTTGAAATACGAAGTCGGCATGACGATTCAGTGGGGCGACACCTATCGCTTACCGGAGGTGCTGACCTCGGTGTCGGCGATTCTCTGTAATGAAGAAATTCCTAAAGATATCCTGAAAAAATATTTCCCGGATAAAAAGAAAAGCTGGGAAAAGAAGGATCAACGAAATCCGGAGACAGAATTTCATACCTCGGAAACTATTAAACCGGAGGAAACCATTCACGGCGGAAGTGCTGCGGTTCAGGCCAAAGCGAAAATTATCGATGATGAGATTCCCCCTTATCGGCCTCAAAAAAGCTGGGTCGGCTACAAGGCGGAAAAAAATCCTGAAGATGACGCCATGAAAAAGGGCTATACCGTCACGATTCAAGGCGAAGAAGAAGTGATTCCAGAAAAAACAGCGGAAGAAGTCGAAGCTGAAAAAATCTATGACGAAGATGCCGCCCCGGAAGTGAAACAGGAAGAAGTTCCGGTGGAAGTAGTTACTTTAAAAGAAGCACCTGAGCCGGAAGATGAACCGGTAGAAATCGTTGAAGAAGAGGACAATAGCAACTATCATTGGCTGGGCTTTAAGGCTTCTCTTGACGATGATGAAATTGTCAAACGCCCGATCCCCAAAATGACCGAACTGGTTTTGGATGGGGAAGAAATACCGGCAGTTGAAGCCGCTCCGGAAGTCGTCTCAGAAGAGGATTGCACCCCCTATTATGATCAAACGGAAGCGGAACTGGCAGCTGATGAAGTAGCTCATTCAAAACCCGCCGAAAGTTTGGCAGTAGTTGAAGATGTAGTTGAGGAAGTAGTTGAAGAGCTGGCAGAAGAGCCAGTTGAAGAAGAGGACGACTCTAAATATCAGTGGTTGGGCTTTAAAGCACCCCTTGATGACGATGAACCGATTGTTAAAAAGTCCACGTTGTCTACCCTAAAAATACCCGAATAAAATAATGGTGATAATCTAGATTGTGTTTGGGATGGGTTTTACCGTCCCGGGCACAATCTAATTTGCGCTAAAGCAGTCGTCACCAGCTTAGATAAACGGAGAATAAAGTGCGTAATATTGAACAATTAGTTCGTACGAAACTGAGCGCAAAGCTCACGGTAGTAGTTTGAAATTACCTAAATAAAACAATTTGAAGGAGAGAAATCATGTATTATTCAGCAGATATTGGCGTTATTGGTGGTTCAGGTCTCTATGAATTAAGTGCAGATGTGAAAAAGATTGAAGTGGATACCCCCTATGGTAAGCCATCAGATGATATCAGTCTGGTAAAAGTGGGCGAAAAAACCGTGGCTTTTTTACCACGACATGGTAAAGAACATACTTTGAATCCTTCAGAGATTAATTATCGGGCGAATATCTATGCCTTAAAAAGCCTGGGCGTAAAAGCGATCATTTCGCCTTGTTGCGTTGGTAGTCTAAAATTTGAAATCAAACCCGGCGATTTTGTGGTAACCGATCAGTTTATCAACATGACCTCCGGTCGTAAAGATACGTTTTTTGAAAAACCCAAGGTCAATCATCTCAGCTCGGCTCACCCCTATGATCAGAACCTGCGCGTCCTGGCCATGGAAGCGGCTAAGGAATGTGGCATTACCGCTCATTTTGGCGGCACCGTAATTGTTATCAACGGCCCCCGTTTCTCAACCGTGGCCGAAAGCCGGATGTTTGCCATGATGGGCGCTGATGTGGTCAATATGACCCAGTATCCTGAAGGCTATCTCTGTATGGAACAGGAAATACCGGTCGTAAACATTGCCCTGACCACCGATTACGATGCCGGGTTGGAAGACCATCCGGATATTAAACCGGTAACTAACGAGGATGTCATCCGGGTTTTAAAAGAAAATGAAGAAAAAGTAAAAGCACTGATCTTCAAGCTCATCGAAAAATTAGAGGTGTAGGCTTGAAACCAGTTTATTTTGAAGATGGGGAGCTGAAGCTGATTGATCAGACCAAGCTTCCCACCGAGTTTATCATCCATTCGTATACCGATTATCGGGAAATTGCCAAAGCCATTGTGGATATGATCGTTCGAGGAGCACCGGCCATCGGGGTAACCGCTGGCTACGGTGTTTATTTTGGTGCATTGGAATATGAAAATGAGCCAAAAGACGTTTTTTATGGTAAAATGAAAAAAGTTTGCGAATTATTGGCTTCTACCCGTCCCACCGCCGTGAATTTATTCTGGGCGATTAAACGGATGGAAGATGTGATGGCGGCCAATGCGGATAAAGAGCCGGTAGAACTGGTTGAGATATTAAAGCATGAAGCCCAGGCCATCTGCGCTGAAGACATTCAAATGTGCCGGGATATGGGAAAACATGGTGCCGAGTTGATCCATCCGAATGATACCATTTTGACCCACTGCAACGCCGGTGCCTTGGCGACCGCCGATTATGGGACGGCCCTGGGCGTAATCCGGGCAGCCCATGAAGCTGGCAAAAATATTTCCGTTTATGCCGACGAGACCCGGCCTTTTTTACAGGGTGCCCGGCTGACGGCGTATGAGCTTCATGCCGATGGCATCCCGGTAACCTTGATCACTGACAACATGGCTGGCTGGATGATGAAGCAGGGCAAAATTGACGGGGTCATTGTGGGAGCGGATCGGATTGCTTCAAACGGCGATGTGGCCAATAAAATTGGTACCTATTCGGTTTCGGTGTTAGCCAAAGCGCACGGTATCCCGATGTATGTGGCAGCACCGACATCCACCATTGATTTTGCCATGAAATCCGGCGATGAAATTGTCATTGAACAACGGGATTGCCGGGAAATTAGTCATATCTGTGGGATTCAGGTGGCACCGGACGGTGTAGCCATGGAAAACCCGGCTTTTGACGTCACCCCACACCAGAATGTGACCGCCATCATCACCGAAAAGGGTGTGGTCTATCCGCCCTATGATATCAATATACCTAAGCTTAAAGAGTTCCCAAACTGAAAGAATAAGAAAAAAGAATAAACCCAAAGGATGAATCATGAAAGTAAATATATTATTTCCCGTTCTTGATGAAGAGCGGCGACTGGAAAAAGGGATTTTAAAAACCCTGGTTTTCCTCAAAAAAAATAAGCTGTTTGATTATCAGCTGACCATCATTGATAATGGCTCAACCGACGCTACCGAGGCCATCAGCCGACGGCTGTGCGAAAAGCATCCCGAGGTGCATTATCTGAAAACCTCAGAACGGGGCGTGGGCGTAGCATTGCGAACCGGCGCCGCTGACAATAGCTGTGATATTATCGGCTATATGGACATCGATCTTTCCACCAACATCGAACATCTGAAGCAAGTGAAGGATATTTTTGAAAACCAGCCGGAGGTAAAAATTATTAAGGGCTCCCGACTGATGAAAAATTCGGCCGTGAAGGGACGCAAACCCTCCCGAGAATTTACCTCCCGGGGGTTAAACGGACTCTTGCATGTGGTTTTTAACAATCAGTTTACCGATGCCCTCTGTGGATTTGATTTTTATCGAAAAGAGACCTTTGACGACTTGATCGCTGCTTCCAGCCAGGACAATGGCTGGTTTTATTGCGTTGAGCTATTACTTAGAGCCGAACGTAAGGGCATCGAAGTCCACGATATTCCGGTGATCTGGGAAGATGATTATGATACTAAGGTAAAGGTTGTTAAAACTGTGGTATCCTATCTCAAACAAATCAAATTTTTAAAGTCAGAATTTATCAAAGAAGATCGTCAAAAAAGATTGAGTTAAGATCCGATACAAATCCTGACAGCAGAGGAGGCAAGATGAAGGTACCGGCAAATAATTTATTACGACACTATCAAGAACATCAGGAAGAATACGAAACCAAAGCACTGGAAATTCTAAGAAGCGGAAGCTATGTTCTGGGGAATGAAGTGGACCGCTTTGAAAGGGATTTTGCAAAATATATCGGCACCGACTATTGTGTCGGCCTGGGGAACTGTTTAGATGCTCTGTGGCTTTCTTTTCGTGTTTTAGGCATTGGTGCCGGCGACGAGGTCATCGTTCAGGCCAATACCTATATCGCCAGCGTGATGGGGATCACCATTAATGATGCCACCCCGGTGTTTGTGGAACCGGATGCGTTTCATAGCATTGATGCGGCTAAAATTGAAGAAAAAATAACCGAAAAGACCAAGGCCATTCTGGTGGTTCACCTTTATGGAACAAGTTGCGAAATGGATAAAATCGTCGCCATTGCCAAAAAACACAATCTCCGCCTGGTGGAAGATTGCGCCCAAAGCCATGGGGCGACTTATCAGGGCAAGGTCACCGGTTCCTTTGGCGATATTGGTTGTTTCAGCTTTTATCCGTCAAAAAATCTCGGCGCTTTTGGTGATGGCGGCGCCATTACCACCAACAGCCCGGAACTGGATAAGGCGTTTCGGATGTACCGGTTCTATGGCAGTGAAAAGCGTTATTATAATAAGGTCGTGGGCACCAATTCCCGGTTGGACGAAATCCAGGCTGGGCTGCTTAATGTGAAGCTGAATTATCTGGACGAGCTCAATGCTGACCGCAACCGGGTTTGCGCGGTATATCTTAACAAGATGAACAACCCGGTGATTCAGTTGCCCAAACTGCGGGATCATGCCACCACCGTCTGGCATCAGTTTGTCATTACCACCCCCTATCGGGATGAAGTGAAGGATTATCTGGAGGCAGCGGGGATTGGCAGTATTATTCATTATCCGATTCCACCTCATTTGTCGGAAGCTTATGCTTACCTGAAGATTGGCAGGGGCAGTCTGCCGATTACCGAAAAACTGGCGGACGAGGTATTATCCCTGCCGTTATTCTATGGGATGACTGATGCCGAAATCGAAACCGTCGTTGCCGCCATCAATGCCTTTGTGCCAAAGGCGCTGGAGCAATAAGATGACCCATAACAAAAAAAAATCAAACAAAATCATGTGGGACAAAATAATTATCGGTGCCGGTCTTTATGGGCTTTATGCCGCCAAGACCTGCGGCGACCGGGGCGAGCGAGTGCTGGTGCTGGAATGGGAAGATGCGCCCTTTAAGCGGGCTACCTATATCAACCAGGCCCGGGTCCATATGGGTTACCATTACCCCCGATCCTATGCCACGGCGATCAAATCGGCCCATTACTTTAATCGCTTTATCAAAGATTATGATTTCTGCATTCACAGTGAATTTGAGCAAGTTTACGCCACCAGCGGCAGCTTCAGCTGGACCAACCGGGAACAGTTTACCCAGTTTTGTCAGGCTGCTGAAATTCCCTGTGAAGAACTGATGCCCGAGAAATACTTTAAAAAAGGACTCTGTGACGGTGCCTACCTGACCAAAGAATATACCTACGACGCCGGGATTCTGGGTCAGTTTTTTATGGACGCATTGGAAAAAATGTCGAATGTTGAAATCAATTATGGGGTCAGACTTCAGGAGATCGAAAAGGGCAGTGATGTTTATGCCTTAACCCTGGAAAACGGCGAGGTTGTGGAAACCGGTTTTCTCTTAAATGCCACCTATGGGTCAACCAATCAGATCCTCGATCTGGCCGGTTATGAGCCATTTAAAATTAAGTATGAACTGTGTGAAATCATTCTCTGCAAACCCCAAAACAAGCTGCTGGATGTGGGTATTACCGTTATGGACGGGCCTTTTTTTTCGGTGATGCCCTTTGGCAAAACGGGAAATCATTCGTTGACCTCGGTGACCTTTACCCCCCATGTATCTTCTTTTGACAGTCTGCCTAAATTTAACTGTCAGGAAAAGAGTCAGGGTTATTGCAGCCCCAAACAACTGGGGAACTGCAATGATTGCATCGCCAAGCCAAACTCCGCCTGGCCCTATATGTCTAATATGGCGGAGAAATATTTAAAGGAAGAGTATGGCTTTAGCTATGCTGGATCGCTGTTTTCCATGAAACCGATTCTTAAGGCATCGGAAGTGGATGACTCCCGGCCGACAGTGGTTCGGAAGGTCAGCGAAAAACCAACCTTTGTTTCGGTGTTATCCGGGAAAATAAATACGGTTTACGATTTGGATGAGGTATTGAAAAATGACTGAACAGCAAACAAATAAAATAGCAACTCCAGATAAAGAAAAGAACTTTGTCTCGGCGGTCATCTACATTTATAATGATGAAGATCGAATCAGGGATTTTCTGGGAAAAATTAATGACGTTTTAAACGCCAATTTTGAACACTATCAGATTATCTGTGTCAATGACGCCTCCGACGACAACAGCCTGGCGATGATCCGGGAAATGGGAAAAACCGTCAAAGGTACAGTCATCAATATCGTCAATATGAGCTTTTACCAAGGGGTTGAGCTTTCCATGAATGCCGGGATCGATCTTTCCATTGGTGATTTTGTCTTTGAGTTTGACAACATGGTGATGGATTATGATCCGAAGCTGATGATGGAAGTCTATAATCACAGCTTAACCGGTTATGACATTGTTAATGCTGCACCGAAAAGACCGGGACGCAAAACCTCGTGGCTGTTTTACTCGGTGTTTAACCGTTATTCCCACAGCCCAAATCCTCTTAGAACCGAAAATTTTCGGGTGCTGTCACGGCGGGCGATTAACCGGGTTCATTCGATGAGCAAAACAATTCCCTATCGGAAGGCGGTTTATGCCAACTGCGGTTTGAAAATTGATACCATCGAATATCACAATGATTTATCCTGCACCAAAGCTTATAATGCTGAAACAAAAAATCAGCGTAAAGAAATGGCCACCGACTCACTGATTTTATTTACTAATGTTGCTTATAAAATAACCATTGCGGCCGCTGTCTTTATGATGATGGCGACTTTTGGTATCGGGATTTATACACTGTTCAGTTATGTTTATGAAGATGTGGTTTCCGGCTACACCTCGATGATGCTGGTGATCGTCTTTGGCTTTTTCGGTGTCTTTGTCATTTTGGCCGTGATCATCAAGTATTTATCGATGCTGATGGAGCTGGTTTTCAGTAAACAGAAATATACCATCGAGTCGGTGGAAACCATCAGCGAATAAGAGAAATGGAGTTTTTATGAAATCGGACATGAATTACAGCATGTTTTCCTGGTTTGGTTATTTTATGAATTTTGAGGATCGGATTAAAATCATCGCCGATGCGGGTTTTGATGCCGCCATGATTTCCTGGGAGGATGAGCAAGAACCCTGGGCGATCAGAAAAGAAAATTTTCCCGAGATCGTCAGAAAGAATGGTCTGGATATCACCAATATCCATGCGCCTTTTATTGGCTACAGCGATATCTGGACGGCCTCCCGAATGGAAATCCAGCCCAAACTGCAGATGTTTAAGGATTATCTCAAAGATTGCCAGGCTTTTGATATTCCGGCGATGGTGATGCACACCAATGATCTGGATGAATTCCAGCCGGATCTGGATAAGGGCTTGGCTTTTTTCTCGGAGCTGGCTGATGCCGCCGAAAAACATGGTGTCAATCTGGCCGTGGAAAATGTCTCCCGTCAGCATCTGCTGGTTTATCTGCTGGACGAAATCGATGCCCCCCGGTTTGGGATGTGTTACGATAGTTCTCACGATTTTCTGGAAGAGCAAAACTGTGGCCGGATTTTAAAAAAATACAAGCAGCGGATCAAAGCCCTCCATTTATCGGACAATGATTTTCAGGCCGACCGTCATTGGATTCCCGGCGAAGGCAGCATTCCGCTGGATGAGATTCTGACCGAGATTCTGACCGTGCCAACCATTACAACGATCTCTTATGAGGTCGTCGCTAATGAAATCTGGCGGGAAAAAGAGCCACTGGATTTTGCCCGGGCGGTGCGGGAGAGTCTGGCGTTAAAAGCGGACAAACCACAGCAAAAATAATCAATTGAAAAGTTGCCGATTCTGTGATACACTTCCACTAATATAATAAAAATTGATGAGGAAAGGGGTGGAAGACCCCTACAGCCCCCGCTACTGTAATTGCCAACGCGGTTCTTGTACCACTGTCTTAAGGATGGGAAGGGAGAACCAAGGATGAAGCAAAAGTCAGGACACTCATAATCATTGAAATTCTTCGGTGGGAAGAACAGGATTAAACCTTTTGTTTAGTATCCAGCCTCCACAGGAAGCTGGATTTATTTTTGCAAAAAATGCAAAAAAAATAAAGAAGCAGGAAGAGGAAGAAAACAAATGAAAAAGAAAAGAATGCAAAGTCTGTTAGTAATTTTTGTCATATTGACCTTGATGGTATCCTTTACTGGCTGTCAACAAAGTAGTGGGACCCAAGTGACTTCGGCAGTTGAAATGAAAAATGGCGCCGTCACGTACCCATTAACCGTTACTGATGATATGGGGAATATGGTAACCATTGATAAGGAGCCGCAGAAAATTGTGTCATTGTCACCGGCAACGACTGAAATCCTTTTTGCTGTTGATGCTGGTGACAAAGTTGTGGGACGAACGGATTATGATAATTATCCCGAAGCGGCATTGGCGGTCCCCAGTATCGGCGATTTCAATGCCCCGAATGTGGAAAAAATAATTGCCTTGACACCCGATTTGGTATTGGCTTCCAATTTTATTTCCGATGATATCCGTCAACAATTGGAAGCAACCGGGGCGAAAGTACTGGTCTTCAGTCCGGTGAGTATTGATGGGATTATGAATGATATTATTACGGTTGGTGAAGTAACAAACACCAATAATCAAGCGAGCCAAGTGGTGACAAAAATGATCGCCGATCGGCAGACGATCATCGACACGGTCAAAACGGCGGCTGCTCAAAAATCAGTTTTTATTGATGTGGGTGATTTCTTTAGTGCCGGACCCGGTTCGATGCTCGATTCAATGCTGACTGATATTAATGCCAAGAATATTGCAGCGGATGCTGCCACACCGTGGCCACAACTGAGTACCGAACAGATTATTACGAGCAACCCCGATGTATATATTTCATTGTATAGTACACCTGAACAGATAAAAGCAACACCCGGTTTTGACAAGATTGCAGCCATTAAAAACAATCAGATTGTCTATTACGAATTTTTATCACCAAATAGTGATTTGGTCCAACGACCAGGACCACGTATTGTTGAAGGGCTGGCGCTCTTGGCAAAAGATGTTTATCCGGAGCTGTTTTCAAAATAAAATAGTCATTTTGGGGCGGAATCTGTTCGCCCCTGGTTTTTCTGCACTGTTTAGACAGTGAAACCAGGAGTGAGCAGATAAAAATAGAAGCAGGAGCAATTATGAAAAAAAAACTCAAAAAATACGCTTTACCATTGTCCATTGTAAGCTGCATCTTAATCATTTATCTGTGCACCTTGACTGGCATTACGGCAATCTCTTTTGTCGATGCAAATAAAATCCTATTGAATCAAATTTTTCATATCAACGTCGGAATGGAAAATATCAGTGAAGGCGCGATGGCGATTATCTGGAATGTTCGTCTGCCGCGGGTTGTTTTGGCATTTCTTACCGGTGGCGCGTTAGCCCTTTGCGGAGCAGCATATCAAGGGATTTTCAAAAATCCGATGGCCGATCCCTATATCTTAGGGGTTTCATCAGGGGCCGCACTCGGCGCCGCCATTGGCATTGTGATGAATCTATCCAGTAGCTTTTTAGGTCTCAACGGCATTGCGCTATTAGCTTTTGCCGGGGCTTTTTTAACAATCCTGCTGGTCTATAATATATCCCGCGTCGGACGGAAAGTACCGGTGGCGACCCTGCTGCTGAGTGGGATAGCAATTGGACAGTCACTGGGCGCTTTTATGTCCCTGTTAATGCTATTTAATAATGAAAGTATGAATCAGATCATTTTCTGGATCATGGGAAGTCTCAATGGAAAAGGCTGGAATCAGGTGATTGTTGTTTTACCCTATGTGATAATCGGTTGTATTATTATGCTGACATCGGTGAGAGAGTTAGATATTATGCTTTTGGGAGAAGAAACAGCAACTCAGCTGGGTGTGGATACCGAAGCCCTGAAAAAGAAAATCCTTTTTTCATCATCACTCATCACCGCCGCAGTCGTAGCAGTTACCGGGATTATTGGATTTGTCGGGTTGATTGTTCCCCATATTGTCCGAATGGTGACTGGTCCAAAGCACCGTACATTAGTACCATTTTCGTTGTTGTTTGGCGGCGCATTTCTGATTCTATGCGATACCATTTCACGAACCTTGATGTCTCAGGAAATTCCAGTCGGGATCATCACCGCCGCCTTCGGGGGGCCCTTCTTTGTCTATCTTTTGAGAAAACGTAAGCAAGGGGGTGTCTGAGATGGAACGGTTAATGCCAAGAATCATGCTGGATTTCAAGGATGTGGTATCCGGCTATGGCGAAAAAAATATCCTGCAGGGATTCAACGCGACCATCTGCCAGGGCGAGTTTGTCGGCCTGATCGGTCCCAATGGCACCGGGAAGTCAACCCTGTTAAAATGTTTATCGGGACTGTTGCCGGTGAAATCCGGGGTCATTATCCTGGAAGAAAAGGACAATACCAGCTATACCCAACGGGAACGCGCCCAAATGATCGCGGTGGTGCCCCAGTCCTTTGATATCGACTACGATTTTACCGTTGAGGACATTGTCCTGATGGGAAGAAACCCTTATCTGAGTTATCGGACCAAGGAAAGTCAGAATGATTACACGATTGTGACCGAGGCGATGCGGGCTACCAAGACCCTCACATTTAGAAAACGGCTGTATAATAATCTCAGTGGCGGCGAAAAACAGCGGGTGATTATTGCCCGGGCGATTGCCCAGGAACCGGATATTATTCTGTTGGATGAACCCACCTCAGCCCTGGATATCCACCATCAGATTGAAGTGATGGAGTTGATTCGCAATCTGAATTTGAAAAAATCGATGACCGTGGTGGCCGTGCTTCATGATATTAATCTGGCCGCTCGTTACTGCAACCGACTTATTTTAATGAAAGACGGAAGGGTGATTGTGGACGGTACCCCCAAAGACGTGATTACTGAAGAAAATCTCAAAAAAGTCTATGAAATGAAAATGTTTATTCAGGAGAATAAGCTGTTTGGAAAACCGGAGATTATTCCGCTCCGGGTGATCAAAGAATCAGAAGATTACCGCAGTTTGCGGATACATGTTATCTGCGGCGGGAACAAGGCTTCCCAGGTACTGGAAGAATTGGAGGCCATGGGTCATCAGGTCACTGCCGGAGTGATCAATCAGGGCAGTGATGACTGGGATATCTGTGATGTGCTGGGGATTCCGATGATTGAAGAAAGCCCCTTTACTGCCATCAGCAGCGAAAAACAGGCAGAAAACCTGGCAGTGATGGCGAAAAGTGATCTGATTCTGATTTCAGATCTGCCTTTTGGCCACGGCAACATTAATAATCTGTTCGGGTTGGAAAACTTGAAGGGCGAAATTTATTTCCACCGGAATTGTCTGAACAATGATTTTACCGAAGGCCAGCTAAAAAAGCAGTTAGCGGTGATTAAAAAGAAAAAGACGGTCAATGAAATCAGTGATCATCAGGAATTTATAAAAATGGTCAGAGAATTGACTCTTATTGAAGAAAAATAGTTTCGTATTTGGTCGGGATGCTGTTAGTAGTAACCGATCAATGAAATTGCTACGATAGATACGCGTCATTGAAAAAGGAGGCAGAATTATGAATTACTTTATGCTGGCTGGAGCCAGCAGCAACGTTGGCAAAACAACCGTCACCATGGGCATCATGGCGGCATTCAAGAAACGGGGTCTGCGGGTAAAACCGTTTAAAACCGGACCGGATTACATTGATCCGATGTTTCATCGCTTTGTAACCGGAGAGCCCTCCATTAATTTGGACACCTGGATGTTGGATGAAGAAACAATCCGAGGACTTTTTTCCCGTCGCCTGGCAGAAAATGATCTGGGAATCGTCGAAGGGGTGATGGGTCTTTATGATGGCCATAGTCTGGAATCGGATGTCGGCAGCAGTGCCTATCTGTCCAAAACCATTGAAGCGCCGGTCATTCTGATCATTGATGGTCGGGGCATGGCCAAAAGTGCCGCCGCGCTGGTCAAAGGCTATGTGGATTTTGATCCCGACACCAATATTGTCGGGGTTATCATTAATCGCATCTCATCGGAATCGCACTATCATTTGCTAAAAGAAATGATTGAAGCCTATAACGATGTGACTTGTCTGGGGTATTTTCCCAACAATCCCGATATCGTCATGGACAGCCGTCATTTGGGACTGGTACCGGTTGAAGAAATTGCCGATTTCCGGGAAAAGGTGGACAAAGCCGGGGAACTGGCCGAAACCTACATTGATCTGGATAAACTATGGGAAATCAGCCAGCACGACCAGGCGGTGATTCCTTTTGCGGATCCCTTTTCAGGTTATGGTGACAAATATCAGGGACTGCGGATTGGCGTGCCCAAAGACCGAGCCTTTAATTTTTACTACGAAGATAATTTCAGCGCCCTGGAAAACGCCGGGGTGGAAGTAGTTACCTTTAGTCCCTTAAATGACATCGCCTTGCCTGAGAATTTAGACGGCCTTTATATTGGTGGCGGCTTTCCGGAAATTTTCGGTGCTGAACTGGCTGTCAACATGGCGATGATTGCCGACATCAAAAATAAACTGGAAGCCGGGCTGCCCTGCTATGCCGAGTGTGGGGGTCTGATGTACCTGACCAACTCGATGACCTTAAACAGCGGTGAAACCAATCCGGCTGTCGGCTTTTTAATGCCGATTCCAAAATGACCAAACGGCTGCAGCGATTTGGCTATGTGAAAATCAATGCCTATCTTTGCGGCAAGACAATTGAAGTACGTGGTCATGAATTTCATCACAGTTTAGTTGAAACCACGGAAGAACTACCCACCGCCTATGTGATGACCAAAAAAGGCAAAACCTGGACCTGCGGGTACCGCCAGAAAAATGTCCTGGCCGGCTATCCGCACATCCATTTTTACAGCAATCCGCTGTTTTTAACCAGTCTTTTAAATGCCGTTCTGGAGCATCAAGCGGGGCAGGCATGAAGCGGGTTACGGTTGAAACCCCGGGAACCTGCGGCGAATATATTCAGGGCTGGTATGATGGCAGTCCCTGCCTGGTATCCAGCCCGATTGACCGGTATTCCCGGATTACCATCGCCGAAGGCCCGGGGAATCTGGAAAAGTTAAAGCCCAAAACTCAAAAACAGGTCGAAGCGGTTTTTCGGCGCTTTGCAATTCCCCAGCCGGAAATGGAGCATCTGCATTTTACCATGGACAGCGACATTCCCCTGGAAAAAGGGATGGCCAGCAGCACCGCTGACATTGCCGGAATGGCCGCCGGGCTTTCAGCTTATTTTGGTTTGGATCTGACTCAACGTGATATCGGCTCGCTTTGTACCGCCATTGAGCCGTCCGATAATCTGATGTTTGAGCGTTTGAACTTGTTTAATCACATCAATGGTTCGGTATTAAAAGAATTCGATGGCACCGTGGAAGCGGATATCCTGATCATTGATTTTAATGGCGGAATTGATACCATGACCTTTAATGAAACCCAGGATGACTATTCCCCAGAGGATTTAGAAACTTTTGCCGAAATTGTCACTCAATTTGAAAAAGGGGTTCGCACCAAGAGTCTCAAAGACATTGGCGACGCCTGCACCAAAAGTGCCATCCTCAACCAGAAACGGTTAAAAAAGAACTATTTGGATTGTCTGATCAGTCTGTCCCGGGATTTTGGCGGATTGGGAACCGTCATCGGCCATAGCGGTACGGTGATCGGCATTATGTATGACAACGGCGATTTTCAGGAAGATGGTTTTATCAACGCATTCGAGCAGTATATTCCTGAGAATGCCTACGCCGAACGATACAAGAACCGCCTGATACCGGGCGGCATAAAAATTACCACCGACCCGGTGTAATCATATATTATTAGTAAATAAATACAAAAATGCATTCAAGAAAGTGAGAAAATATGGAATATATTAATAACCCCCGAGAAATTGAAGAGCGTAGTTTTGAGATTATCACCGAAGAACTGGGAGACAAGGTTTTCCCCGAAGCGATTGCCCCAATGGTTAAACGGATCATTCATACCACCGCTGATTTTGAATATGCGGATTTACTGGAAATTCTGAACGACGGCTATGAAAGTGGGATGGAAGCCCTGAAACAAGGCAAGAAAATTTATGCTGATACCCGGATGATTCAGGTCGCCGTTAATAAAAAAGCGCTGGCTGATCACGGCCTTGAAATCGTTAATTTTGTTCACGATGCTGATGTGGCCGCAGAAGCCAAAGAACGAGGCGTGACCCGCTCGACTGTCAGCATGGAAAAAGCACTAAAAGACGACAGCGTGGGCATCTTTGCCATCGGTAATGCCCCCACCGCTCTGTATACCTTGATCGAACAAGTCAAGCTTGGCAATGCTAAACCAGCCCTGATTATTGGTGCACCGATCGGTTTTGTCGGAGCGGCAGAATCCAAGGAAGCCTTGGATCAGATTGATAGCCCAATTATTCGGATCAACGGACGTAAAGGCGGCAGCCCAGTGGTGGCAGCGATCCTTAACGCCATGCTTTATCAACTGGGAAGAGAATGGTAAGTACGATGAGCGCAGCAAAAAAAGGAATTTTTTATGGTATTGGGGTTGGTCCCGGAGATCCAGATCTGCTTACCGTTAAAGCCGCCAAGGTTTTAGATGCCTGCGACGTGGTGATTACCCCGGTGAAAAAAATGGGCAGTACCAGTGTGGCCTTTGAAATTGTCAAAAGTCATATTTCTGATCTGTCGAAGGTCGTGGAAATGAACTTTCCGATGATTTCCTTATCTCAGGAACGGGAAGCATTGGAAAAACAATGGAAAGAAAATGCCGACGAAATTGAAGTGCTTTTAAATGAAGGCAAGGACGTCGCCTTTATTACCCTGGGTGATCCCATGGTTTTCAGCACCTATTCTTATGTGATGGAATATCTATTGAAACGTAATATTGAAATAATAACCCTGTCTGGGGTACCATCATTCTGTAATTTGGGTGCGCAACTGAATATTCCGCTGACCCAGGGTGAAGAATCGTTGGGTGTTGTGGCGATGACTCAGCCGGTAGAAGAAATCCGGGCGATTCTGGATGCCCACCAGAACATCGTGGTGATGAAAATTTCCGCTAATAATGCCTGGATGGCTGAAGAACTGGAAGCCCGCGGTCTGGAAAAAAGCTTTGTACTGGTATCCAACATCGGCATGGAAACCCAGCAGGTGGTTCGGGATATTGATGTGTTAAAAGGCAAGATTCCCTATTTATCGACCCTATTAATCAAAAAGAATTATCCCCTTCAGTAAGGGAGGTAAATGATGTTAAATAAAACCATTGAAAAAAATGGCAAAACCCTGCGCTATGGTTATACCACTGGTTCCTGTGCCACGGCGGCAACCAAGGCAGCGCTGTTAATGTTTTTAAATCAGCAGAAATGGGAAACCATTGAAATCAATACGCCCAAGGGCTGGGTTCTGGATCTGGCGCTGCACGATCAGACTTTTTCAGAAAGTGAAGCCTCCTGTTCGGTGGTTAAAGACTCGGGGGATGACCCGGATGTGACCAACGGCGTCAAGATCTTTTCGAAGATCACCCCATCCAATCAGAAAGGGATTGTGTTTGCCGCCGGCATTGGCGTCGGCACCGTGACCTCGGTGGGACTTAGCATTCCACCAGGAGAACCGGCCATTAATCCCACCCCCAGAGAAATGATCGCCCGGGAGATTAACACGATTTTGAATTCTGATAGGGTCAAGCAGATGGCAAATTTGCCTAAAGGCTGGCGGGTGGAGCTGTCGATTCCCCAGGGCGTGGAACTGGCCAAGCGCACCTTTAATCCCAAGCTGGGGATTATTGGTGGCTTGTCCATTATCGGCACCACCGGAATTGTCGAGCCGATGAGCGAAGATGCCTGGAAAGCTTCATTGAAACTGGAACTGTCGGTTTTGCATGCCCGAGGCTTTAAAGAAATTATCTTTGTTCCCGGCAATTATGGGAAAGATTTCTCAGACGAATTGGGACTGGATGAAACTGTGCTGGTGAAGACCAGCAATTTTATGGGCTTTATGTTGGATGAGGCCGAACAGATGGGTTTTGAGAAAATACTGTTAATCGGTCATCTGGGAAAACTGGTGAAGCTGGCTGGCGGGATCTTTAATACCCACAGCAGTGTCGCCGACGGCCGGATGGAAATTCTCACCGCCCATGCTGGGATATTGGGGGCAACCCGGGAAACCATGGAAAAAATCATGGCGTCTAAAACCACTGATGAAGCGACCGATATTATTCTGGCTGAAAACTTGCCGGACTATTTTAATCATCTGGCCGAGGTCGTCAAGAAAAAAGTGACGGATCGGGTTTATGGAACCATTGCAATAGAAGTAGTTCTGTTTTCAAAAATCCATGGCTTTTTAGGACAAAGCAAAGACGCAGAAGAGTTGAGGAAACGATTATGTACCCATTAAAAATTATTGGACTGGGACCGGGACATCCGGATTATATATTGCCCATCGCCTTAAAAGAAATTGAAGCGGCTGAAGTGATCCTCTGTGGCACCCGCCATGCGGAAAGCTTTGATGTCAGCGGTAAAGAAATGCTTTTTATTGGCAAGGGAACACCTCTAAGCGAGCTGATGGAAAAGGTTGCTCAAGTATATAAGGGTAAGAAAACTGCGCTGGTTGTTTCCGGTGACAGCGGATTTTACAGTCTGCTGACCTATGCCAAAAAAGTGGTTCCGGCAGAAGACATCGTCTGTATTCCCGGAATCAGTTCGCTGCAGTATTTTTTTGCCAAACTGGCAATCAGCTGGGAGGATGCCAAGCTGATGAGTCTTCACGGCCGAGATCAGGACTTGGCGTCCGCCCTGGCTGAAAATAAAAAGCTGGGTATTCTTACCGACAAAAATAATAATACCGCGTTTATTGCTAGAATACTCCAAACAGCAGGTTGTGAGAACAGCATCCTTTACGTGGGCGAAGAGTTATCTTATCCCAATGAAAAAGTAATCCGCTTAACGGTGGCAGAAGCCCTGACGTATCAGGAGGAAGGACTGGCAGTCGTGGTGGTAATTAATGAGTAAGATAGCAGGATACAAGGATGACGCCTATATTCGGGGGAAGGCCCCGATGACCAAACGGGAAATCCGCATTCTCACGATTTCGTTGCTGGGAATTGAACCCGGCGATGTGGTGGTGGATATCGGTGCCGGTACCGGCGGTCTCACGATGGAAGCGGCCTATGCTGCTGACCATGGCAAAGTCTATGCCGTGGAAGCCAAGGAAACGGCCCTGGAACTGGTTCAAAGAAATAAAGAACATTTTAACGCCGACCATGTGGTGATTATCTCCGGCAAAGCGCCAGAGGCACTGGCCGAAATCAAAGAACCAGTGGATCGGGTCATTATCGGCGGCTCCGGCGGTAACATGGAAGGTCTCTTCCAATGGTGCACAGCCAATATCCGAGCTGGCGGCCGGGTGATTGCCAACTTTGTTACCCTGGAGAACGCAGCCCAGGCAACGACTTTGATGAACCAGTATTTTGACAATGTGGAACTGATTCAGGTGGGTATCAGTCGGGGCGAAGGCATCGGCGGTTTAACCATGCTGAAAGCCTCCAACCCGATTTTTATTATCACCGGTGATGTTAAATAAAAAACCGTGTTAGTACTAGCGAATTTCTATAACCACGAACAATGATTGCGTCCGAGCAGTTTCCACAACAAGAAGAAATCGCAAAGCGAATTTCTTCTTGTTCGCGGGCAGTCGCCAACTACAAGCAAGCTTGTGATTGGCTTGTTGCCTTCACGAAAACAATTTTGTAACGTGTAGGCGAACAGGCGATAGCATGTCCGCCGTACAGTGTAGAAATTGTTTCGTGCGAAACTACTCGGCAAGCTCGCGACACTTTCGGTATTGAAGAAAAACTGCTCTTGACAAAGAGAAATTGTTAGTGTAGAATAAAATTAATTAAATAGTGAACTTGTCCTATATTCAAGGGAAAAAGGTGTAAATCCTTTGCTGTAATCGCAGCTGTAAAACATGATGACCGTCTCAGAGCCACTGTTAAGTAATTAACGGGAAGGCAGATGGAAAGTTGATTGTTGAGCCAGAAGACCTGTTTGTAGTGATTTCTTATAAAAACCTCCGATTTAGAGGACTGTAAGAGCATTATATTTAAATTTCTAAGTATGATTCTTTTATCCTTCTCCATTGGAGAAGGATTTTTTTTCGTTTTCCGGTGAGCCCGCTTAATACTGACATGTTATTGGTCATCACCTGAGAACCCGGGCAATTGTGTGTAGCCTGGGGTTGGTATTTCTCCTGACCAACAGTTAATAGAAGAATCACTTCGAATACAAGGACATCTCCAAGTCAGTATTTAATACCCTTCCTCGGGGATGGTGTGTGACATCCCCGAATTTATCTTGCTTTCATTGATTTACATTTATATAGAAAACACTTCCCGCTTAGATTTTTGCTGGTCAAAAATTTAAGTACCATTAGAAAAAGCGTATTCGATTCTGGATAGGCTTTTTTTATTGGCGAATCGTTGTGCAAAACTAAAAAAGTCAGAAAAAATGATAAAATAATTATAAAAAACGGGCTTAGAATGGTATACTTTCATAAAAAGATGATCAGCTTGATCAGCGACACTAGTAATAGAATGGGAAGGTAGCAAATGAGAATTCATTATTTACAACATGTCCCCTTTGAAAATCCGGGGAGTATTTTAGCATGGGCAAAAACCAATCAATGTGATGTCACCTCGACACACTTGTATAACGATGAAGCTTTACCGGAAGTGGACGAATTTGACTGGTTAGTGGTTATGGGGGGACCAATGAATATTTATGAAGAAGATCAATACCCCTGGCTGAAGGCCGAAAAAGAATTGATCAAAGCCGCCATTGCCGCCAACAAGGTAGTCATCGGCATGTGCCTGGGCAGTCAGTTGATTGCCGATATCATCGGCGGAAAAGTCGTTCAAAACAAACAAAAAGAAATCGGCTGGTTCCCGATTATGTTTTCGGAAAAAGCGAAAGCATCACCATTGTTTTCATTTTTTCCGGACAATCCAGTGGTCTTTCACTGGCATGGCGATACCTTTGTCGACCTGCCCCAGAAGGCCACGACCATTGCTGAAAACGCGGCCTGTAAAAACCAGGCCTTTGTCTACCAGCAAAGAGTCTTTGGGTTTCAATTTCATTTAGAAAATACCTTGCCGATTATCGAAGATCTCATCACAAACTGCGGCGATGAAATGATTCCCGGGGATTATGTGCAGTCGCCACAGGAGGTACTATCCCATCCGGAGTATATGCTTCAGGATAATCAATGGATGGCAGCATTTCTAGACCAACTCAAACAGCTGGATGAGGCTGGCCGGATTTAATAAAAATTATCTTTTACAACAAATGACTGGTCAAAAATTGGGTAAATATAAACCATAATAATTTTTAGGCGATTAAAAAATTCAAAAGAGTCGAACGAAAGTTACTTTGCGTTTAGTTTCCACAACAATAAGAAATCGCTATGCGAATTTCTTATTGTTCGCGGGCAGTCGCCAACTACAAGCAAGCTTGTGATTGGCTCATTGCCTTCACGAAAACAATTTTGTAACGTGTAGGCGAACAGGCGATAGCCTGTACGACGTACAGTGTAAAAATTGTTTCGTGCGAAACTGAATGCAAAGTTCACGGAACTTGGGCGAATGCCTAAAAAACATTTTGTTTGAAAGGAATTGTATGATGAAAAAGGTAATGCTTAACGAAATGACTGCGCTGGAAGTTCAGGAGATGTTAAAAAATGCCGATCAGGTAACTGCTATAGTGACCTTTGGGTCCTGCGAGAGCCATGGCTGGCATTGCTGTCTGGGGCCAGATTTTTTCGTGCCCTCAGAGGTTGCCAAACGGGTGGCCGAGAAGCTTAACAATGTGGTGGTGCTGCCCTGCGTGCCGTTTGGCACATCCATCCATTACAACCGTTACCCGATGTCGATTACCCTGCGGTATGAAACAGAAATTGCCATAGCCGAGGATATTTTCGAGAGTCTGATTAACAACGGGATCAAGCACATTTATATTTTAAATGGTCATGATGGCAATATCCCGGCGCTGGAAATTGCCGCTCATAAGGTTAAAAATCGCCATCGAGAGGCAAAATTTCTGTATCTGCCGGATTGGTGGACCAAAGTTGGACCGATTATGGGCGACCGTTTTGAGGTCTGGAACGGACTGGGGCATGGTGGCGAAGGTGAAACCTCGATCATGATGGCTTTGCGCCCGGAACTGGTCAAGCTGGAAGATGCCACATCACAAGTGCCGGAAAACGTCATCAAAATTAATGAAAAGGTGGACATTATCTGGGATATCAAGGAACTAACTGCCACCGGTGCCACCGGTGATCCCACCAAAGCCAGCATTGAAAAAGGCGAGCAGATGCTGGAAATCTTTGTTGATCTGGTTGCCAGTGCCATTGAAGAGATGAATCAGCGGGGTTGGGAATATTAAATTTATGAGTTGCATTCTAAGAAAAGCGATTAGCTTAATCTAAGACAAAAAGAAAAGAGGTGGGATAACCATGAAAAAAATAGTGGTATTACTGTTAACCGTTTGTTTAGCGATTTCTCTTTCAGGATGTTCGCTGATACCGGGGATTTTTGGTAATAAGGGTCAATCGGTAAAAAATGAGACGATGACCTTGTCTTTGGCATTTGGAGAAGAGACCGGAACCTATACCGGAAAATTAGTGCAGGGTTTGCCCCAGGGTGAGGGTGTATTTACGGTAGCGGCCACGGATGATAAGATCGCCTGGACCTATGATGGGCAATGGGAAAAAGGGCATTTTCAAGGAGCGGGAGAAACGACCTGGGAAGACGGATTTGTTCAGGAAGGATACTACCAGGATGACCTTTTAAACGGCGAGGGAAAAGAATATCTCGATGAAAACCAACTGGTTTATGAAGGTAATTATACTGACAATAAATATGATGGACAAGGCACCCTTTATAATTATAATGGCGATGTAATTTACTCGGGTGAGTTTAACATGGGTTATTATAACGAAACTTTGGCTGAAAGAAAAGTCCGACTGGATCCCTTTAAGGCTCAAGCATCGGAGTTGACCTATGCTGAAATTTATGACAATGCTAAAAATCAAACCGGAAAAGTAGTGAAGATGACCGGGCGGGTTTATCAGGTTTATGAAAACTATGAAAATCAGCAGTACTTTTGTGATTTTCTGATGGATTTAAATGACGATCCCAATCAGATGGTTCAGGTTTATTATCGATTAAACTCGGGCGAAAAACCCTTAGCTGAAAATCAAATGGTAACGGTCTGGGGAACAGTTGAATATCTCTATACTTATACTACCGATGGCGGTGTGGAATATACGGTGCCGAATGTGGAAGCTTGGAGCGTGGAGTAAAAAATAAATACGGATATGTAGATTATGTAGAAACTCCCAGTCAGCAAAAGACTGGGAGTTTCTAGTGTTTGGGGGCGGTAATCTAGTTCAGGGTAATAATATCCGATCCGGCAAATTGGAAAGGCAAGTGGTACTGACCGTTGCCGATATATTCGGCGGCAGCATAGTCCCACCAGGGTTTGCCTTCATGGCGGAGTCGCATTTGATTATCCCCGGGGGCTCCAAAATCAAATTCAATCAGGGTATCACCAGCATTATATCCTTCAACCGTGAAATTCAGAACTTTGATGGTACCGCCATTTTCAGTGGTTGAAACAACAATATAATCACCAGTTGCATTACTGAGGGGCTTGGGGATATGCTCAGTGTAAGTTGTTTGAGAAATGGATAATGAATTGCCATAGTCGGTTTTATACCATACCCCATATAGTTTATTGATGAACGCTTCCGGAGTAAGGACGGATTGGATATTGGTTTGAGAACCGGTGGTCAGAATATACTTGCCTTCGACCGTTGGGCTGGAAAAACCTTTAGCACTCACCGCCATGGCTTTAACCGTGGTTTCACCAACGGCCAGAGGAATGGCACTGGTATATTTAACTGAGGTTTGAGTGGGAACACTGCCATCGATGGTATAATAAACCGTATCACTGGCGTTACTCTTGATAATTTCAAGATTCTGGGGACCTTCATAGGTTCCTGGCGCCAGGTTAAAGCTGGGTGCTTTAACCAGATAGCTGTCCTTGTTCTCGAGATAGCTTTGATCTCCGGTTTCTTTGGCGGCCCGTTCCAGTAAGGCGATAATTTCAGCTTCGGATTTTCCGGAAGTAAGATAGGAACTGATTAATTCATCATAGAGTTTTTTTAGTTCTTTCTGATCCGTGGTTTTTTCTATTTTTTCTTCACTGGTCAGATTACTGGTGGCAAACTGATTGTAAAGGAAAAAAGTGAGTGCACCGAGAATCAAAATACCGCCAATAATTGCCAGGATGATGATCAATTTTTTTTTGTTTTTTTCCGGTGGTGGACTATTCGGAGGCGGACTATTTTGATTTGAATCAACATCAGTTCGCTCCAGTTCAGCCCAATTTAATTCGTCGTTAGCTGGTTTAGCTTCATTGTTGTCAGATCGGTGTTCGTGATCAGTCATTTTTAACTCTCCTTAACTAGGTTAGAATCGAAAAATAATATTAATTATGGGTTGCTATATTTTCAGACAAACTTCAAGAAATGGGTCATTGAAACTAAAAATAGGTTTATTGTTAATCTATACCCATAATACCAAGTATTTATATAGTAAACAATGATAAATTTATAGAAATAAGTACAATGATCAATTGGATTTTGAAATTCGGTTGATTTGATTTATAATGGTGCATAACAGGCAACGAAGCGTGAGTGCTTAACAGTGCCTGAGAACAAAAAAATGATAGGACGGATCAGTATGTATAAAATACTAATTGTAGAAGATGATCAGATTATTGCAACTTCGCTAAAAAATCACTTGGACAAATGGGGACTTGAAGCAGCGGCCATCGAAGATTTTCATCATATTCTGGATGCGTTTGTGGCCTATGATCCCCAGCTCGTTTTGCTGGATATCTCCCTGCCATTTTTTAATGGTTACCACTGGTGCAGCGAAATCCGTAAGATTTCCAAGGTGCCGATTATTTTTATTTCCTCCACCAGTGACAATATGAATATCGTCATGGCGATGAATATGGGCGGGGACGACTTTATTGCCAAGCCCTTTGATTTAGCCGTGGTGGTGGCAAAAATCCAAGCGCTGCTAAGACGAACCTATTCTTTTCAGGGTCAGGTCAATCTGTTGGAACATAAGGGGGCAATTCTGAATTTGGGTGATGCTAGTATTACCTTCAATGACCAGAAACTGGAACTGAGCAAGAATGAGTTTAAGACCCTCCAGATTCTGTTGGAAAACAAGGGCAAGGTGGTGTCCCGGGATGTGATTATGAAACGGCTTTGGGACAGCGACTGTTTTGTGGATGATAATACCCTGACCGTCAACATTGCCAGGCTCCGCAAAAAATTGGATGAGGCTGGACTTACCGATTTTATTGCCACCAAAAAGGGCATTGGCTATTTAATTGGAGATTAATGGAAGTGTAATGGTAAAAGAGTAATGATAGATGAAATGAAAACATCATTTGGATTTGTATTTAAAGCTTACCTGGAAGCCCGGATCAGGGTAATGATCGCCTTTACTTTATTTATGTTGGTATTTGCGATCGTCTATGCGCTGTACCATCTGCCGTTGGAGCCCGCCGTTTATAGTTCAGAATTAGTAGTGGCCTTGGCCTTTGTTTTTGCATGTCTGGATTTTATGCGGTTTTATCAAAAGCACTTGCGTCTGTCTGATCTGATCAATGCGGCATCGGTGGGCGTTGGTGAATTACCCCGATCCCGAAATTTACTGGAAAGGGACTATCAAAATCTGGTAAAAGACCTGGCCGAAAACCGAGCCGAGCTGATCTCCCAGTTTGATAACCGACAAACCGATATGATTGATTATTACACCCTCTGGGCGCATCAGATTAAAACGCCCATATCGGCCATGGGGCTACTGCTGCAGACCGAAGAGGGTGCCAGCGAACAGACCCGATCCTATCAGCAGGAGCTATTTAAAATCGAACAATATGTGGAGATGGTGCTCCAGTATCTGCGACTGGAAAGCATGTCCGCTGATTTGATTTTGGTAGAATATGATTTGGCGGACATTGTTAGACAGGCGGTAAAAAAATATAGCATTATTTTTATCAATAAAAAAATATCTCTGGATTTGGATGAAATGAATTGCCGGGTTCTAACCGATGAAAAATGGTTGGTTTTTGTGCTGGAGCAGATTATCTCCAATGCCTTGAAATATACCAATCAGGGCAAAATTTCGATTTATCTGGATGATCAGAAAGACAAAACCCTGATCATTGAAGACACCGGGGTTGGCATCCGAGCAGAAGACATTGCCCGGATTTTTGACCGGGGTTTCACTGGTTATAACGGCAGAATGGATAAAAAATCCACCGGCATTGGTCTTTATCTGTGTCAGCAGGTGTTAAACAAATTATCCCATTCCATCACGGTGACCTCCCAGGTCGGGAAGGGTACAAAAGTGAGCATTGATTTATCAACCCAGCGGTTTGAAGCTTTATAAGACAACCTTACAAAAGTGTAAGATTAACAGCGGAAATGTAAGCCAAAGCGATGGCCGGACATTTTCTTTTTCGCTATACTTTGGTTGTAGATAAAATTGTGAAATTCTAAATAGATCATCAAGAAAGTGCTCAGAGCTTCGCTGCCAGTTTACACCAAACAATTTTTACACTGTATGTCGTACAGGCTATCGCCTGTTCGCCTACACGTTACAAAATTCTTTGTGAAAACTGACATCAAAGCAATCATTGTTCGTTTCTTTAGAATTTTGTAATTAAATAAATTTCAGATCATAGAGGGAGAAAACAATGCGATTACTCGAAGTAAAGAATTTAAAAAAGATTTATACCACCCGGTTTGGCGGAAACCAGGTTCAGGCGCTTGCCAATGTCAGCTTCTCGGTGGAACAGGGCGAATACGTCGCCATCATGGGGGAATCCGGTTCCGGGAAAACAACCCTCCTCAATATTTTGGCCTCGTTAGATAAACCTACCAGTGGGGAAGTGCTTTTGGATGGTAAAAACATTGTCACCATTCTGGACAGTGAAATCTCGGCTTTCCGACGGGACAATCTGGGTTTTGTTTTTCAGGACTTTAATTTACTGGATACCTTTTCACTTCAGGATAATATCTTTTTACCGTTAGTGCTAGCCCAGAAAAATTACGAGGAAATGAACGGTCGACTCCAACCGCTGGCCAAACGATTAGAAATTGAAGATATTCTCCAAAAATTCCCATATGAGGTTTCGGGGGGGCAAAAACAGCGAGCCGCGGTTGCTCGAGCGCTGATTACTCAGCCCAAACTGGTACTGGCAGATGAACCCACCGGGGCATTGGATTCTAAGGCAGCCATGAATCTGCTGAAGATCTTTTCTGGCATCAATGATCTGGGACAGACGATCCTGATGGTGACCCATTCCGTGGCGGCAGCCAGCCATGCCAACCGAGTTTTGTTTATTAAGGATGGTGAAATTTTCAACCAGATTTATCGGGGATCGATGAGCAATGATGATATGTATCAGAAGATCTCATACACCTTATCGGTACTGGCATCCGGGGGTGATGACCTTGAATAAACTATTCTATCCTAAACTGGCACTGCTTAATCTCAAGAAAAACAGCAGCACCTATGTGCCCTATATTCTTACCTGTATTGGCTCAATCATTGCTTTTTATACCATGGTTTCGATCCAGAACAATAAGGGGTTGGATGTAATGCAAGGTTCAGAAAGTCTGAAAACATTATTATTTCTAGGAATTATCGTCATCGGAATTTTTGCGGTGATTTTTCTTTTCTATACCAACAGTTTTCTGATTAAACGACGGAAAAAAGAGCTGGGGTTATATAGTATTCTGGGTCTGGAAAAGAAACATATCGCCAAGGTGCTATTTTATGAAACCTTATTTGTTACGGTCATCAGTTTGAGTTTGGGGCTCCTTGGTGGAGTTCTGATTGGAAAACTGTTGTTTCTAATTCTCCTTAATCTTGCTCATATTAAAAGTCCACTTGCTTTTAAGATTGATCAAATGGGTTTGTTGTATACAACGGTGGTATTTTTAGCGATTTTTGGCTTGACCCTGTTTACCAATTTCTTACAAGTGAAGTTGACCAACCCCATCGATTTATTAAGAGGGAGCGAGAAAGGGGAAAAAGAACCAAAATCCTCTTGGTTGATAACGCTTATCGGCGTGATTTCGCTTGGAATCGGCTATGCGATTGCTTTAACAGTGGTAGATCCGGTTGAAGCAATAATTCTTTTCTTTGTTGCCGTTATATTTGTCATCATCGGAACCTACGCTTTGTTTACTGCGGGGAGTGTCACGCTGCTAAAATCTTTAAAAAAGAATAAGCAATTCTACTATCAGCCCCGCAATTTTGTTTCAGTTTCCGGGATGATTTATCGGATGAAACAAAACGCTGTTGGTCTGGCAAATATCTGTATCCTCAGTACCATGGTACTCGTCACAATTTCGACTACCGTCTCGCTATACATCGGTCAGGAAAGTATGCGGCGGGATTATTATCCTATCGATGTGAGTATTATCGGTGCGGCCGAGACCACCGATTTTTCTGAGATTGAAAAAATTGTTTCAGCTGAAAAGATCAATACAAAGGTGGAAACGACTGATGAACTGTCTTTTGATATGAGTACTTTTACGGCCTTTCAGGAGGGTAGTCATTTTCTGCCGGATATGGTAACCGATGAACACTTGGATTTAGAATATTATAATACGGTCAGCAAAATTATCACCATCCCGCTGGCTGATTATAATCACATGACCAATCAAAATAAAACGTTAGCTGATAATGAGGTGCTGATTTTTTCAGCCGGTGAGAATTATCAAGAACAAACAGTGGTTTTTGGCGAAAATCAATTTCTGGTGGTTGAACAGCTAGCATCGATACCGATGGATTTTAAAAAGAAACTGATTACTGGGAGTAGCTACTATATCATTGTTAAGGACGAGCAGACGATGATGGCTATTTATGACGAAATGAATGCCAACAAAGATAATGGTGACGGCGAGTCAGCGGCGATTAATCACGCCTTGATGTTTAATTTAAATGGCAGTGAAAATAACATTAACCTTTTTTCAGAGCAAATGAAAGCTTCGGTTGGTCAGCTTGATCCAAATACTGAGGTGCGAAACATTTATGAATCGCTGGCGGAACTTTATGGAATATTCGGCGGCTTCTTATTCCTAGGCGTCTTTCTGGGCTCCCTGTTTATGATGGCCACGGTACTCATTATCTATTTCAAGCAAATTTCTGAAGGGTACGAAGACAGCGAACGGTTTGAAATCATGCAGAAGGTGGGGATGGACAAAACCGAGGTTAAAAAAACCATCGGCAAGCAGATTCTGATGGTCTTCTTTCTGCCACTGGCTGGTGCCATTGTGCATGTGGCCTTTGCTTTCCCGGTTATCACCAAGATGCTGGCAGCCTTCCGGCTTACCAACACGACTCTCATTTTTTTATGCACGCTTGTTGGTGTTGTGGTTTATGCATTGGTTTATACGGCGGTTTATCTACTCACCGCCAGATCCTATTATAAGATGATAAAATAAACGTGAAACAGTGAAAAATTGTTTCGTGCGAAACTGGACACAAAGCTCACGGTACGTTCGCAATTAGCTCGTTTAATTAAAAATTGAAAGGATGTCAGGCTTGAATATATTTATCAGAAGACAGATCCAGAACGTTGCTATTTTTCTGGTGATTATGATCGGATTTGGGAACTTATTTGCGGCTTTGCCTTTAAAATTTGCTAAAGCGTTTGAAAATATTTATAAAAACATGGTCGATCCCAATGTTATGGCAACCCATGGGATATTGTCATTTATGTTGGGTCTGCTGATGCTTCTGCTTGCCTATAGCTTGTACAAACGAGTCCGTAGTGCCTGGTTTGTTGAGGTGATTGTGCTGGTGGCCACGCTGGTTTTGCAAATTGTTCACTTTCACCGATTTACGGTTCCCATTGTGATCATCGAGTTGTTTGTGTTAATCGTGCTGTTAGTTTCATATAAGGACTTTCACCGGTTGCCCAACCGGGTTACTTTGAAATTGGCATTTATCTTTATTGGCATTTCATTTATGCTGCTGCTAATCAATGCTTCGTTTGGTTTATATATTATGAGAGCGCATATCAATGATGTGCATTCAATCTATCAGGCAGTGTTAAATTCAATTAATCTGTTAATCTTTATGGATACCAATGTATTGGATATCAAAAATAACCTGGGTCAGATGTATGCCGACTCGTTAATCATCATGAATTGGATTTGTATTTTTGCTTCCGTGCTGCTACTGATGAAGCCCCTTGTTTATGACTATATTCATGATAAATACGATAAGGAAAAAGTTCGGAAGATTGTGCTTGCCCATGGACAAAATCCCATGTCTTATTTGTCACTTGAAAATGACAAACGTTATTTTTTCAGTAAAAACGTGGAAGGGGTCTGTGCCTATACCATTGCGGGAAAGGTTTTAGTTTGCTGTGGCGATATCATCTGCCATAAAAATGATGGTTTCGAGTTTTTAACAGAGTTGCTGACTTTTTCCAGACAAAATGGCTGGGATATACTCCTGCTCAATGTTACGGAGTGCTTTCTTGAATTATATCAAACGGCTCAGTTTGGGGTTGTAAAATACGGAGAAGACGCCTGCTTTGAACTTTCAAAATACAATCTGGCTGGTGGCAAAGTTGCAAAAGTTCGAGCTGCGATCAATCATGCCAACAAAGCCGGAATCATTGTTCAGGAATACCAGCCGCTAAAACAACAGAATCTGGAAATCGAAAAAGAAATATTAGAAATATCAGAAGAGTGGTTAAAAAGCAAAACAACCTCAGAAATGACATTTATGCTGGGCGGCGTCGGCCTGGACAATCCGCTTGACCGGCGATATTTTTATGCCCGGGACGCGCAGGGGAAAATGTTGGGATTTGTTGTTTTTTTGCCCTATTTGAGTGGACAGGGCTATCTTGCTGATGTCACCCGCAGAAAAAGTGACGCCCCCCAGGGGGTGCTAGAAAAAATTATTTATGAAGCATTTATGCTAATGAGGGATGAGGGAATCCGCATTGCAAATATGGGTCTTTCGCCGCTATTTAATGTGGCATCTGGAGATAAGATGACGATCAATGAAAAACTCTTTGCCTATATTTATGACAACATGAATAGTGCCTATCATTTTAAGGCGCTCCATCATGCCAAAGAAAAATATGCACCAACCGATTGGGAAGAACGCTACCTGGCTTATTATCCAAAACCTTTTTCACCGCATTATGCCTATGCGATCATCAAGGCTCAAAACCCCAAAAATATTTCTAAGGTCGTGTATGATTCAATTATCGACCGGGAAAAAATAAAATAATCGGCAGGCATTTAATGGAAGAAATGCAACGCGAAAAACAACAGCAGCCATAAAAGACTACTGTTGTTTTTTTGATTAATAATCGGTTTGACTTGTTGATTTTATTTTTTGAGATTGTCATTTTGGGTGAGCAGCGTTTCAACATCTTTGACACACATCGGTTTGCCAAACATAAAGCCCTGGATACAATCGCAGTGATTGTTTTTTAGATATTCCAGTTGGGTGCTGTTTTCGATGCCTTCGGCAACAATACTGGCGTCCAGGTTATGACCCAGAGAAATGATATCACCGACGATGCGAATGGAAGCATCCTGATCAGAGAGATCATCGATAAAGGATTTATCAATTTTCAAAGTGTCAATGGGAAGGCGTCTCAAGTAACTCAAAGACGAAAAACCGGTACCAAAATCATCCAGAGAAATCCGGACATTCAATGCTTTTATTTCATTGAGCATCTTAATGGTTTCTTCCATGTCATCAATAAAAAGCGATTCGGTTATTTCCAATTCCAATTGCTTGGGATCAATATTGGTTTTCAAAAGAACCGCTTTGACAATCTCAACAAAATTTTTGTCCCGCATTTGAACAGCCGATACATTTACCGAAATGCACAGATCCTGGTTAAAGCGATCATCCAGCTCTTTAAATTTGTGGCAGGCTGTTAACAATACCCACTCGCCAATGCCGATAATTAACCCCATTTCTTCGGCCAACGGGATGAAACTCAGCGGGGCTACGCGACCATAATGGGGGGAGTCCCATCGAATCAGCGCCTCAAAGCCGCGAATGCTGTGGTCTTCGGCATTGAACTGAGGCTGATATTCGATAAAGAATTCCTCGTTTTCATAGGCGTTCAGAAGCAGGGATTCCATTTGGATTTTGTTGAGGATCGCTTCTTTCATATCGGGTCTGAAAAACTGGATATTGTTCCGTCCCAGCTCTTTGGCCTTATACATGGAGGTATCGGCGCTTTTCAATAATTCAGTCGGATCTTTGCCGTCTTGAGGAAAGACCGAAATACCAAAACTGGCACTGACCCGGAATTCGGAACAAGTGGTTTTGATTTTATCACAAAGTTGGGTTCGTAACCCTTCAACATAGCTATAAGCAGCATTTTCTTTGATATTTCTTTGAATAATCAGGGCAAATTCATCGCCGCCAAGGCGGCCCAGTAAATCATCTTCATGGATAAGTTCCTGCAAGCGCATGGCAGTGTATTTTAAATAGTCATCGCCATAAAGATGCCCCATGGTATCATTGATTTTTTTGAAATTATCCAGGTCTATGAAGACAATAAAAAAGTTTGACTTTTCACTTTCAGATAGCTTGACCAGTAGCTGTAAGCGTTCCATAATCATTTTTCGATTGGGCAGCTCGGTTAAACTGTCATAATATGCCAGAAAATGAAGGCGTTCTTCATTTTTTCGTATTTCTTCATTAAATGCCTGCAGTTCCTGATTCTGACTTGCCAGCGTTTTTTTGGTCAGATTCAGTTTTTTATATAGCAGTGCAATTTTTTCTTTTTGAGAAATCACTGCATTCAGGCGTTCCATGGCTTTGTCATAGCGATTTAAATTCAGGTAAAAAGAGGCGGTGGCCAGACTGAAAACAAAAAAGAATAAAATGTTTTGCATTAAAAAATAAACCGGGCTAAACAGAAAGCCATCTGTGGGCAGTAGAAAGGTCACATATAAACCGCAGACAAAGGTGGTTACGGCAATATAATACAACATGGTTATTTTTAGGCGCATCAGAGAAAGAATAATCATGACAAACGAAACCGACCATACTGCCGGACCAATGATGTTATAATATCGAACGACGATAAAAGCCAGACAGATGGATTGTGTAAGGGAAACCAGATGATCAAATAAATTGACCGCTAATTTTTTCCGGGAAATAAATTCAAAGCTGATCCCCAGTAATAAAAAAATCCCGCTGTTTAACAGCACTTCGGTTAAATTACTACCCCAAAAAAAGTAAACGACGATGACATTCGCAAGGGCGCCAAGAAATAAAAGGGGTGAAGCCAACATACAGCTGATAATCGTTTGATAATAGAGTATTTGAGCAGGATCATCCTCGGCGTTTAATAAATCGAACATCGCAGGGATGGTTCGCTTAAATTTAATGTCATTCATCACACTACCTCTCGATGTAAAGGATTAAAATCATTTTGTTCTATTGTAGCATTTTCCCGGTTTTATTGCGAGAGTTGAAGTACAACTTAAAAAATAAAAAATGGAATAGCAATTTAGAGAAGCTGTTTTTTAGCCTTAAAGCATACAAAAAAACCTGTACTTTTATCATATCCATGTTATAATATAAACACAATTAAATAGAAATGTAAAAAATCATTTAGGATGAATAATTTTCATTGAGGGAATCTGGTTAGAATCCAGAACGATCCGGTCACTGTAATTAGTTATGTCTCCTTATTATGTCACTGGGCACGTTTTGTCTGGGAAGGCGAGGAGAATAAAAGCTATAAGTCAGGAAACCTACTAAAATGATGTGCTAAAGTGTCCTTCCAGGGAAAAGGGAAGTTAGTAACATTAACAAAAGTTGGTTCTTTGACGTGATAGGAATCAATGGATACGTGTAATGATAAAACCTTTTTTCCCATTGTAATGTGGGTGAAAGGTTTTTTTTTCGGGCAGTGAATGAATTGAGTAGCGCTCTTTTTACTGGTTGGCATAAAATAATTGGAGGTAAAAATGAAAAAGGCAAAAAGAAGCATGACCATTGTGGGGATTGTATTTTTTATGGTCGTTTTGGCATCGCAGCCGGTGAACGCCATGCATATTATGGAAGGTTTTCTGCCCATTGGCTGGGCTGTCTTTTGGTGGGTTTTATCACTGCCGTTTATCGCCTTCGGGTTGTATCAGGTGGGCAAAATATTTAAAGATAAACCTGAGCAAAAAGTTCTTTTAGCCATTGCAACAGCGTTTACCTTTGCCTTATCAGCGTTTAAGCTGCCGTCGGTAACTGGCAGTTCATCTCATATGACCGGAATTGGTTTAGGTGCCATTGTTCTGGGCCCCTTTGCAACCGTGGTGGTTGGTACCATCGCCTTGTTGTTTCAGGCACTTTTGCTGGCCCATGGCGGGCTGACAACTTTGGGAGCCAACGCCTTTTCGATGGCGATTGTGGGATCTTTTACAGCTTACGGAATTTATAAAGGGCTGTCAAAACTCAATGTGCCCAAGGCATTAACCGTCTTTTTAGCAGCATTTATCGGCGATCTGATGACCTATGTGACCACATCCGTTCAACTGGGACTGGCCTTTCCGGATCCCGTCGGTGGGGTAACCGCATCCGTTATCAAATTCTTGAGTATCTTTGCCATTACCCAGATACCGCTGGCAATCATTGAGGGCATTTTAACCGTTCTGGTTGTCAATGCCATCTACCAATATAAAGAAAAGGGGATTATTTCAAATGAAACTCTCACCGATAACTAAAGTTATTCTGATTTTAATCATTGGCGCACTGATTGTGGTTCCGCAGATTGCTTTGCCGAACGCCGAGTTTTCCGGTGCGGATGATGGTGCCAAAACGGCTATTACCTCAATTGACGAAAACTATGTCCCCTGGTTTCAAAATATCTTTGATCCCGGCGATATGGAAGGAAACTTATTCCATCTTCAACAAATATTAGGCGTTGGCGGACTGGGAATCTGCTTTTTCTACCTCTATAAAAAGTCAAAAAAAAATGAAAAAGCTGACAAGTCGGCTTAAAAAAATACTAACAGCATCTTAGAAGGAGACGAACATGATTGATCGTTTTGCCCATACCAATAAACTCAGCAATGCCAATCCTACTGTTAAAGTAGTGGTTTCATTAGTCATGCTCCTGTCGGTTTTTTTTATCAATCAACCCCTGTATATGGCAGGGGTTTTTGGTGTCATGGTGGGATGTACCCTGTTGTGGGCAAAAATTCCGGTACGTATTTATCTGCATACTCTGATTTTTGACTCCCTGTTTATCATTCCCGGAGCGATTGCGTTATTGTTTACCATCTCTCAGGGAGAGGGGGACTTCATCTTTGCATTTAACTTTTTTCAATTTACGATTGGAATCACAACCACCAATCTTATTTTAGCCAGTCTGGTCTTTTGCAGGGCGATGTCGGGTGTCTCCTGTATGCTTTTTTTAATTTACACAACCCCGGTGATGCAAATTGCGGGAGTCATGAAAAAAGCCCATATCAGCAATACTTTTTTAGAAATATTTATTTTAACCTATCGCTTCATCTTTGATTACTGGGAAAAAATAAAACTCATGGCAACCGCCCAGGAACTGCGTTTTGGTTATCGCAGTTTTAAAGTCGCCATTCAATCCGTCGCAATGATGTTAAGCAATTTATTTCTCATGGCCATCCAGAGCTACGAGGAGATGACACAAACCCTGGAATTAAAACAATACCAGGGAGACTTTCATGTGAGCTATAGGAAAGGTCATAAACATGATTAAAACAGAAAATTTAACCTATCAATATCCAGATGGCACCAAAGCCTTGAACAACGTGTCCATTGACGGAACCAAGGGAAATTGCATCGCCCTCATCGGTGAAAACGGTGCCGGTAAATCCACCCTGATGTCAGCCTTGATCGGGCTGATCAAACCAACCGAGGGAAAGGTATTCTTTAAAGAAGAACCCTTATCTTATAAGAAAAAATATCTCTATGAATTTAGAAAATCAATTGGGTTGGTGATTCAGGAGTCCGATAAACAAGTCTTTTATTCCGGAATATATGATGATGTGGCCTTTGCACTGCGAAATATGGGCATGGAAGTTGATGTTATCGATCAGCGGGTGAAAGCGGCGATGGAAGCTACTGGCATTACCCTGTTGGCAGATCGGCCAGTGCATTACCTTAGTTATGGACAAAAGAAACGAGTGGCCATGGCGGGTGTTTTAGCGGTGGAACCGGAGATTATTCTGATGGATGAACCGACTTTAGGGTTGGACCCCAAAAGTAAGGCCGGTGTCAAAGCCATTATCAAAGGCGCCTTATCCAAAGGCATTAAGATTATTTTATCCAGCCATGACATGGATTTTATTTATGAATTTTGTGATTATACCTACGTACTCCATCATGGTGGGGTGTTGGTGGAAGGCGAAACCACTGAGGTTTTCAAGAATACCGAAGCGCTGGAAACAGCCAGTCTGGAACAAGCAACGATGACCCGCCTGGAACAGTGTCTGGGAATTAAGGGGTTTCGCAGCATTACCGCTCTGGAAGAAGCGATCAGGAATCAGAAAAAGGAGGTTCAAGCGGATGAAACTGGTAGTAGCAGGAATCAATCATAAGGATACACCTTTAGAGATTCGAGAAAAAGGGGCATTTCTTCATCGCACCCTGAATGAGGCCATCCGGACGATTTTAAATGAAGCCGACATTGCCGAGGTGATTATTCTGTCGACTTGCAACCGCAGTGAGATCTATGTGTCCACCCGCAATGAAGATGCGGCCGGAAAAATATTGACAGACTTTTATCTCCATGAGAAATCAGCAGAACTGGCGCCTTATCTTTTTGTGAAAAAAGAGCGGGAAGCAATGGTTCACCTTTATGAGGTGGTCACCGGTCTGGACTCCATGATTTTGGGTGAAGACCAGATTTTGGGACAGGTCAAAGATGCGCTGGAAAAATCCCAGGCGATCAAGGGCTGTGGAAAATATCTGACGAAAATGTTCCGCGAAGCCATCACCTTTACCAAAAAAGTGAAAACGGACTACAAAATCTCAGAAACGCCGTTATCCTTAAGTTCAACTGCTGTAAAGCATATCAAACGGGAGTATCCTGAAGACTATGGGGATAAAAAAATATTAATCATCGGTTCTGGAAAAATGGGTGTGCTGGCACTGCGCTACATGAAGGCAGAAGGCTTTCAAAATCCTTATATGACGAACCGAACCTTTCATAATATGCATGAATGCGAAGCCATTCACGAAAACGTCCAGATGATCCACTATGAAGACCGCTACGACATTATTCCAGAGATGGATGTGATCATTACCGCCACCGCATCGCCACATGTTATTTTGAAAGCCGATGAAATGAAGCCACAAGGCAAACCGCTGATAGTGATCGATTTAGCCCTGCCCCGGGATGTCGAAGAAGCGGTGGGCAATCTGGACAAGGTCGAATTGCTGACCATTGATGATTTCAAAAACATCATGGACGAAAAAATGACCTATCGGGTCAAGATTGCTGAAAAGATTGCCGCGGAAATTCAGGATGAAATCGATGGATTGCTTTCCTGGGTAACCCACGCCAAGGTGGATAATATGGTTCGGGATTTAAATGAAACCTCCCGGCAATTGGCCGAGGAAACTATTGAAAACCTCTGTGGCCGGTTAAACCTGACCGAAAAAGAAGAAATCTATCTGACCAAGGTGATCCGCTCCAAATTCCGAGAAATGGTCATGCCGCCGATTAAACAATTGAAATCGTTAGACGATGAAGCTCAAATTATTGGCATTGAAAAGACGGTGACCTACCTTTTTCCGGGAATTCAGGATAAAACCATCCCGGAGGCTCAAGAAAATGATGACGCCGCTGTTATTTAACTTGAAAAATAAAAAGGTCCTGGTGGTTGGCGGTGGTAAGGTTGCCGCCAGACGGATTGTCACCTTATTGGAAAACTGCATGCAGGTTATCGCGGTGAGTCCCGATTTTTCCGAGACGATCATCAAAACCGAGAACTGTCAGCTGACCCTGATCCATGCCGGTTATCACAAGGATCAACTCACCGATATCGATTTGGCAGTCGCTGCAACCGACAACCGCGAGTTAAATCACCAAATTAGAACAGACTGCGCGTCTCTTAAAATTTGGTGCAACCGGGTGGATGATCCGGAGGATTCGGACTTCATTTTTCCCAGCGTCATCCGCCGGGGGGATTTAACCCTGTCGGTTTGTACCGAAGGAGCCAGTCCTTTTTTAACGAAAAACATTGTTGACGAGCTGGCAAATCGCTATGATGAGAGTTATACTGAAAAAACTGCCTTATTGCGATCGCTGCGACAGACAATTTTAGCTGGAGCCGGTTCACAGAAGGAAAAAACCGAAAAACTTAAAGAATTGTCCAACTGTTCCAATGCGGAACTTAGGTCAAAACTAGGAAATAACTGACAATTGGAGATAAGATAAATGAATATAAAAGTTGGAACAAGGGGCAGTACGCTGGCCCGAACCCAAAGCCAGTGGCTGATTGATGTCCTGGCCAAAGCCCATCCCCAGATAAATTTCGAAATGGTCATCATTAAAACAAAAGGTGATCTGGTTCAGGATAAACCTTTGGATAAAATTGGCGATAAGGGACTGTTTACCAAGGAACTGGAAGACGCCCTGCTATCCGGTGAGATCCATATGGCGATTCACAGTATGAAGGATATGCCATCAAAACTGCCGGAAGGACTGGTATTGACAGTTCCAACCGTTCGGGAAGATCCCCGGGATGTCCTGCTGACACCACATCAAATCACGTCATTGGATGAGTTGCCCAAGGGTGCGGTCGTGGCAACTGGCAGCAAACGACGGATCTGTCAGCTGCAAAAGCTGCGGCCGGATGTTGAAATAGTGGGGATTCGCGGTAATATCGATACCCGGATTCGCAAGATGCAGGAACAGAAACTGGATGGCATCATTCTGGCCGCTGCCGGCCTGAAACGGATTGGCCGCTTGGCAGATTCAGCCTACCAAACCGTGACCTTGCCAGAGAACACCTTTATCCCGGCACCAGCCCAGGGCATCCTGGCGGTGGAAGTGCGGGAAGACAATGAAACGGTCAAAGAGCTGATGGCCGCCATCAGTGATCAAAATACCATCATTCAGATGAACGCAGAGCGAAGTTTTCTAAATGCCCTTAACGGTAGCTGTCATATTCCGGTTGGCGCATTTTGTGAAATAAAAAAAGACACCATTGTACTGTACGGACTTTATGGTCTGGAAGACGGCAGTCATGTGGTAACCCAATCCATTGAAGGATTACCCGAGGAGGCAGAAAATTTGGGAAAACAATTAGCAGCAGCATGTTATACAGCGGTGCATACAAAACCGGGAAAGGTTTATCTGGCCGGCGGCGGTTGCGGCGATCCCGGTCTCTTAACCGTTAAAGCCAAGGATATTTTAACCAAAGCCGATGTAGTGGTCTACGATGCTCTGGTTAATGAAAGTTTTTTAAATGATGCCCGAGCAGATGCGGAAATCATCTATGTGGGCAAACGGGCTGGCAATCATGCCATGCGTCAGGAAGAGATCAATGCTTTATTAGTCCAAAAAGGTCAGGAAGGCAAACTGGTACTGCGCTTAAAAGGCGGCGATCCCTATGTCTTTGGCCGGGGTGGCGAAGAAGGCGAAGACCTGTATGATGCCGGGGTGCCGTTTGAAGTAATCCCCGGAATCACCTCGGTTATCGGTGGACTGGCCTATGCCGGGATTCCCATTACCCACCGGGATTGTGTGTCATCCTTTCATGTCATCACCGGACATTTAAAATCCAACGCCTATGACGGCTCGTCCGATCTGGACTGGCCGGTATTGGGCAAACTCAAGGGCACCATCGTCTTTTTAATGGGCGTTAAAAATCTGGAAAAGATTTGCGACGAACTGGTTAAAAATGGCATGAACCCAGAAATGCCGGTGGCAGTGGTGCATCGGGCGTCCACCCCTTATCAGCGGGTGGTGACCGGAAACCTGAAGACTATCTATGACATTGCTACCGAAGCAAAAATCACCGCCCCCAGCCTGATTGTGGTGGGTGAAGTCGTGAATAAACGACAAAAACTGCGGTTCTTTGATGAAAAACCATTGTTCGGGAAAAACATCATCGTTACCCGATCTCGGGAACAGAGCTCCCAGATGGTCGAAAAAATCAGCGAACTGGGCGGCAATGCCATTGAATTCCCAACCATCAAAATTGTCCCCATCAACGAAGTGGCTTGTGACGAAAAAGTAAAAGTCCTCAACGACTACAGCCATATTATTTTTACCAGCATCAACGGCGTCGAAATCTTCTTTGATTCATTAGTGCGTTGTGGCAAAGATGCCAGAGCCTTTGGCAATCTTCACATTACTGCCATTGGCGAAGGTACCAAAAATGCCCTCTTAGCCCGAGGCCTCCAGGCCGATTTTGTGCCAGATAAATATGTCGGTGAAGAACTGGTCAGCGGTCTGACCCCGTTGCTTAATAAAGATAGTCGGGTATTGATCCCGCGATCAAAAAATGCCCGGATCTATGTGGTCGAAGAATTATCTAAAATCTGTCCGGTGGATGAGGTCCAATGCTACGAAACCATCCGAGAAGATCACGCCACGGTTGACCCACTGGAAATGCTAAATAACAAAGAAATTGATTATATTACCTTTACCAGCTCTACCACCGTCCAGTTTTTTGTGGAAAAAATCGGAGCTGCCCATATTGATGCGATTAACACGGCAAAATGTGTCTCCATCGGCCCCCAAACCTCAAAGAAATGTCAGGAACTGGGCATTGATGTGGACATCGAAGCCGAAACATATACCATCCAGGGAATGCTGGACGCGATTTTGCAGGATTCAGAAAAGTAAATTAGGAGGTTGACCATATGTTGCCAACACGATTACGAAAAAATGCGGCGGTTCGAAATTTAATCCGGGAAACCCAGCTTTCCATGAATGATGTGGTTTATCCGCTGTTTATTGTCGATGGGCAGGGAGTGCGCAAAGAAATCGGCTCAATGAAAGATCAGTATCACCTGTCTTTGGACATGCTGGGGGCGGAAACCCTGGCACTAAAAGAACTGGGGATCCGTTATGTTATTTTGTTTGGTGTTCCCGACGAAAAGGACAGCGCCGCCACGCCCGCCTTTGTGACGGACGGTCTGATCCAGGAAGGCATTCGCGTGATCAAAAAAGTTGATCCGGAAATGTATGTCATTACTGATGTCTGCCTGTGCGAATATAAAAGCGACGGTCATTGCTGTTTCTTTGAAGAAAACGGCGAGATCAGACGAGCACAGACATTGGAAACCTTAAGCAAAACAGCGCTCAGCCATGCCGAAGCCGGAGCCGATATGGTGGCTCCTTCGGATATGATGGATGGCCGCATCGATCACATGCGAGAAACTCTGGATCGGGCCGGTTATGAATCGATTCCGATTATGGCTTACTCGGCTAAATTTGCTTCCAGTTTTTATGGCCCCTTCCGGGATGCCGCCAATTCGGCACCATCTTTCGGCGACCGGCGCAGCTATCAGATGGACTCGGCCAATTCCCGGGAAGCCTTAAAAGAAATGGTTCTGGACATCGATGAAGGCGCTGATATTGTGATGGTGAAACCAGCCATGCCGTATCTGGATATTATTGCCAAAGGTAAGGAATTGTCCTATTTACCGATGGCCGCTTACCAGGTCAGCGGCGAATACGCGATGATCAGAAATGCCGTGGATGCCGATCTGATGGATCGCTGGGCTATTTTTGAAAGTCTGATTAGCATCAAACGAGCCGGAGCAGACATCATCATCACCTATTTTGCCAAAGAATTACAGGCCATGCTGAAGGATTATCAATAACGTTTTTACCCAAATTTTTTAAAATTTGGTAAGTCACTAAGCGTGAGCGTGTGGCTGGTGTAAAAACTAACGTAATTTTGGGCTGAATTCATCCTTTAAAAAATCGAGAATTCAGACGAAAAATATGATCATATATTGGAGATATTATGAAGCGAGAAAAATCAGAAAAATTATTTATCGAAGCAGAAAAATATATACCCGGCGGCGTCAATAGCCCAGTGCGGGCGTTCAAATCGGTGGAAATGCCACCGGTCTTTATTGACCATGGCAAAGGCGCCAAGATTTATGATGTAGACGGCAACGAATATACCGACTATATCTGTTCCTGGGGTCCCCTGATTTTAGGTCATGCCTCACCGGTTTACTTTGAAGGGATTCAGGAAGCTCTGGAAAAAGGAACTAGCTTTGGAGCCCCAACAGCCATTGAGGTAGAGGTTGCCAAACTGATCACCGAAGCCTATCCGTCAATGGAAATGGTGCGGATGGTCAGCTCCGGAACCGAAGCCACCATGAGTGCGTTGCGAGTCGCCAGAGGCTATACCGGACGGGATAAGATTATTAAATTTGAAGGTTGCTACCACGGCCATGCTGACGGATTATTGGTTAAATCCGGATCCGGTACTCTGACCTTTGGAGTGCCTACCAGTTCTGGAGTGACGCCGGGGACTGCCAAGGACACTTTGGTGGCAACCTATAATGACATTGCCAGCGTCAAAGCTCTCTTTACCGAAAATCCCGGCGAAATTGCCGCCGTTATCGTGGAACCGGTAGCCGGTAACATGGGCGTGGTCGCCCCGGATCTGGATTTTATGAAAGCGCTGCGAGAAATCACCGCGGCCGAAGGAACCGTGCTGATTTTTGATGAAGTCATCACCGGATTCCGGTTAGCTTATGGCGGAGCCCAAGAAGTCCTGGATATTAAACCAGACATGACTACATTAGGGAAGATCATCGGCGGCGGTATGCCCGTTGGCGCCTATGGCGGACGTCGGGATATCATGGAAACCGTGGCACCTCTGGGTGGCGTTTATCAGGCTGGAACCCTGTCTGGAAATCCCATTGCTATGAAAATGGGATTAAACACCCTGACCTACCTGCGGGATCACCCGGAAGTTTACACCGAAATGGAAGAAAATGCCAAGCTTCTGGAAGCTGGTTTTAAGGCTAACATCGAAAAAACCGGTGTCAAAGCCCAGATGGTCCGTTTCAAAGGAATGACCTGCTGCTTCTTTACCGACGTCCCCATCGATGGCTACGCCGCTGTCATGACCTCAGACACCAAGGCTTACACCAAATATTTTAAAGCCATGCTGGATGCCGGCAACCTCATGCCCCCAGCTCAATTTGAAGGGATCTTCCTTTCCTCCGCCCACACCAAAGCGGACATTGAAAAAACCATCGAGGATCACTACCAGGCATTAAAAAATCTATAAAGAAGCGATCCTAATTTAAATAAAGCAAGAGTATATTGCTTTAATGTCTGTTTTCATAAACAATTTTGTAACGTGTAGGCGAACAGGCGGTAGCCTGTCCGACGTACAGTGCAAAAATTGTTTGATGTAAACAGGCAGGAAAGCTCATCGAACTTATGGAATGGATTAAAATAATAACATAAATAGGAGAACCATTGAATGGAAAAGAAAGCGTTACTGGTCATCAGTTTTGGTACATCTTACCCTGAGACCCGAAAAAAAACCATCGAGGCAACCGAGAACCGCTTAAAAGAAGCATTCCCGGACCATGATTTTTATCGAGCCTTTACATCCCGGATGATCATCAACAAACTGAAGACCCGGGACAACGAAAGCGTGGATACCCCGCAAGAAGTCCTTAAAAAGCTTAAAGCAGCCGGCTATACCCACGTACAGTGTCAAACCACCCATATCATCAATGGCTATGAATACGACATTACGTTAAAAGAACTAAAGGCCTTTGAAAAAGATTTTGCATCCCTGACCCTGGGACGACCGCTGTTAACCACGGTGGAAGATTACGAAGAAACCGTGGACATCGTGATGAAACATATGCCCAAGCTCAAAAAAGGCGAAGCTCTGGTTTATATGGGCCACGGCAGCGACCATCACGCCAATTCTACCTATCCCTGTCTGGATTACATGTTTAAAATGAAGGGCTATGAGGATGTTTATGTGGGAACAGTGGAAGGATTTCCGGAGCTGGAGAACATTGTGCCGCTGTTACAGGAAAAGAAATATAAAAAGATTTATCTGGCACCCTTTATGCTGGTGGCCGGGGATCACGCCATTAATGACATGGCCAGTGATGAAGAAGATTCCTGGAAAACCGTTTTAGAAGATGAACGATTTAAAGTCGAATGTATCCTGGAAGGCCTGGGCGAATATGCCGGCATTCAGAACATGTTTTTAGATCATTTGAAGAAAGCACAACCCGTTACAGAAATGTAGGGACATTATATAGTTGAGGAGAAATTATTTATGAATACAGTGTATATGGTGGGTGCAGGCCCAGGAGATCCAGAACTGATTACCGTTAAGGGTCAACGAATTGTCAACGAAGCAGATATTATTATTTATGCCGGTTCTTTGGTGAACAAAGCGATTATTGCCGGACACAAACCGGATGCCGAAATTTTTAATTCAGCGTCAATGACTTTAGACGATGTTATCGCCGTGATTAAACGGGGAACTGAAGAAGGCAAAAAAATTGCCCGGGTTCATACTGGTGATCCATCCATTTATGGCGCGATCCGTGAGCAGATGGACCGATTGGACGAATTGGGAATTCCTTTTGATGTGATCCCTGGGGTTAGCTCCTTTGTGGCATCGGCAGCGGCGCTTAAAAAAGAATTTACCCTACCGGATGTCTCCCAAACCGTTATTTTAACCCGCTTGGAAGGTCGAACTCCGGTCCCGGAAAAAGAAAAACTAGAAGATCTGGCATCACATCAGGCATCCATGTGCATCTTCCTGTCGGTTCAAATGATCGACGATGTGGTTAAGCGATTAATGAAACACTATGCGCCAACCACCCCCATTGCGATAATCCAACGGGCAACCTGGGAAGACCAGAAAATTGTTATGGGAACCTTGGAAACCATTGCCCAGAAGGTTAAAGATGAAGATATCACAAAAACTGCTCAAATTTTAGTTGGTGATTTCCTGGGAGACGAATACAGCTTATCCAAGCTTTATGATCCAAGCTTCACTCACGAATACCGTCAAGGGGTTGAATAAAACGTGAAAATAGAAAAGTGGGCCATTGTCACCCTGTCGCAGGATGGCATGGTTTTGGCAAACCGGCTGGCAGACTATCTGGATGACCGGGAATGTCACATCTACACCAAAGAGAAATACGCCAACGAAACCACAAAAATAATCACCACCGATATTGCCAGCTTTATGGGCAGTATCATGGATGAATACCAGATTATCTGTTGCATTATGGCAACCGGCATTGTGGTTCGGGCCATTGCCCCCCATCTGGAACATAAATCCTCCGATCCGGGGATTTTGGTGATGGATACCAAAGGCGAGTTTGTCATCAGTCTCTTATCCGGCCATTTGGGCGGTGCGAATGACGGCGCCCGGCTGGTAGCCAAACGACTGAAGGCCCAGGCGGTTATTACCACCGGTACTGATGTTAAAGGGACGATGGCGGTAGACGTGTTGGCGCAAAAAATCAGTTGCACCATTGATAATTTTACCGATGCTAAAGATGTAACCGCACTGATTTTACATGGCGATCCGATCGCCTTAGTTAATCAGGAAAATTGCGACTTGGATGCAGTTGTTCTGCCCAAGAACATCGAAGTGGTGGCCGATTTAACTGATCTAAATAATTTAAATAAATATCAGGGCGTCATCATGACAACACTGGATACAAAAAAAACAGAGCTGTCAATTCCCAGTGTTAAGCTGGTTCCCCGGAAACTGGTACTGGGAGTGGGCTGTCGCCGGGATACCCCGGGAGAGCGGATCATTCAGGCCATTCAGGAGACTTTAGCGTCACTGAATCTGAATGAAAAAGGTATCAAATCCCTGGCGACCATTGGGCTGAAAGCCGATGAACCGGGAATTATCGAAGCCTGTACGTTCTTTAAAGCAAAAAAAATCATCATTCTCGATGAAATGGTCCAAATGGTTCAAAGCCGTTTTGAATCATCGGAGTTTGTTTTTAAAACAACTGGCCTCTATGCGGTTTCGGAACCCTGTGGTTTTGTGGCTTCCGGTTTTGGAAAATGTCTGCTGGAAAAACAAAAACTGGGCGGGATTACCCTGTCGGTGTGGCTGGATGAAAATTAACAAAAAGAAATTGAATAATTATAAATGAGAACAATAATTGCGTTGCTATCTTTTTCGCACAAACGGATAATAAAGCTAATGTTAATATTGAAATAACAAAAACCTTGTTAAACAAAGGAGAAAAAATGAGCAAAATTTATGTCACAGGGATTGGTCCCGGACTGTATGAACATATGACCGAGGCGGCCAAAGCCAGCCTGGAAGATGCTGACATTATTGTCGGTTATAAAACCTACATCGATATTATTGCCGATTTAATTGGTGACAAGGAAGTGCTTTCTTCCGGAATGCGGCGGGAGATTGACCGTTGCGAAAAAGCATTGGAACTGGCTGAACAAGGCAAAAAAATCTGTCTGGTCAGCAGCGGTGATGCCGGTGTTTTCGGGATGGCCGGCATCATGCTGGAAATTGTTGAAGCAAAAAACAGCGATGTGGAAGTTGAAATTATTCCCGGTATTTCAGCCGCCAATGCGGCCGCATCAACATTGGGCGCGCCATTGATGCATGACTATGCCGTCATCAGCCTAAGTGATCTACTCACCGATTGGGCAGTGATTGAAAAACGTCTTCACTGTGCCGGCGAAGGCGACTTTATCATCACCCTGTATAACCCTAAAAGCAAGGGCCGTCCCCACAACATCGAAAGTGCCCAGGAAATTCTGCTGAAATATAAAGCGCCAGAAACCCCAGTGGGGATTGTCCGTAATGCCAAGCGAAAAGATGAATCCTATGTGATTACCACCCTGAAAAAAATGAACGAAGCAGATATTGATATGTTTTCCATGGTTATTATCGGCAATTCCAAAACCTATGTGACCCGCGATCAACTAAAAATGATTACCCCGAGAGGTTACCAGCTTTGATTCTGGTATTGGGAGGAACCCTCGACAGCCGCTTATTAACCGATCTTCTGCTTGAAGAAGGGAAAGAGGTCTGCTATTCGTCACTGACTAATATTGCTGCGGATCAGATCTCTGAAAACCCCCTTCTGACAAAGATTTCAGGACAATTGGATGCCGGCACTCTGCGGGAAACCATCACCATTTATAATATCAATCTTTGCATTGATGCCACCCACCCCTATGCCCGGGAAATTTCAGAAAATGCGATTTGGGCGTGTGATGCCTTAAATGTGGACTATATCCGGTTGGAAAGACCATCAAATATCGATGAAGGAACAGACATTGTCGCCTACAATACCTATGAAGAAGCCCGTGATTATCTGAGCGGCGCCATGGGGAAAAGTGACCGCAATATTCTGTTAACCACCGGTAGCCGTCAACTGGAAGCCTTCGACGGACTGCCCAAAGACCGCACCTATATCCGGGTGTTGCCCACCGCAGGGGTGCTGAAAAAATGCGAAAACCTGGGTTACAAACCCCGACATATCCTCGCCCTTCAAGGTCCTTTCTCGGTGGAAATGAATGTGGCGACCATGAAAGAATATAACATCGGTTTTGTCGTTACCAAAGACAGTGGCGATGTTGGCGGAATCCGTGAAAAGGTCGAAGCCGCCCGACTGGTCAATGCCAAAATCCTGTTCATTCGCCGTCCCGCCGTTGCCTATCCCCGGTCTGTCTGTACAGTCGAAGACGCCGTGGTTTGCGCACTGAAAAATCATTAGAATTCAGCTTTACAAAGTTAAGAAAAAAGGAGAAAACATGGCAAAAAATATTATGTTTATGGGTACCGGGTCATCAGTCGGAAAAAGTCTGATCACTGCTGCTATGTGCCGGATACTCGATAACCACGGCTATCATGTGGCACCCTATAAATCCCAGAATATGGCCCTTAATTCGTTTATCACCAAAGATGGCAAGGAAATGGGCCGGGCTCAGGTGGTTCAGGCTGAGTGCGCCCGGATGGAACCACAGGTAGAAATGAACCCGGTGCTGTTAAAGCCAAACTCTGATGTTGGTTGTCAGGTAATCCTGATGGGCAAAGCCGAATTTAATATGGACGCCATGGATTATCACGCCCATAAACCAAAGCTGGTGGAAATTGTGGTTTCGGCTTACAATTCGCTGGCTGAAGGCAAAGATGTGATTGTCATCGAAGGGGCTGGCAGCCCGGCTGAAATCAACCTGCGGGACAACGACATTGTCAACATGGGACTGGCCGAATTGGTGGATACCCCGGTGGTGTTGATCGGAGACATCGACAAGGGTGGCGTTTTTGCCTCCATTTATGGTACGATTATGCTGCTGCAGCCCGAAGAACGGGCTCGGATTAAAGGCTTTATTATCAATAAATTCCGGGGTGATGTAGAATTGTTAAAGCCCGGTATCAAAATGATTGAAGACATGGTTAATGTGCCCTGTCTGGGTGTGATCCCGTATAAACGCTTTGTCATTGATGATGAAGACAGTGTCAGTGAACGGTTTGATAATAATTCCGAAGGCCTGATCACGATCGGCGTGGTCTACTTACCGCACCTTTCTAACTTTACCGACTGTACCGCCTTTGAAATGCACCCCGAGGTAAAAGTGGAATATTACCGTAACCAGCGGGACCTGCAATTGGCCAACCCGGATTTGCTGGTGATTCCCGGCAGTAAAAATACCATTGATGACACCTGTCATGTCATCAATAGCAAAATGGGCGATGAAATCCGTCGAATTCACGACTGTGGCGTACCGATTGTGGGGATCTGCGGTGGCTATCAGCTGCTTGGCAAAGAAATAAAGGATCCCTTCCAGGTGGAATCAACCCGAGGCAGCATTGAAGGTCTGGGACTTTTAAATATCGTGACGACCATTGAAGAAGAAAAGCGAACCGTCCGGACTTCCGGCAAGGTTCAGGGAAACTTTATGGGCATGGATCTGACTGACATGGAAGTGGAAGGTTACGAAATTCACATGGGTACCAGTGAAGCACTGGATAATGCCAAACCCTTTGCGATTCTCGAAGATGGTACCGTGGATGGCGTGATTGCCGAAGATGGCACCGTCATGGGAACCTACCTTCATGGGATTTTTGACAACGATGGATTACGAGAAAAAATCATTGAAGCCCTCAGGGTTAAAAAGAATCTCGAAGCCGGTCCGACGGCTTTTGATTTTAAGGCTTTTAAAGAAGAGCAATATGATCTTCTGGCCGAGACGGTGGAAGCGAATCTGGATATGAAAAAAATAATGGAAATCATTGGAGACATAGAAAAGTGAATTTAATTGAAGGACTTCCCCTAGGTTTAGGGGGAGGCTTTTGGTTTTTACTCATCCTTGCTGGCGTGTTGCTGGATTGGCTCATCGGGGATCCGCCCTGGCTGCCACATCCCATCATTGCCATGGGTAAAACCATCGGCTTTTTAAATAAAAAACTGAATCGTGGAAAACATCGCAAGGCAAAAGGATTTTTGCTTTTATTTTTAGTTCTGGGTCTGACCGGCGCGATTGTCTTTGGTCTGCAATGGTTATTGTACAGCATTAACATCTATTTATACATCGCCTTTAACCTTTATCTGATTGTAACCTCGCTGGCAGCAAAAACACTGGCAGTTGAAGTGCAAAAAGTGATGACCGCTTTAATGGGTGGCGATATTGAAGTTTCCCGGGTTCAGGTGGGTTATCTCGTTGGTCGGGATACTTCAGAACTCAAAGAAAAAGAGATCATTCGGGCGACGGTGGAGACCACCGCCGAAAATACCATTGATGGCGTTTTGGCACCGATTTTCTATATGCTCTTGGGTGCGCTGATTCCGGTACCCTGGCTGAATCCGGTGATGCTGGTGATGCTTTATAAAGCCACCAATACCCTGGACTCGATGGTAGGATATGTTCAGGAGCCCTATAAAGATTTTGGCTATGCCTCAGCAAAATTTGATGATCTGGTCAATTTGATTCCGGCCAGAGTCGGCAGTGTTTTTATGTTGATTGCCGGGATGTTTTTGGGATATACGTTTAATGACGGCTGCCGCATCTTCAAGCGGGATCGCTTGAATCACAAGAGTCCTAACTCGGCGCATCCGGAATCGGTGGTTGCTGGCCTGTTGGGGATACAACTCGGGGGAACCAACCAGTATTTCGGTGAAATTCTGGAAAAACCCACCATCGGTGATGCGAAAACGCCGCTGGAAATTCTGGATATCCGGGAAACCATCACCATTATGTATGGCAGTGAGGTTGTAGTAATGATCTTTAGTACCTTAATGGCAGTTCTCATTTATACGATTAAGTAAAACATCGGATTTGAGAAAAGGATAATCAAAAAAATAAATGGAGTGTGCGATGAATAAACACGGCGGCTATCAAGGAAAAGATAAAAAAATGCTGGATTTCAGCGTCAATATTAATCCTTTGGGAATTCCTGAGGGAATCCGGGAAAAACTGATCGCAGGCATCGATGAGCTGGTGAAATATCCAGAGATTACCGGTGTTTCGGCGATTCAGAAGATTGCCGATGATCTGGCGGTGCTACCAGACAACATTATTCTCGGGAATGGGGCCATTGAGCTGATCTATCTTTTTGCCCGAAGCATGGGGCCGGGAAAAGCGCTGATTGTTCAGCCAACCTTCAATGAATATGAGCGGGCACTGAAGCTTTATGGCTGGGAGGTAGTCCATCATGTCTTAAACGAGGAAGATAATTTTACGATTAACCCAGAATCATTGGCGACGGCCATCAAAAACGAAAAGCCCCAGGCGGTGTTTTTATGCAATCCCAATAACCCCACTGGTCGTGTTTATGCTAAGGATTTTATCAGAGAAATGTTAGAGCATTCGTCTTCGGAAATCACCTGGTTTCTGGATGAATCCTTCATGGATTTTTCTGAAGAAACGGGCAGCCTTTCATTAATAAAGGAAACAAAACAATCGGTATTTATCCTGAAATCCCTGACGAAGTTCTATGCCCTGCCCGGGCTGCGAATTGGCTATGGGATTGGGGTCGCCTCAATTATCAAAAAAATGGAAAGCTTTAAGGAGCCCTGGACCATCAATGCCCTGGGGCTGATTGCAGCGACCGAAGTATATAATGAAAAAGACTATGCCCAAAAGAGCAAAACCTATATTCATGGGGAGCGCCTGCGGGTTTTTAACGCCTTAAGTCAAATCAAAACCCTTAAGGTTTACCCAAGTGGGGCCGATTTTCATCTTTGTCGGTTGTTAACCGGAACGGTGGCGGATTTGCAGAATGCTTTGGAGAAAGATGGCATGTCCCTGCGAACCTGTGAAGATTTTATGGGCCTGGACCATTCATATTTTCGCATTGCAATTAAAAAAGAAACCGATAATACGAAGCTTTTAATGTTTCTTAAAAACTGGAGGAGTTAGAAATGGGTCAGTTAATATTTGTCACCGGGGGTGCTCGCAGCGGAAAAAGTACGTATGCCGAAAACATTGCCCATCAGTTAGATAAACCAGTGGCGTACATTGCCACGGCGATCGCTTTTGACGATGGAATGAAGGACCGCATCGCCAAGCATCAGGCGCAGCGTCCGGATCATTGGGGAACCATTGAGCAGTATAAAGATTTTCAGACCATCACGGAAAATCCTGTTTTTCAAAATGCCGAGATTGTCCTGTTTGACTGTCTGACGGTGATGACCACCAATAATATGCTGGACTTTCCAGTGGATTATGACACCTGCACCATGGAAAAGGTGGGCGAAATCGAAGCTGCCATTAAGTTGGAAGTGGAGAAATTGCTGGACGTCTGTCAGGATAAAATCCTGATTATTGTCTCCAACGAAGTGGGTTTGGGTCTGGTTCCAGCCTACAAGCTGGGTAGCTATTTTCGGGACATTGCCGGGCGCATGAATCAGCTGGTGGCTGGCCGGGCGGACGAAGCCTATCTGCTGGTTGCCGGCTTACCAATGAAATTAAAATAATAACAGACAAGCCTATTTTTGGCGGCAATCCACGATTGCCTGCTGAGAAGGGCTTTTATTTTAGCTGACAGTAATTTAGGAAAGTGCCATTCGATGTTTATAAATGTCGCAATGATGTAAAATAACAGGGAGAGAATACGATGAATCAAAATATTTTGAAAGATGAGTTGCTGGCTTTGGCCGATGAAAAATACCGGAAATTTTCCAGTTCTTTGACACCGGGAACGGATACGATCTTAGGGGTGCGCTTGCCAGCGCTTAGGAAGATTGGAAAAAAGATTGCCAAAGCCGACTGGCAGAGCTATCTAAAAACAGCCCGGGATGACAGCTTTGAGGAAACCCTGCTCCAGGGGATGGTAATTGGTTATGCCGGTATGGAACTGCCAGAGCGGTTGACGCTGATCAAAGCATATATCCCCAAGATTGACAACTGGTCAATCTGCGACAGCTTTTGTACGGGTCTGAAATTCACAAAAGACCATAAAAAGGAGGTATGGCAGTTTTTACAGCCATACCTCCAGTCAAAAGAAGCTTATGAGATCCGTTTTGGGGTGGTGATGTTTATTAGCTATTTCGTAGAAGACCGTTATCTGGAACCAATGTTTCGAAATTTCAATGCCATTGGCTGCGACAACTATTATGTGAAAATGGCAGTTGCCTGGGCCATCACCAGCTGCTTTACGGCTTTTCCGGAGATGACCATGATTTATCTGAAAGCCAATGATCTTGACGAGTTTACCTATAATAAAGCCTTGCAGAAAATCACCGAATCACGACTGGTGAATCTGGAGATGAAGGTGCGGATTCGCAGCATGAAACGAAAAAAGAAATAGCTTACTCATATCGCAACGCATCAATTGGATCCAGTTTAGCAGCCTTATTGGCCGGATAAAAGCCAAAGAAGACGCCAATGGCCATGGAAAAGCAGAGTGCGATGATCATCGGTAAAAATGGCGGATTCGTCGGGAATTTCATCAAGGTGCTACCCATTATTCCCAGAGCGGAGCCAAGTCCGACGCCAATGATTCCGCCGATTAGGCAGATAATGATCGCCTCAATGATAAACTGGCTACGGATGGCTGAATTACGAGCACCAAGGGCCTTTCGGATACCGATTTCTTTGGTTCGTTCGGTGACGGAGACCAGCATGATGTTCATCACCCCAATCCCACCGACTAACAGCGAAATTCCGGCAATAACCGAGATGCCAAGAGATAAGGTGGCGAGCATGCCGGTCGCTTCACTGGCCATAGCTTCCAGGCTTTCTGCCTGAATAGTATAGTCGGATAAGGCGCCCAACCCCTTAACAAAATAATCCTTAGTGGTCAGGGCGAAGGCAGCTGAGTCGGTATTGGAAGTGGCCATAATGGTAAAGTTCTCATAGCCATTCTGATTAGCCGTATCCGGATTCAAGGATTTGGCGGTGGTAATGGGAATAAAGCATTCAATTCGGGTGTCATCGCCCATGTAGAACAAGGGGTTATCAATCACCAGTTTTTCGTAGACACCGATAACGGTGTAAGTTTCATTGGTGGACTTGGTATCCACCTGGATTTCCTTACCGATCACATCACCGTCAACACCGACCAAGCTGTTTCGCAGGGTGGTATCAATGATGATGACATTTCGGGTCCCATCGATATCCCGTTCATTGATAAAGCGCCCCTGAACCAGATTGATGTTGTTGACCAGACCATAATCAGGGCTGGCGCCAGTAATGCTCACGTCTTTATGTATGAATCCGCTGTTAAGTTGACCCGACCCCATCCCGGTGGAAAAGCTGATGGCCTTGATCTGATCAGTATAGGTGCTTCTAAAATCGTTAAGTTCTTCTTGAGTGATCAAATCGCCTTCCTGAAGGGTGGACTGGGTATCATAATTTTTGGGTGACAGGGAAACAATAATATTTTTCCCCCCGATTTTATCCATGGTTTTTGTGACTGAGCCGGTCATAGCCGAACCCAAAGTGGAGATGGCCATAACTGAAGCGATCCCAATGATGATGCCCAGCATCGTTAACAGGGCCCGCATCTTGTTCGCTCTTAAACCTTCCAGCGCCAGGCGAATATTTTCAAACAGATTCATAGCAACCCTCCAACTGATAATGACCATTTTTGCGGTTTTCGACAATCGAACCATCCCGAAGCCGAATGGTTCGCTGGGTTTCTTCGGCAAGCTCCGAATTATGCGTAATCAGAATAATGGTTTTGCCCTGTTCCTGATGGAGCCGGTGAAAGATATCCATCACTAAACGACCGGTATGGGTGTCTAGTGCGCCGGTGGGCTCATCGGCCAGAATAATCGCCGGGTCGTTGGCCATGGCCCTGGCAATCGCTACCCGCTGTTTTTGACCACCGGATAATTCATTGGGGCGATGATGGGAGCGACCGCCCATTTCGACCAATTGAAGCAATTCGGTAGCTCGCCGAGACCGCTCACTGCGGGATACCCCACCGTAAAGCATTGGCAAGGCGACGTTTTTTAAGGCAGTGGAACGAGGAATGAGATTAAAGGTTTGGAAGACAAAGCCAATTTTTTTGTTCCGTATTTGTGATAAACCATCATCTTTGACGTTTTCCATGGGCAGATGATCCAGATAATAATGACCTTTAGTGGGACGATCCAACGCGCCAAGGATATTCATTAAGGTAGATTTGCCGGAACCGGAAGCGCCGACAATGGATAGAAATTCGCCCTCGTAAACGTCGAGATCAATGCCATGGAGAATTTCCAGTTCATTGGGGGTTCCCAGATAGTAGGATTTGACGATACCGCGCATTTCGATAATTTTATTGCCCATCATTTATGCCCCAGCTTCCACAGAAACAAGCGTACCTGGCGAAACGGTTTGTGGTTGGGTAATAACTGACATTCCGGCGCTGAGTTGATCACCGGCGATTTCAATTAACGAATCAGTTTCCAGACCAGTTGTTACGGGAATGGATTCAACCGTAAAAGATCCTTGTTCGACGGGGTTTTCTTTAGCAATGTAAATGCTGGACTGACCGGCACTATCGACAACCAGTGCTTCAAAAGGAACACAGAAAACATCAGCACGCTCTTCACTGACGATACTTAAACGGGTATTCATCCCGATTTTTAATCCGGTTGCATCACTGGGAAGATCAACCTCAACTTCAAATTCTGCTTTGTTGGTGGTTGCGGTGGTGGTCGCCTCGCTTTTGATTGCAGTTGGGGCTATTTTGGTCAGATTACCCGGGAATACCTTATCCCCGGTGGCATCAGCTTTTACCAGCACCGGCATGTTTTCATGAATGTGATTCAAATCAGCTTCTTTAACCTTGCCGCGAACTTTAAGGTCGTTGGTGTCTTCAATGGTAAAAAGCTCACCATTGGCGGGGTTCCCTTTAACGGCATTAACGGCCGTAATCGTTCCACCGGTTGAGGCTTTAACATAGCTGTAGCTATCATCCGTTTTGTTGTACAATTGGCATAACCAGTCGCCTTTAGCCACGGCCTGACCAACGGACACATAGAGTTTTTCAATGTTGTCATTGCTGGTGTCGCTGACTTTGACTTTGGTATAACTTTCAACGACGCCGGTAGCCGAAATCGTATTTTGAAGGGTGGCCTTGGCCAGGGGGGATGTTTTGACTGAAATAACAGACGTTTTCTGGGAATTCGCATAAACATAGGCACCTCCACCAACGAGTAGGGCGACCCCAATCACAACACATAGAATAATTCCTTTTTTCTTCATAACTTCTCCTTTTTTTCTTTTTGATATTGGAATTTAAAAAATAATTACTTGCAATCATTACTTGTATTATTGTATTAACCACTTGATACAATAATACAAGTAATGATGATTGTCAAGCACTTTATTTAATTTTACTTAGTGATGGCTCGATTTATAATTTATTGAGATCTTTTGATAGGATCGATCGGATAGTTTAAGTATAAGCGTAAAATATGAAGATCAGGTTACCTAAATTCTTAAGACTTTTTGACAAAAATAAAAAAACCCCGATTGGGGTTCTGAAGTACACATGTTATTGATGGATCGGCAGGATCAGCTCCACCTTGAATAACTGGTTAAGTTGATAGTAGTCGATGCGACCCTGGTGACGGGTGATGATTTTTCGGCAGGAATCCAAACTGGAACCCTCGGCATCAATAACGGTTTTACCTGAGTTATCCGGGTTACTGATGGTTTTATTACGGAGAATAATACAGAGTTCGTTTTTATTGAGAATCAGCCCAAAATCCACTGGCTTGGCGGGGTCGGCATATTTAATAATGTTGGAGATCAGATAATCAAAAATTCGTTGAAGTTGTTCCAGATCTACCCAAAGGGTGAAATCACGTTCGATGCAATTTTCCAGTACCACATCAAATCCCGCTTCTTCAATGGCTTTACTGCAAGAATCAAGCAGTTGATGAATCAAGGGTTTTCCGTTATAGACTTTAAACTGGTAGTAACCTTTACCATTATCGGTAAAAGCATGCTCAAAAAGATCGTCAATAAAGTTGATAACCTGATAGGTTTTATGCAGTGCTGTTTTTAAATAGGTTTCTTTTTTGGCAAAGTCGTGGTCATCGGGGTTTTGAATACGCTCCAGATAACCAATAATGCCAGTCAGCGGGGCATGTATTTTATTTGATATTGAGGTGATAATATGATGGTTTTCCATCTTGGCAAGCGCTTCAGCCTTGTTTTTTGCTTCATATAAATCATGAATCAGATTTACATTGTTGGCGATATCGGTGAGCTCGTTATTTCCCTGAAGGGGAATATAAGCTTCAAAATTTTCTTCAGCAACTTGTTCGGATCCTTTTTGCAGCGTTTTAAGATAACTTAATTTTTTTCGAAGTAGATAGGAGAGACTAATAAACACAAGAATGTTGGGTATAATAATGAACAACATATTTAACCAGGGGTTATAGTCAAAAATTGGCAACAGAAAAAGATTAAGAATAATATTTAAAATAACTGCGCCAACTAAAGCCAAACTCAAATATTTTATGAGGGTAGAGACCAATTCCTCATTTGGTTTATTTTTTATAATTTTAGCTTTGGTCTGTTTTGGTTTGTTATTTTTCAAGTTGCTATTCCTTTCAACGTGTTTTTATTATAGGAATTTGCGAAATTAAAAACATCGAACAACAGTTGCTTTGGGTGCAGTTTCCACAAACAATTTCGTAACGTGTAGGCGAACAGTTCATCGAACTGTCCGCCGTACAGTGTAGAAATTGTTTCGTGCGAAACTGGGCTCGAAGCTCACGGCACTTTCGCAATTACCTATGTGTTTGATCATACAATCATTGTAAACTGTAATGCTATTATAATCAACAAGAGGTTAAAATCTTCTTAATAAAAAACAGCATATGGCTGTTAATATAAATTAATTTTTTAATTAAATAAAATGTTTAGGAGCAGAAAATGAAAAAGCGAATCGGTTTGATGGTAACGGTACTTTTGGTAATGGGATTGGTTGCAGGATGCACTCCGAGTGCCAAGACAATGACGAATGAAATGGCAGACAGCATCAGCTTTACTGCAACCATCGATGAAGTCAGTGATACAGAATTGTTGGTAACCGTGCTGGATAATGAAAATTTTGACCAGGCTCGGGTTAACATGCAGGGATTTGACAGCCTGGATTTTGTGCCGGCGAAGGGTCAGACGATTAAACTGACCATTAAAAACCAGGTCGGTATGAGTATGCCACCCTTTGTGAATCCGATTACGATGGAATTGGTGAAGTAATTTAAGGGGTTTGTCAGAAAATGGTTTAACTCCCGATACTTTTAGGCTATAATAAAACTAGATTACTATGAGGAGAAATTGAATGAGTTTATATGAAACGTGGAAAAACTACATAGAAGAGAATTGCAGCACGCAGGAACAACAAAATGAGTTTTGGGAAAAGTACTGTGCTGAGGAACAGGTCTTATACCAAAAGATTCTCGGCGAAAAAATCACAACCATTTCAGGCAAGGTTGAAGAACTGGCAAAAGAAAGCAATATGATCCCCGCCCAATATATGGGATTTATCGACGGGATCAGTGACAGTCTGACAACTCCGATTGAACTGGATTCCATTGAACTGGATTCTGAAATCAAATTGGAGATTGACTTTGCCAAGCTTTATAAAAATATGCTGGCAGTTCCCGCTGAATGGCTATATACATTAAAAGAGTGGGATAATTTCTTTTCGGAAGACGAACGTGTTGAGTTGGAAAAAGAATTTAAACGTTCAAAAACCGTGGTAAATGAAGTGAAGGTTGGTCGAAACGATCCCTGTCCTTGCGGTTCCGGAAAAAAATATAAAAAGTGTTGCGGTCAGTAGCATACTAAAAAAAGAGCGAAAGCTCTTTTTTTAGTGGTTGATAATTTCATGAATATAGAAAACAGAAATCATGGAAAGGGCGATGTCCGGTGAAAATTTACTCAAAAATGTCGACATGCGCTCGGGACTGAGATCACCCCGGATACTCAAAAATACGATATAAAAGGTAATGAAATTATACCGAAGAAAATTTGAATTGGAAGGGGTCAAAAAAGTTCCGATAATTTTAGGGTTATCCAGCAGGTTGAGATTTTCATCCAAAAGCCGGTTCAGTTCTTTTAGAATGGCCTGAATGAAAAAATCAATGGAATAATTTTCCAATCGGGACACACCCATGCTTTTTCCGGCAATTTCCAGCATCGCAAGGGCAAGTGGCTGGTTTTTGAATGCGGTTTTCTTCAGCAAATTTTCAAGTTGTCTTAAAACATCACTTTGACTGGCGTCGTAGGGTAAGTTGAGTAGCGCCAGCATTTTTTGTAATTGTTTATGATTCGAAAGTGGCTGGCCCAAGGTGTTAACGAATTTTTGATAAAAAACATTGCTTTTTTGTGTATTCAGATAATAATGCTTACCACTTAAAAATCCAAATACCTTCATGGCATCCAGGTAGCCTAGCCTGATATTCTGCTCGATTTGTTTGGCATCGAAATTCATGATACCGCCAAGAAATTCGGAGTTATTGACGGTAATGATTTCAGCATTTTTATCCCGAACCCATTTCCGCATGCCAGGAGCCGGAAATTCAACCGAGATGATCTCTTTAAAATTCTGTTCGAGCATAAAATTAATTGGAACATTGTCGAAAAATCCGCCATCAATATAGGTTTTTCCGTCAATTTCCTGTTTTTGAAAAATCGGCAGGGCGGCACTGGCCAGCAGATAGTCAATGAGTTGCCCTTCGGGAATATCTTCGATCATTAATTGTCGTGGTTTGAGGCTGGTAATATCGACGGTAACCAGACCAAAGCGGATCGGGGCACTACGAATGGCTTCTTCTGATATCAACTTGGTAAGATTATCGCGCAGTGGCGAAATATCCAGACCGTCTGAAAAAAGGATATTCAAAAAACCATCTCTAAAAACATCAAAATTTGCGTTAGACCATTCATCGACATAGGTGTTGGTCATTTTTTTATTGAGGTCAAGAACCTGATTAATGGTAAGATTAACCCAGAATTCCATGGCAATACTGTAATTATCCTGGGCGATCATGGCGGCATTTAGGGCCCCCACTGAAGTGCCAATGACAGCACCCAGAGAGTAATCACACTCTCTGAGTGCCTTCCAAACACCCATTTCAAAGGCTCCTTTGGCACCGCCGCCACTAAGAACCAGGCCGTACTGTTGCTGCGACATTTAATGTTCACCTCTCTGTTATTAAGAAATGCTTGCTAAAAAATTTAAGGGATTAGTAGTACATACCGTTCATCAGTCCGCCCAGCATTCCCATGCCGCCGACACCGATACAGAGGATACAGGCAAATACCATCAGTACTGTAAAGGCCATTCCAACAATGGAACAGATCAAGCCGGCCATTGCCATACCAGTGGGTTTACCTTGCAGTTTCAGTTCTTTCATCGAGATGATCCCAAAGATCAGACCAACGGCGCCAGTAATCAGACCACTACCCATTAAGGTAATAAAGCTGACAATTGAGAAGATCCCCAGACAAAGCGCCAGGATGGACTTGGCATCGTAAGTCGGTGCAATGACGGCTTCGGGATGTCGCTCATCGTAGGCATCACGATTTCGGATAATGAAGATAAAAATAGGTCCCAGGAAAGGGAAGATAATGCTGAGGACCAGATAAAGCACTCGGTGGTTCTTATCATAGATACTATAAAGCCAGAATTGAGCGGCATAATAATAGAAGCCCAGTGCCAGCGAAAGAATAATGCCCATAAAGGCACCAAGATAAGGAATGAAACCGAGAATGGTCATCACCAGTGTTAAGGCAAGACCCATCAGGGGCAGAAAAAGCTTGGCATAGGGAATATGCCAGGTGCTGATGGAGACATCATCATTGATCAGTTCACCCATGAGATAGCTGCTGGCAAGGGGAATCCAGGCCAACCAGGCATGTTCAATATTTCTGTTTTTAGCCATGGTGTAAAGCCCGATAGCATTAAAAACATAGCAGACAAGCCCAATAACAAGAGCGACAACAAGAATAATACCGAGAATGGACATAATTACGGGCATAATCGCCCAGAAACTGTCAGATTGGGAAGAATATGGTGAGACATTTCCCAAATAATCATCATACATGTGCATAACAAAACCTCCTAAATAGTTTTAATACCTTAATTATACCCTAAAGCCTTTTGAATAACTAATATTTCAAATGTTTTTCATAAAGCTTTTGGGGAATTTTAAGCAAAAAAAGCAAACCAAAAACAATAACTATAAGGCTGATAGCCTGAGATGTAGAGAGAAATCCGACAATACCCCGGGGATCGGATCGGAAAAATTCATTAATAAAGCGAAAGATGCCATAGCCGATCAGATAGAAACCAGTAGTAAAACCGGGGTTTTTACTTTTCCATAAAACCGTCAGCAGAATCAGGGTCAGGATAAAAAGAAAGGCTGATTCGGTTAACTGAGCCGGAAAAAGTCCAATACCAGCGGGGGGATAGGCACCCACCGGGTAGTGAACGGCACCGAATCCTTCATAGGGAATGCCGTAGCAGCAACCATTGAAAAAACAACCGATGCGTCCAAAAGCCTGAGCAAGGGTCAGGCAGGGGACGGCGATGTCAAAAAATTTAATGGTATGCAGTTTATAAATATGGGTATAAAAAAAGCCGCCGAAAATCCCGCCAATCAGACCGCCATAGAAAACGGCCCCACCTGTGGCGAGTCGGATCAGCGTAGTTTCGGGATGGGCGATCAGATTGGGAAAATCAACAATAATAAATAGCAGTTTGGCACCAATAATGCCACCGATGATGCCAAAGAGTCCGAAAAACATGGCATCCATGGTGGTTATGTCATACTTTTTAGCGGTTATCAGTGCCAACAAAAAAGCCGCTCCAGTTCCGATTAAAAACAAAATGCCAAAAGTTGGGATGGAATAATTTAAAAAATGAATAATTGGATACATGTTCTGCTCCCTTGATTTTTTATATAAAAAAAGGACGAATGCTCGTCCTTCTTAAAAATTGCGTCGCTCAGGAGTAAAGTCCGGCAGTGCCGATGATTCCCACACAAGCCACACAGGCAATAAATGCCAGTGCACATAATCCGAGACCAATGATATTGAGTACTAAACCGGCAGTGGCCATGCCACTTGGTTTAAATCCTTCCAATTCTCCGGCTTTGCGAATTTGAATGGCAAAGATCAACCCGATAATGGCGCAAACAATACCAATAATGGTAAAATAGCCCAAAAAGATACAAACCAAGGATACGATTCCCAATACAAGGGAAGCAATGGCCTTATTGTTATACTGTTCCATATTAGCCTCCTAAAGTTAAATTATTTCTATCTTTAGAATACTCCTATTGGGAAAAAATGTCAAGATTTATGAATCTCTTTTAACTTATCCACTAGATCAAAGGCAACATGATTGATGGTCTGAGAACCGGCCACCAAGACCATATCATTTGCACATAAATGGCTGGTTAGATAGTCGACAATATCGCCAAAAGCTGAAATTGTAACAGTTGGAATGCCATATTTTTCTGCTATGGCTTTTTGTAGATCTTCGGAATAAATATTCCAGTCATTGCCTTCCCGATCTGAATAAATGTCATTGAGAATAACGTAATCAGCCTTTGCAAAGGCATCCACAAAATCATCAAAGAAAAAGAAAGTTCGGGAATAGGTGTGAGGTTGAAAGACAACCCAAAGTTTGTGATGATCATAATTCAGACAGGCATCAACCACGACCTTCAGTTCGGTTGGATGATGGGCATAATCTTCGTAAACATTGATCCCGTTGACTTCGCCCCGGAATTCAAAACGGCGTTTGGCGCCGGTGAATTTTGCCATGCCACTGATGGAAGTAGCAACCGGAATTTCCAGAAAGTCACCGCAGATAATGGCTGAGAGGGCGTTAAGAACATTGTGTTCCCCAGGAATCACCAATTGGTAGTGGCCATAAAAGGTGCCTTTTTTATAAACGTCAAAGCTGGGTTTCCCAACCTTGTCATATTCAATATTTTCCGGGTACCAGTCATTGGTTTTATTTAAACCATAGGTGATCACCAGGCAGGCTAAATCGGTAACAACATCCAGAACGTCCTGAGAATCACCGTAGGCAATCATCAGACCACCAGCGGGGAGGATTTTGCCAAAATTGGTAAAAGATTCCTTGATTTGTTTTAGTCCGCCTTTGAAATAATCCAGATGATCTTCTTCAATATTGGTAATAATACCAATGGAATGAGAAGTTTTCAGGAAACTGTCCACATATTCACAGGCCTCCACGACAAAGAACTCTTTTCCGTCAATAACGGCATTGCCGCCGAATTCATCAAGCTTGCCACCAATACTGAGGCTTGGCCGCAGCTCAGCATGTTGGAGCAGACAGGCAACCATGGAAGAGGTGGTGGTTTTGCCATGGGTGCCGGAAACGGCGATGGTTTTATCGAAGATATGGGAAAAAAGACCCAGAAAACTCGAACGTTCGATTTTAGGAAGATTTAAATCCGTCGCTTTAATCATATCGGGATTATCCTCGTGGATGGCGGCAGAATAAACGACACAGTCGGTATCAGTGGGAATATTTTCGTAGTTGTGTCCGATGTGGATTTTGATCCCCAGACATTCCAGTTTTTCGGTGTAGGATGAGGCAATCATATCAGAACCTTCAATGGAAAAACCTTGGGATAAAGACATTGTCGCAAGTCCGCTCATGCTGCTTCCGCCAATTCCAATGAAGAATAATTTATTGATGGGTCGGTTGAATTTTTTTTCTAGTTGTGATTTCAAATAATCAGCTCCTTTATCGGTAATAAAATCTTAATTATTTCTTAATGAATCATCTGAAAGTGTCTGGTAAGTGACTTGAAATAAGTATGAAATAATCGAAAATACCATTCAAATTGGGCAAAACACTTTAAGACGAATTATAACACAGGTGTTTCCATCGAGTAAAGATTAAAAAAAACTTGCACTTTCACCGAAATATGAATAATATTATAGTTATTGAGAAAAATGTTCGGATTTTAATAAAATCCATCACAGGTGGAAAATGAAAAAAAATGAAAGAATCAGTGTCATTACAAAAATATTGTCAGACCATCCCAATGAGGTTTTCAGTTACAATTATTTTACCGATTTACTGGAAGCGGGAAAATCAAGCGTTTGCGAAGATGTGGCGATTGTCAAAAATGCCATTGAACTAACCGGTACCGGTTATGTTGAAACCTATTCCGGGGCATCCGGCGGCGTGGTCTATCATCCCAAGGTTACCAAAGCGGAAGAGGTTGGCATCTTAACAGAAATTGCCGAGCAACTCCAGTCACCTTCCCGAAAAATACAAGGGGGATTTGTCTATTACAGCGATATTTTATCAAATCCCCGTTATTCTAAAAATATCGGTCGGATTATTGCTTCAAAGTATGGTGAAATGGGTATAGAGTATGTAGTCACCACCGAAACCAAAGGAATCCCGGTGGCGATGGAAACGGCTCACTATTTAAATGTACCAATGGGTTTGATCCGGCGTTCCAATCGAGTCACCGAAGGGGCGACCACCAGTGTGAATTATATTTCCGGCTCGTCCAATAAAATCAAAACCATGTACCTGAGCAGACGGATTGATTTAAAGGATAAAAAGGTACTAGTCATCGATGATTTTATGAAGGGCGGCGGCACCGCCAAAGGAATGACCAATCTGATGGAGGAAGTCGGAGCACGGGTTATGGGAATCTGCGTTATTTTTGTGACCCGATCCCCAGTGGAAAAATTGGTTGATGATTTCACTCCCCTGATCTGGATGGATGATGAAAATATGGAAACCGGTTTGCGGGTTTCACTGTATTCGGATAACTGAAAACCTAAGTAAAAAGTATGTATTAAATACGAATAGTAACAATAAAACAGAACATTAAATATAATAAATTCATTATTTTTTTTAAACCCTTTTTAAAAATAATAAGAATAGAAAAAAATTAAGGTTTTTGTTTTAATATTGTTGAATTTGTGTTAGTATATACGTAGAATCAGACATGTGACTTTATTTCAAAGGGGAGGCTTACGAGATGGAAATAACGGACGTAAGAGTACGGAAAACGTATCCAGAGGGTAAAATGAGAGCAATTGTCTCAGTTACTTTTGATGATCAATTTGTTGTTCATGATATTAAGGTAATTGAAGGACAAAGCGGATTTTTTATTGCGATGCCCAGTCGAAAAACGCCGGATGGCGAATTCAAGGATATTGCACATCCTATAAATATGGGTACCCGTCGTGAAATGCAGGAAAGTGTTCTGCGAGCTTACGAAAAGGCCATAGCAGAGGATAATCAAGTAACCAATGAAGAAGAAGCAGAAGTTGAACTAGAAGTAGATTACGAAGAAGAATAAAAATTTAACAGAAAAAGTTAAAAAAAGGGGAAGCGCTTCCCTTTTTTTGTTGTTAATTAATAGATGTATGGAGTTGAAAATGAACCATTCAAAAACACTCATATTGGCTGCCGGGGAAGGAACCCGGATGCGATCACAAAAACCGAAAGTACTCCATCAGGTATGTGGCGAGAATATTCTCGATTATGTGGTTGGTGCCAGCAGGGATTCAGGGATTTTGGACATTGCCGTCATTGTTGGTTTTCAAGCGGAGATGGTTAAAGAAAGTCTTTCTCCGCAGCTGGAGACTTACTATCAGAAAGATCAGCTGGGAACCGGTCATGCGGTATTACAAGCACTGCCGTTTTTTGAAAACCTTCAGGGTAATCTGATCGTCTTGGTTGGAGATGCCCCGCTGATTCAGGCGGAGACGATCGAAGGACTGGTTTTAGCCCACGAAACCGGGGGATATGCAGCAACGGTTCTGACCGCCGAATTTGCAGAACCCACCGGTTATGGTCGGATGATCAAAAACAGAAGTGGGGAACTTCAAAAAATTGTGGAAGAGAAGGATGCCAATCCAGAAGAAAAACAGATCAAAGAAATTAATTCGGGGATGTATTGTTTTGATGCCCAGGCGCTTATGCTGGCCTTACAAGAATTAAAAACCGATAATTCCCAGGGTGAGTATTATCTGACTGATGTTATTGAAATTATGAGAAAAATGGGAAAAACCGCCGGTACCTATGTAACCCCGGATCCGGAGGACATTCAGGCCATCAATTCAAGGGTGCAGCTGGCTGAAGCCGAAGCAGTGATGCGAAAACGGATTAACCACAAACTGATGGATGCCGGTGTAACGATGATCGATCCGGCAACAACCTACGTGGGTAATCGGGTGCTGGTCGGACAGGATACCATTCTCTATCCCGGAGTCATCCTCGAAGGCGAAACGGTTATTGGCGAAAATTGTCTGATCGGGGCAAATAGTCGGTTAGTCCACACAAAAATTGGGAATAATGTAACGATTCAAAGTTCCACAATTTTAGAAAGCGGTGTCGATGATTATACGACCGTCGGACCATACGCCTATATTCGCCCAGGCAGCGAAATTGGTAAGCATTGCAAGGTTGGCGATTTTGTGGAAGTTAAAAATTCGACCATGGCTGATGGGGCAAAAGCTTCTCACCTGACCTATATTGGCGATGGTGACGTTGGCGAAAATGTGAACCTGGGTTGCGGCACTGTTTTTGTCAATTACGATGGCAAGAAAAAATATCGAACCATTGTGGAAAAAAATGCCTTTATCGGGTGCAACACCAATCTGATTGCGCCGGTAACAGTTAAGGAAGGCGCCTATATCGCCGCTGGTTCCACCATTACCGAAGATGTACCGGAAGACAGTCTGGCGATTGCCAGAGCAAGACAGGTTAATAAAGTCGGTTATTTAAAAAAGTAACACATCATCAACAAAATAGAAAATAGAGAAGATTAAGAAGAGGTATGAAACAGATGGATGGAAAGTATAGTGGAATTAAGATTATTGCTGGGAACTCGAATATCGCATTGGCGCAGGAAATTGCCGAATATTTAGAAGTCCAGCTGTGTAACGCTGAGGTGGTCTCCTTTAGTGACGGGGAAATCGGCGTGAATGTCTTTGAATCGGTTCGTGGAGCAGATGTTTTTGTCATCCAGTCCACGGGCACCCCGGTGAATGAAAATTTAATGGAATTACTGATTCTCATCGATTCCATGAAACGCGCTTCGGCTGGTCGAATTAATGCGGTGATCCCATATTATGGCTATGCCCGACAGGATCGTAAGGCAAAATCCCGAGATCCCATTACCGCCAAACTGGTGGCAAACCTGTTAACCACCGCCGGTGCCGACCGGGTTATCACCATGGATTTGCACTCCAACCAGATTCAGGGTTTCTTTGATATTCCTCTGGATCACTTATCAGGCAGCGCTCTGATTACTGAATACTACAAAGATAAAAAACTGGAAAATATGGTTGTCGTATCGCCAGATGTGGGTAGTGTTAAGCGTTCACGAAAACTGGCGAGAAGCCTGAATTGTCCGTTTGCGATTATCGATAAAGAACGTCCCCGTCCCAATGAAACCGCAGTTATGAATGTTATTGGCGATGTTAAGGGAAAAAATTGTATCATGATCGACGACATGATTGATACCGCCGGAACCATCACCTCTGGAGCCAATGCCCTCATCGATCTGGGTGCTAATTCGGTCTTTGCTGCCTGTAGTCACGGGGTGTTTTCTGGCCCAGCTATCCAGCGCATTCAGGATTCAGCCATTGAAGAACTGGTTACTCTGAACACCCTGATTATTCCCAAAGAAAAACAAATCGAAAAAATTAAAATTCTTTCCACTGGAACCCTCTTCGGACGTGCCATTGACTATGTCCATTTTGGCCGATCACTGAGCAAGCTTTTTGTGGGAAGATACGTATAGGATCAAACATGCATCTGATTGTTGGACTGGGAAACATCGGTAAAGAATACGATGGAACCCGGCATAATATCGGCTTTGAAACCCTTGATTATCTCAGCGATAAAAAAGGAATTGCCATCAAAAAGAAGGAACAGAACGGTGTAACCGGCAGCTATCGTGAATTTGGTCAAAAGATCATGCTGGCCAAACCAACCACTTACATGAACAATAGCGGTCTCTGCGTGGCCGGGCTGATGAATTTTTATAATGTTCCATTGGAGAACCTGCTGGTGATCTATGATGATATCGATCTGGCTACCGGGGACGTGCGGATTCGGCAACGGGGTAGTGCCGGCACGCATAATGGGATGCGATCGATTATTCAACATTTAGGATCGCCGGAATTTGCCCGAATTCGGATTGGTATTGGTCGCCCGAAAATTGGTTCCGAATTGGTCCACTTTGTACTGGGGCGTTTTCCAAAAAGTGAATTCCCGGCCATGGAAAATGCTGTGATGGATGCGGTCAAAGGGGTAGATATTTTTATCAAAGATGGAATTGATCTGGCCATGAATCGGATTAATATCCGGAAAAAGGTTGACGACAAGCCTGAAAAAAAGGTCGAACCGAAGCCCGCAGATCAGGAAAATCAGAATAAATTAGAATAAAAGACATCAGCACAGACGAGCAGAAGCGAATACAAACAGGGGCCCGGGTTTAAAACCCGGGCTATCCGTGTTTAAAAATGAAAGAAGAGATCATGGAATTACTTTATCAGGACCTCATGCAGGTCGAATCGATTCAAACCATACTAAATAATCGTTCCGCCGGAGAAATCATTAATCTCTCCAACGTGAATAACAGCTTTAAAGAAGTGCTCGCCGGGTTAATTTTCAACCAGAAAGTGAGCCGGATTCTTTATGTCACTGCAACCGATTATCAGGCCCAGAAAACGGCTGAGAATCTGGAGAAAATACTGGGCGGTCAAGTGCTTTACTTCCCGGCAGAACCGATTCACGATTATTTTGCTGACGTTCACAGTCAGGAAATCAATCATCAGCGATTGGCGGTATTTGAAAAACTCTTATCGGATCACTGTCTAGTGGTGGTAATGGGGGCTGAAACCCTGCTAAAGAAGCAATTGCCCCGAGAAAAATTTCAGGGACTTGGCTTTTCGCTGGCAGTAGATGACACCTGGGATCCCATTGAACTGACTAACCGTTTATTTGAACTCGGCTATGAAGCGGTTTCGCAGGTGGAAGCCAAGGGGCAGTTTGCTCATCGTGGCGGGATTATTGATGTTTTTTCACCAACTGGCCAGGAAGCCTATCGTATCGAATTTTTCGGAGATGCCATTGAATCCCTGCGCGCCTTTGATCCCCAAACTCAGCTGTCCATTCAGGCAGTTGATCAGGTGACGATTCTTCCCGGCCGAGAAATTATTTTAGATGATGCGGAGCGACGTAAAGCTCTGAAGCAAATCGAAAAAACCTATGGTGATATTCCCGGTTATGCCGCTTTAGTTGAACGGATCGTCGAAGATCCCAGTAGTCATGATGAGACCCTGTTTGCGTTTGTCAAATCGGAGGGCCTGCTTTTAGATTATCTGGGCGATGCGCTGGTTATCTGGGATGAACCGCCCCGAATTAAAGAGTCCCAGGCAGTTTTTGTCAATAAACTGCACAGTGATTTTCAGACCCTGATGGATGAACGGCTGATGTTTGCTGAAGAAAAGAATAAATTCTATGCTTTTTCAAAAATTGAAAAAGCGCTGGAAACAAAAACCCAGATACGGCTTCACTTATTTACTTCCCGAGGTAAAAAAGGGATTGCTCTGGATTTAGGCGTGAAAGAAAACGATTCGTTTTCCGGGCAGATCCCTTTATTTATCGAATTTGTTAAAAAACAACTGGCAAACAATGCCATTATTCATTTGCGGGCTCGGGATGAAGCGGGGCTGGAGAAGCTGAAAAACTTATTAACAGAAGCCGACATTCATCGTTTTACCAATGAGGTAGTGTCAGGGGTTCAGCTGGCCATTGGCGAAATCAGTGGTGGTTTTGAACTGCCGGATGAAAAGCTGATTTGTATCAATCAAAGTGAAATTATCAGAGAATCCACCCGGGGGAAAAAACGCCGACGGCAAAAAGGGCGCAAAATCGATTCCTTCACCCAGCTGAATCAGGGTGATTTTGTGGTTCATGACACCCATGGCATCGGTATCTATCGGGGAATTGAGCAGTTGAAAATCGATGAGACCATCAAAGATTTACTGGTCATTGCATATGCCAATGATGCCAAGTTCTATTGCCCGGTAGATCAGATGGATGCCATTCAGGTTTACGTGGGAACCGGCGAGAAAAAACCGAAGATCAACCAATTGGGCACCAATGACTGGAGCAAGTCAAAATCCCGGGTGAAAGCGGCGGTTGAAGAAATGGCGGACGAACTGATCGCCCTTTATGCCAAAAGACAAAACCTGAAAGGCTATGCCTTTGGCGTCGATTCCAGCTGGCAGCAGGAATTTGAAGACTCCTTTCCGCATGAAGAAACCAATGATCAGCTACAGGCAGTGGATGAAATCAAAGAAGATATGGAATCCCCCCGACCGATGGATCGGCTGCTCTGCGGGGACGTGGGGTATGGCAAAACCGAGGTGGCCCTCCGGGCGGTTTTTAAGGCCGTCATGGAGGGCAAACAGGTGGCCTTTCTGGTGCCGACCACCATTTTGGCTCAACAGCATTATCAGACCGCCCTGGACCGTTTTAAAAAGTATCCGGTGAGCGTTGGTCTGCTTAGCCGTTTCAGATCCAAGACCGACCAGGAAAAGACCTTAAAGGAACTGGCCGCTGGTCAGGTGGATTTAATTATCGGTACCCATCGACTCTTGTCTAAAGACGTCGTTTTCAAAGATCTGGGATTGTTGGTAGTGGATGAGGAACAACGATTTGGGGTGGGGCATAAGGAACGGATTAAACAGCTCAAAGAAAATGTGGATGTGTTAACCCTCAGTGCCACCCCGATTCCCCGAACCTTGCACATGTCGATGATCGGGGTTCGGGACATGAGTGTCATCGATGAGCCCCCAGCCGGCCGACGTCCGGTGCTGACCTATGTGATGGAATATAACGAAGCGATTGTCAAAGATGCCGTCCAACGGGAACTGGCTAGACAAGGTCAGGTCTATTTTGTCCATAATCGGATTCACGATATTTTTGAAGTATCCCGAAAAATTCAGAAACTGGTTCCCGAAGCCCGGATTGTGGTGGCCCATGGCCGGATGACTGGTCAGGAACTGGAAGATATTATGGTGGATTTTTTAGAACGGGAATATGATGTGCTGGTGACCACCACGATCATCGAATCCGGTCTGGATATTAAAAATGCCAATACGCTGATTATTGATAATGGCGATTATATGGGTCTTTCTCAATTGTATCAGCTTCGGGGTCGGGTCGGGCGATCCGATGTCCAAGGTTATACCTATGTTACCCATCGACCGAAGGTACTGTCCGAGATTTCCCAGAAGCGTTTAAAAGCCATTAAAGATTTTACCGCCTTTGGTTCGGGCTTTAAGATTGCTCTTCGGGATCTGGAAATAAGAGGCGCTGGAAATATACTGGGCGCCGCCCAATCCGGCAATCTGGCTACCATCGGTTATGAGCTTTATTGCCGGATTCTGGATGAGGCCATCCATGAACGTCTCGGTAAAGAAATGGATTTCTCAGCCAGCGAGCTGCTGATCAATCTCAATGTCAGCAGTTACATTCCTGAGAATTATATCTCGGATGAAGAACTTAAATATGATATCTATAAAAAGCTATCCTACGTTAAATCAAAAGACGATTACGACGAGCTGGAAGATGAGCTGCTGGATCGCTTTGGGGAAATCCCGGATGGGGTCTATAATCTAATGGCTTTGGCGATGATCAAACATCTGGGCCGGTCCCTGGGCATGACCGAAATCCGGGAACGGGGCAACAGTGTGCTATTCACCTTTGACAATGAAAAGGAAATTCCGATTCCCGATCAGGAGTTGATGAAGGAACTGTTTGGAACCTATAACATTAAATTCAACGCTGGAAAAGGCGATCAGATCCGTTGGCGAATTGTTTTAAAACATGACCAGGATCAGACCTATCTGAGAGCTTTGAGTGAATTTCTTGGTCGCTTGGTTTCATCAAAGAATTAAGGTAAAGACTAGAGATGTTGTGTTAAACTAGGCAAGGTCTTAATTTTATATGATATTAATAAAGAAGAGGAGAACTACAGAAATGAAAAAATCTCGAATAATGGTTTTAATTCTGACAGGCGTGATCTGTGTCAGTCTTTTTGCCGGAGGTTGCAGTTTGGTTACGGTAAATCCTGAACAGGATAAGAAACAGGCGATCGCTGAAATTGACGGAACGCCCGTGTTAAAAGAAGATTATAATAATTATATGGCGTATTATCAGATGTATTTTGACGCCAGCAGCATGACCTTCCCAACGGATAAAGAGCTAACAACACTTAAAAAAGATATTCTGAAGGATCTGGTCCGGGTTGAAACCCTTACTGCCAAAGCAAAAAAAGATGGGGTTACGGTTGATGAAACAGGTATTGCAGCGAATGCGACCAGTATGTTGGGATCACTTAAGACAACCCTCGGCGATGATAAATATGCGAAGGTACTGGAAACATATAATACCGATGCAACATCATTTGAAGCATTTTTGAATAAGTTCCTGTTGGATTACAGCTATGCCAATACCATGGAAACAAATTATACCAACACCTTAAAAGCAGATCCAAGCAAAGAACTGAATACCGTGGTTGGTACTGTTGGCAAAGATGAAGTCAAAAAAGATTTATACAATTATCGTCTGGCCAACGAGGAACTGCTGACCTATTATCAAACTCAGGCAGCGTTGAAAACAGATGATGCAACCATGAAGACAACGAATGAAACAATCTTTAATACCATTGCTGAGCAAAAAGCATTGGCGCAATATGCCGAAGAAAAAAACTTGACAGCTAAACAGGAAGACATTGATAGCTATGTAACAACGCAGCAGGCCTTTGTCAATTATCTGTTACCAGGTGATGAAGCATTACAGCAATTCCTGGATGCAAAATTCCTGACCATTGCCCAGTTTAAAGAATTTATGAAACAGGACGGAACCGCATCAGCAATCTCTAAAGCCGTTCAGGCAGACCTGGAAGGTTCAATTAAAGTTACTGATGGCGAGATCAAAAAATATTATGATGAAAATAAAGCATCATATGACACTAGTACGGTTTCAGCCAAACATATTTTAGCCACCGAACAGGCCCTGGCTGATCAGGTTTATGCTGAAGCTAAGAATGCCAAAACAGTGGCAGAATTTGATGCGATTATGGCAAAATACCAAAATACCGATGGGATTAAAGAAGCAGCTGATCTGGGGGCCTTCACAAAATCAACAATGGTCAGTGAATTTTCGGATGCCGCTTTTGCAATGGACGTAAACACCGTCAGTGAGCCTGTTAAAACCGACTATGGTTACCATGTCATCTATGTATATGATAAAAAAGCCGGTGAAACACCAAGCTTGGAAAGTAAAAAAGATGAAATAACCGAAACCTTAAAAAGTCAAAAATTAACCGAAGAATTTGACAAACTCAAAACCAAGCTAGTGAACAAATTCAAAGTTAAAATCAATGATATTGCAACCCCTGCCGACACCTATTTAGAAGAGCTAAAAACAGAACTTAACGTTAAAGTCTACGAAAATAAAATCTAAATACAACTTGAATTTTATCCCAAAAAGCACTGAATTTCAGTGCTTTTTGGTTGTGTATGGATAGTTGATGAGATATAATAAAAAACAATCTGCAAAGCACCATTAGGGATTTGCATAAACGTACAAAAGAGGTTTATCTATGTCAGAACGAACGTCAAATTACTTAAAAGGTGCCAGTATTCTGGTAGCAGCGGGGATTATCTCCCGGTTGTTGGGCCTCTTCTTCAAGATTCCCTTATATCAAATGGTGGGAAGCTATGGAAATGGGATTTACGGGAATGTTACCAGTATCTATAATCTGCTACTGATGGTTTCCACCGTGGGTTTTCCGGTAGCCATTTCAAAAATGGTCTCCGAAAGTATTGCCAAAAAAGAATATGCTACCGCTCATCGGGTTTTTAAACTGTCAATTATCATTTTGGGTGTCCTAGGGGCCCTATCCAGTCTTTTTTTATTTTTCGGAGCAGAATGGATTATTGAGACCGCCAATTGGACGGCAGAGAGTTATCCGGCGTTAGTGGCGATTGCCCTGGCACCTTTGTTTATTTCATTCGTTTCGGCGTTCCGCGGCTTTTTTCAGGGGTTTCAGATCATGACGCCCACCGCCGTTTCCCAGATCCTCGAACAGCTTGTTCGGGTTTTCCTGGGCGTCATTCTGTGTTGGGCCTTTGTTGGACAGTATGGAATTGGTCTTGGTGTTGGTGGGGCGGTTTTTGGCGCGACTGCCGGCGGTCTGGTGGCGGCTATTTTATTGGCCTACCTCTATCGTGGATTTGTGACAAAAAATAAACGCTTACTGAAAAGTCGAACTGGAAAGCGACAGCGCTCCAACCGCGACTTATTAAAAAGGCTGGTGATAATATCCATCCCGGTCACATTAACCTCGGCGCTGGTGGCGATGTTTTCCACCGTTGATTCATTTATTTATGTGTCCCGCCTTGCGGTCGCTGGAATTGATGAAATAACGGCCACGATGATGTTTGGCGATTTTACCAACGCCGAAATACTGATCACCATCCCCCTGGTTATCAGCGGTAATCTGGCGGTAGCCATGATTCCGGCAATTTCGGAATCGTTTGCCATGCGCGACCGGAAAGCGGTGAATGAAAAAATCGTGTTGGCTATTCGGGTTATTTTATTGGTAGCTTTGCCATCATGTATCGGTTTGTCGGTACTATCCTATGGGATCTTTGATCTGTTATTTCCGGGCTCGCCCTATGGCGGCTTTATTTTATGTACCTTTTCCTATGCGACGATTTTTATGATGCTCTCAAATACCTTTCAGAGTATTCTCCAATCGATCGACCGCTTTCGGATTCCGTTGGTCAACCTGGGGGTGGCCATTATCCTTCGCTTTATCACCGGCTGGATATTTTTGTCAATTCCTTTTTTCAATATCCAGGGAATTGTCATCAGCAGTATGATCACCTTTATCTATTTGACGGTGGCCAATTATTTATCGGTGAAGCGGTTTACTCATATCAAGGTGGATTTTGTCCACACGGCCCTTAAGCCTTTGCTGGCTGCCGTTGTGATGGGGATTGCCGTATTTTTTACCTATAAGGGGATTGCCTCTATATTAGGTGGCTTTATGGGCATTATCATTGCAGTTATGATCGGCGTTTTTATTTACTCATTTACGCTGGTGTTATTAAAAGGGATAACCGAAGACGAGATCAAGGTATTGCCGGGAAGCCGAACGCTTCTGAGCTTTTTTCATCGATTGGAGAGACTTGCTCCGGGCCGCAAGAAACGTCACACCAGACATTAGAAATGGATTTAGAAAGGAAATAAGCGCATGCACCAAATAGATATTGTTGGATTGGGACCAGGCAGTCCGGGTCAAATGACATTGGAAACTTTAAAACTGTTAAAAGATCCCAGTCATAATTATTTCAGAACGAAAATTCACCCGGTAATGAACTTTATCCAAGAAGAAGGCATCAGCTATGAAAGCTTTGACTGTTATTATGAGGAAGAAGGCTCGTTTGAGGCTGTTTACGACAAAATCGTAAAGAAGCTCATCGAAACGGCAAAAACTACTGAAAAGTTGGTTTATGCGGTTCCTGGCAACCCTTTGTTTGGCGAAAAAACCGTCGAAAAACTGATCGTTGCCGCCAAAGCAGAAGGCATCAACTATCGGATTTATCCGGGCGTCAGCTTTGTTGATGTGACCCTAAATACGCTGGAAGAAGATCCGATCAATGGACTTAAAATCATGGATGCTTTTGATGTTTTCAAAAACCCGCCGGATCCCCGGGTGGGGGTTTTGGTTACCCAAGTGTATGACCAACATATGGCGTCGGAGCTGAAACTGCAATTAATGGAAATTTATGATCCTGAGAAAAGTGTGATTCTGCTGATCAATTCAGGTATTCCCAATGAAGAAATATCAATGGAAATCTGCCTGTATGAGCTGGATCGGGTGGATGCCATCAATCATCTGACCAGTCTTTATATCCCGGCTGAAAATGGCACTTATCTGGGATTTCAAGGAACCCTCGAGATGATGAGAACGCTACGTGCGGAAGGCGGTTGTTCCTGGGATCAGGCGCAAACTCATGAAAGTCTGCGGAATTATCTACTGGAGGAGAGCTATGAGGTTTTAGATGCCATTGACAATGAAGATTGGGAAAATCTGGCTGAAGAACTAGGCGATGTTCTATTTCAGATTGTTTTTCATGCCGAAATTGCCAGTGAGGCCGGTCGCTTTAATATGAACCAGGTTATTGGCGGGATTAATGAAAAAATGATTCGGCGCCATCCCCATGTTTTTATCGATAAGGCTAGCTTTAATCCGGATCAGGTGGAAACCAATTGGGACGCTATTAAGCGGCTGGAAAAAGGCGAATCGGGAGAAGCGGTTGAAAACCTGGGACTGGCGGCCGAGATGAAAAAATTACCCCGAGCACTGCCCGCTTTAATGGAGGCCTACAAGGTCCAGAAAAAAGCTGCCAAAGTCGGATTTGATTGGCAGGATCCCAAAGCCGCTCTGGAAAAAATCGATGAAGAAACCCTTGAACTAAGAGCGGCACTTGATGAAAATAACCCGGAAAAAATCGCCGAAGAATTGGGTGACTTGCTTTTTTCAGTGGTCAATGTATCCCGATTGCTGAAACTTCAGCCAGAAATGGTGTTAAGAAAGGCAACAGAAAAATTCATTGGTCGGTTTGAAAAAATGGAAAAAGTTGCCAGTCAAGAGAAAAAAAGTTTAAATGACTATACTTTTGATCAATTAGATGCGGCTTGGAACCGGGCAAAAGGGCTTTAATAGTGGAAAAAAACGAAAAAAGCAAAAAAAACTTGTAATTTGCAGGTGAACACGCTTATAATATTACACATAGAATACTGGAAACTATCAAATGGAGGAAAAAATGAACAAATCAGAATTAATTGCCCAAATGGCAGAAAAGTCGGGTTTATCAAAAAAAGATTCAGAAAAAGCATTAGGTGCTTTTTTAGACACTGTGGTTGATACCTTGAAAAATGGAGACAAGGTGTCATTGGTAGGTTTTGGAACCTTTGAGGTTAGAGAACGTGCAGCACGTACAGGTCTTAACCCACGTACAAAAGAGCCCATCGAAATAGCAGCCTCTAAAGCCCCTGGCTTTAAAGCAGGCAAAGGCTTTAAGGATGAAGTAAATAAGTAAGTAAAGTTACAGAAGCCGGGGCAATGCTCTGGCTTTTTGTTTTATCCAGGGTTTTATTTTAAGCTTTGTGATTTAGAATTAATGAGGAATACATGAGAATCGATAAATTTTTAAAAAATGCCAGAATTATTAAACGCCGATCAGTGGGGAAAGATGCCTGTGATGGTGGTCGGGTTTCGATTAACGACAAGGTGGTAAAACCGGGAGATCAGGTGAAACCGGGGGATATCATAACGATTCGTTATGGCGATGGAGAACAAAAGGTGGAAGTTCTGGAATTACTGGAACATGCTCCCAAAGACAAAGCAGGAGACATGTATCGGGAATTATAATAACGGTGCCACCGGAAATGAAGAAAGATGATGAATGAAAAAACAAAACGTTTAATCAAACGTCGGATGCTGATTGCCTTGGCAATTGTAGCAACGCTCTTGTTTACTGCCTATATTTATTTAACCAATGCCATAAAAATATATGAATTGGATCAGCAGAAGATTCAAATCGCCCAGCAAATTGAAAACGAGAAAATCAGAAGCAACCAATTGGATGAACAGGTTAAACAAATGGGCAGCAAGAATTATGTGGAAAACTTTGCCCGTAAATATCTTGGCTTATATTATCCCAATGAAACCATTGTTATTGTGGAGAACCAGGATAATACTGCAGAAAGCGATGTGAAAACAGTTGGACAATAAATGTGAAAACAATCTTAAAAATCGAGAACTTGATGGGATTACCATTGATGGCGCTGAAATCAAAGAGAAGGTTAAAAAACACCATCTGGCAGTGATTGATATTGGAACCAATTCTACCCGAATGCTGATTTTTAGAAATGATCAGGGGAAACTGGTTCGCGTGAATAAGTCGGTCCGTTACACCCGGATGGGGCAGGGGGTTAACCAAACCGGGCGTCTTCACCCTGATGCGGAAAAACGGAATATGGAAGCGCTGGAAGAATATAAAAATATCGCCGCTGATTATGAGGTGGAAGAATTTTATTTGTTTGGCACCAGTGCCATGCGCGATGCCGACAATACCGAGGCCTATCTTGACGCGGTTAAAGAAAAGCTGGGCTTTGAAATCGAAGTGATTTCCGGGGAAGCCGAAGCAGAGTTGGGTTTTGTGGGCGTATCTCAGTGTTTTGAGGAAAAAATTCTTATTTTTGATATCGGCGGCGGCAGTACCGAATTTATTTATGGCGAAGACAACGAAATAAAACGAATGATGAGTATTAATCTTGGTTGTGTCCGCTGTACCGAAGAATATCTATTCACCGATCCACCAACTTTTCAGGAGCTGGAACGGATGAATGAAAACATTTATGCTGAATTTGAAAAAAGAACCAATGGATTTTTGCCGTCAAAGCCATATAAACTCATTGGCATTGGTGGAACGGCGACCAGCCTTTCAACGATTAAACAGGAGTTGAAGACCTATTGCAGTGAGATGGTTCATGAGAGCACCATTACAAAAGACGAACTGGAACGTATGATTGACAGTTTAGCCAGTAAAACTATCAAAGAACGGCAAAATATTGTGGGTCTGGAAGCAAAACGAGCTGACATTATTCTGGCCGGGGCTTTTTTATTGTTGAATATTTTTAAAATAACCGGCGAAACTGTTTTTACTGTCTGTGATTATGATAACCTTGAAGGGGCTGCGTACCGCCGTTTTGTCATGAAAAACGAATAAAAAAATAATTTTTCTAAAAAGCTTGACATTAGGTATGAATGGGCGTATAATAACACTTGTCCCTTGAGCAAGGGAACAGACGAAAAAGTGCCGGGGTGGCGGAACTGGCAGACGCACAGGACTTAAAATCCTGCGGTCCTAACGACCGTACCGGTTCGATTCCGGTCCTCGGCACCACTTTTTAAATTTAATTTTGCTCAATTAATCACATCGCGGGATGGAGCAGCTTGGTAGCTCGTCGGGCTCATAACCCGGAGGTCGTAGGTTCAAATCCTGCTCCCGCAACCAAATTACAAATCCTTTTTCATGGCGGCGTAGCTCAGTTGGCTAGAGCATACGGTTCATACCCGTAGTGTCAGCGGTTCGACTCCGTTCGCCGCTACCATAAAAAAATATACAATCTGTGGCCCCTTGGTCAAGCGGTTAAGACACCGCCCTTTCACGGCGGTAACAGGGGTTCGAGTCCCCTAGGGGTCACCACTTAAATTGTATAAATCACAATTGAATACCAGTTTTAATTTTTCGTGGTCGCATAGCTCAGCTGGGAGAGCACCTGCCTTACAAGCAGGGGGTCACAGGTTCGAGCCCTGTTGCGACCACCATTTTTTATTTAATAAGTTTGGATAAGTTAGATCAGAGAATTTTATTGAAGTGGTGAAACCATGGAGAAAAAAGTAATTCAATATATTGAAGAACAGAGAATTTTAGAGGCTGGCGATCATGTTCTCATCGGCGTATCCGGTGGAGCAGATTCGCTGGCTTTATTGTATTTTTTGGACAAATATGCAGACGCCTTTAAAATCTCAATTGGCGTGGCTCACCTCCACCACGGACTTCGGGGGGAAGCTGCCGATGCTGATGAAGACTTTGTCAGAAGTTTTTGTAGGGATCGGGGAATTCCTTTTTTTTCAAGACAACGAAATATTCAAGAGATTTCCCAAACCGAAAAAATTTCCGTGGAAGAAGCGGGCCGCAAAGAACGGTATGATTTTTTTATTACCATGGCCGAGGCCCATGGGTATAATCGTATTGCCATGGGTCACCATATCAATGATCAGGCTGAAACGATGCTGATGCGGCTGATTCGCGGTACCGGTGTAAAGGGCGTGTCTGGGATTAAATCCAGCCGGGATAATTTATATATCCGACCGTTTCTTTGTCTGGAGAAAAAAGAAATTCTGGATTATTGTGAAATACATAATCTGGCGTTTCGCACTGATGCTACGAATTTCCAGCGCGACTATACAAGAAACAAGATTCGTTTAGATATTATGCCGATGATTTTAGAAATCAACCCCAGGGCCGAAGCCCATTTTAATGAATTTACCAAAATTGCCAATGAATATGAAGCATTTTTTGAGAAGTATGTGGATCAGATTGAAGATCGCATCCTGTCCTCAAAAACAAACATGGTGTTGATTGATCGCCATTCATGGTTAAGCGAAGCACCAGTGGTTCAGAAAGAATTATTGCGACGGTCTATTTTTAAATTTAAGGGTAGTTTAAAGGAAATTGAGTACAATCATATCACTGCTTTTTATAGTTTACTAAAGAGCGATAAAACAATATGGGAAATCCACTTTCCGAATGATATCCAAATAATCCGGCGTTACGACCGGATTATGGTGACAGAAAAACAAAAAATCGCGGGTGTGGGAATAACCCCTAAGATGATACTGCCAGGCAAAACCTATATTTTTGCTAAAGAGCGATTGATATTCGAGACAAAGTTTGTCACCCAGGATGAATTTAGAAAAAAAAGGTATCTTTTTTCCAAAGAATTGGAAAATCATAGTGAAAAATATTTTGATTATGATAAAATAAAGAGCATATTGGTTTTGCGCAGCCGACAGTCCGGCGATTATTTTTATCCAACCGGTGTAGCGGGAAAAAAAACCATTAAAAAGTATCTGATCGATAAAAAAATCGATCGTAGTCAAAGAGATACAATCCCTCTTTTAGTGACCGATGCCGAGGTATTGTGGATCATGGGCTATGCCATAAACCAGCGCTACCTGGCAGATGATGATACAAAAAATATAATTAGGGTAACTTACCTTATGTTAGGAGAAAAGTGTGATAGCCGATATTCAGGAAATTTTGGTTGATGAAAAGGCATTGGAAAAACGTGTCTCTGAGCTTGGAGAAAAGATTACCAATGATTACAGAGGTAAATACCCCATTTTAATCGGTATTTTAAAAGGATCTTCGGTTTTTATGGCCGATCTGATCAGAAAGATTCCAATTCCCATTGAGATTGATTTTTTAAAAGCCTCCAGCTATGGTGCCAAAGCCCAAAGCTCCGGGGTGATTGAGCTTGAGGCTGACTTATCCATGGATGTTAAAGGTCGGAGTATTTTATTAGTGGAAGATATTGTCGATACCGGAAATACCCTGAAATATTTATTAAACCGTTTCGAAAGCCTGGGAGCGGCTGATGTCAAGGTATGTTCGCTACTCGATAAACCGGAACGTCGGGAACAACGGGTTGTTGCAGACTATATTGGTTTTGAAATACCGAATGAATTTGTGGTAGGTTATGGTTTGGATTATGATCAAAAATATCGGAACCTACCATTTATCGGCATTTTAAAAAGAGAAATATATGAATAATTTGGACTATGAAAAGAAAAAATACGAAATTGAGAGGAGTGATGTTTTTTGAATAAGTACCTTAAGATGATTGGGTTTTATTTAGTAATTCTATTAATCATTATTGTTGCAGTAACCTTTTTAAACCCCATGAAAGAAGAGGTTAAAACCATTGTTTATAGTGAACTGCTCACTGAGCTTAACAATAATCAGGTCGCAGAGATTGAAATAAACAATTCGAATGTAAAAGGCGTTTTACGAAGCGGCGAAGCATTTGAGGCTGTGGTACCACAATATGTAATTGATGAACAGGTAACACCATATATTTTACAGAATGATGTGAAGGTAACGATTACGAAGCAGCAGGATTCCTGGTGGATTTCATTGATTCCATCGGTGGTGTTGATCGTATTAATGGTGGTGTTTTTCCTGGTCTTTAGCCAACAGGCTGGAGGCGGCGGCGGAAAGGTGATGTCCTTCGGAAAAAGTCGGGCCAAGCTTCATGTTGAAGGAGAAACCAAGGTCACGTTTAAAAACGTGGCTGGCGCCGATGAGGAAAAGGAAGAACTGGAAGAGGTCGTTGACTTTTTAAAAGCTCCGGATCGTTATCGAAAGCTGGGTGCCCGGATACCAAAGGGGATTCTTTTGGTCGGACCGCCGGGAACTGGGAAAACGTTGCTGGCAAGAGCAGTCGCCGGAGAAGCGGCAGTACCATTTTTCACCATCAGTGGTTCGGATTTTGTCGAAATGTTTGTTGGTGTCGGGGCTTCCCGAGTTCGAGATCTTTTTGAAAATGCCAAGAAAAATGCCCCTTGTATTATTTTCATTGATGAAATTGATGCAGTAGGCCGTCATCGAGGCGCAGGCCTTGGCGGCGGACATGATGAACGGGAACAAACCCTGAATCAGTTATTGGTTGAAATGGATGGTTTTGGTGTTAATGAAGGCATTATTATTATTGCGGCCACCAACCGCCCGGATATTCTGGATCCTGCCTTGCTAAGACCGGGTCGATTTGACCGTCAGGTTACGGTTGGTGTACCGGATGTTAAAGGCCGGGAAGAAATTCTCAATGTTCACAAAAAAGACAAGCCATTGGATACCACCGTGGATTTAGCGACCATTGCCAAAGGGACACCAGGTTTTACCGGAGCAGATCTGGAAAACTTGATGAACGAAGCAGCGCTGCTGACAGCCCGACATAATGGAAAAGTGATTACCATGATTGAACTGGAAGAAGCGATTAAACGGGTTATTGCCGGTCCTGAAAAGAAAAGCAAGGTTGTCAATGAAGATGATTTACACATCACTGCTTATCATGAAGCCGGACATGCGATTGTCATGCACTTACTGCCCCTGTGCGACTCGGTTCACGAAATCTCGATTATTCCTCGGGGAATGGCGGCAGGCTACACCTTGTCTTTACCAGATAATGATAGTCAGCATGTCAGCAAGAACAAATTATTGGAAAATATTTGTGGTCTGCTCGGTGGACGGGCAGCTGAAAAAATAGCACTGGATGATATCTGTACCGGTGCCAGCAACGATATTGAGCGTGCCACCCATATTGCCAGAAGCATGGTAACAGAATGGGGTATGAGTGAACATCTCGGACCGATGACCTTTGGACATCCAGACAGCGGTGAAGTATTCCTGGGCCGGGATTTGGGAAGATCGCGTAATTACAGTGAAGAAGTTGCTGCGGTGATTGATAAGGAAATCCGAACGATTGTGGAAAATGCCTTTGAACGCGCCTGCTCGATTCTGGAAACGCATCAGGAAAAGCTTGAAGAAATCGCTACCCGATTACTTCGTGATAAAACAGTAACCGGCGAGGAATTCAGAGCCTTGTTTGAAGAACAACCAGAAGCAGAACCAGAAGCAGAAAAAATGGTTGAAGTTGAGATCGAAGCTGAAATTGAATAAATAGTATAAATAAAAAGCCGTTAATATAACGGCTTTTTTTAAGATAATAAATAATATAATAAGATAAAATCGAATCAGAATAAAATGGAGGATACCATGGAAGAATTAAAAGTTGGAACCTGCTACGAAAAGAAGTTCATTGTTAATAAAGAAGACACCGCATTAGCCTTAGGCAGCGGCGGCGAAGAAGTATTGGCAACCCCGCAATTGGTGGCTTGGATGGAGAATACCGCCTTTGCAGGGGTAGAAGGAAACCAATCGGTGGAGAATACGACGGTTGGTACTTTTATCGAATTAAAGCACATGGCAGCTTCTCCGGTAGGCATGGAAATCCAGATCAAAGCGACGTTGGTATCGATCGAAAAACGAACATTGAATTTTGACATTGATGCCTGGGATGCTGTCGAAAAAATTGGCGAAGCCATCCACCAACGCGTTATTGTGGACAAAGCTCGATTCAACGAGAAAGTTTTAAAAAAGCTGGAAACTAGTCTTTAGGGGGAAACATGATTTTAGGGATTGATGTTGGAAATACAAATACAGAACTGGCAGTGCTGATCGGAGATGAGATTCCATATTCATGGCGATTTGTGACAAAAACACCCCGAACTTCTGACGAGTATGGGGTTTTAATTAAATCCTTTTTCAGGAATTCGGATATCTCAGTGGAAGCGGTCAGCAGCGTCATTATTGCTTCGGTGGTGCCTAACATTATGTACTCACTTACCAATGGGATAAAAAAATATATTGGCGTGGAGCCGATGGTAGTGGGACCGGGGATCAAAACGGGGATGTCCATTAATACTTCAGATCCTTCTGAAGTTGGGGCTGATCGAATTGTCGATGCCGTGGCGGCCTACAGTATTTATGGCGGACCGGTGATTGTCACCGATTTTGGTACGGCGACGACTTTCGACTATGTTACTAAAGAGGGTGCGTTTGCAGCAGCCGTCACCACCCCCGGCATTCAGATTTCCATTGATGCGCTGTGGAAAAATGCCGCGAAGTTGCCGAATATCGAAATTAAAAAACCGGCGTCAATTTTGGCCAAAGACACGGTGACCAGTATGCAGGCCGGCTTGGTTTATGGGTATATTGGTCAGGTTGAATATATCATTGAACAGATCAAAAAGGAAACGGGCTATCAAGATATGAAGGTGGTAGCAACTGGTGGTTATGGTCGCCTCTTTTACCAGGAAACCAAAACCATCAATGTCTATGACCCCCAGCTTTCACTGAAAGGGTTAAAAATCATCCATGACAAAAATTTCAGATAATCAGGATAAACAATGAACAACGACTTATCATTATCAAATGTAAAAAAAAATAAGGTGCTGAAAATAGGGGCTGTTTCCATTGAAACCCCTCTTTTTTTAGGGCCGATGGCTGGTTACACCAATCTGCCCTTTCGACTGATAGCTAAAGAATTTGGCGTCGGGGTAGTGTTTTCTGAAATGATCAGTGGCAAGGGTCTTTATTACAAAGATCATAAAACCGCTGAGCTAATGCTGACCAATAAAACGGAAACACCGGCCGGAATCCAGCTGTTTGGTTCCGATCCCGATATTCTGGCGGAAGTGGTCGGCAAGTATATCAATGCGACTGACTATGCCTTTTTAGATTTTAATGCCGGCTGTCCGGCACCCAAAATCACCAAAAATGGTGAAGGGTCGGCGCTTTTAAAAACGCCGGAACTGTTTTTTGCAGTGGTTAGAGCGCTGGCGAAGGCATCCGAAAAGCCGCTGATTGTCAAAACCAGAATCGGCTGGGATGATGAAAGCATTAATATTCGCGAAATTGCCGAAGGGGTGGAGGAAGCCGGAGCAGCCGCCTTAACTATCCATGGCAGAACCCGGGAAGCCTATTATTCGGGCCAAGCCAATTGGGCGATTATTGCTGAAGTAAAAAAGAACGCCGGAATTCCGATAATCTTAAATGGGGATATCAACAGCGGTGAAGCAGCGAAAAAAGCCCTGGAAACCACTGGGGTGGATGGCCTAATGGTGGGTCGGGCGGCTATTGGTAATCCCTTTATTTTTCGGGAGATTATTCATTACTTACATCATGGCGTGGCTTTGGAAAAGCCGACTCCGGAAGAAAAAGTCCAGGTGGCTTTAAAACATATCGAATTACTGGCGCTGTTAAAAAATGAAGATGCTGGGCTTAGAGAAATGCGCAAGCATCTGGCGGCCTATACCAAGGGTCTTCATCATGCCACCGCCATCAGAAATGAGCTTTTCCGGGCGCCGGATAAAGAAACCGTGATCCGACTGCTGACCAGTGCGCTGGAACAATAAAAAATAAAAAAAGCCAATGATTAATCCCTTGTCTAAATAGAGACAGGTGATTAATCATTGGCTTTTTTATAGATGTCGTTAGAAATTAAAAAGAACCGAACGAAAATTGCTTTGATGTCGGTTAGCACAAACAATTTTGTAACGTGTAGGCGAACAGTGTAAAAATTGTTAGCGCTAACCGGGCAGCGAAGCTCATGGTACTTTGCAATTACCGATTGTTAGTTAGTTTAAAAGGTTTTTCCGGATCAGGGTTCGGGCTTCGCCGATCATATAAAGTGAGCCGACAAAAACATTAACCTCATCGGTTTTGGTCAGATCGATGCTTTTCACTGCTGCATCCATGGTGTCATAAAAGTCCACGCTTTTTCCGTAGGTGGTGCGAATGAGCTCGGCCATTTTTTCAGCTGGCAAGGCCCGGTCACTATTAGGGGTCAGGGTGTGAATGGTACTGGCGATCGGCACCAGATAGGATAGCGATTCTTCGATGTCCTTATCTTCCAGCATCCCAAAGTATAAATTGATGGTCCGGTTGGGAAAATACTGGTTCATGTTTTTAACAAAGGCCTGAATGCCATTGCTGTTGTGCGCTCCATCAATGAGGACTACCGGATTTTCCAGGAAGATCTCAAAACGTCCGGGAAAAACAACCGCCGCCAGGGCTTTTTTAATATGACTTGATTTGATCTCATAACCCTTGCGGTTAAGCAGGGCAATGACTTCGAGAGCGGTTAAACAGTTCAGGGATTGATGGCTGCCCAGCAGTTTTAATTCAAAGCCATCAAGATAGAGATGGTCACCCAGATATTTAAGCGTCTGATTGCTGCTGGTGTAGCTTAAAATCGAGATATCATCCGGGTTAACTAAGGTCACATTGGCGTTTTGGGATTGCGCAAAATCAAGAATCACCTTTAAAGCTTCCGGTTCCTGAGGATAAACAACCACATCCGAACCTTGCTTGATGATGGAGGCTTTTTCAAAGGCGATTTCCGCCAGGGTGTTTCCCAGGTAATCGGTGTGATCATTGCTGATGCTCATAATGGCGACTGCCAGCGGATCTTTGATGATATTGGTGGCGTCAAGACGTCCTCCTAAACCAACTTCAAGAACCACAAAATCTACCTGCTGTTCATAAAAATATTGGAATCCCACAGCGGTAACCATTTCAAACTCGGTCGGATGCGGTTGGCCCTGTGCCATCAGGACTTCAATCCGTTCTTTGACAAAACTGGTAGCCGAAACTAGGCTTTCATCGTCGATGGGTTCGTTGTTTAACTGGATTCGTTCGTTAAAGGTTTCCAGAAAGGGGGAGGTAAACAATCCGGTTTTGTATCCGGCGGTTTTTAAAATGGTGGCGATCATGGTGGAGGTGGACCCTTTTCCATTGGTGCCGGCAATGTGAATAAACTTGAGTTTATCCTGGGGGTTATCCATGACGTCCAGCAACAGGCTCATGCTTTCCAAACCTAAGCGGGTGCCAAATTTATGGGTTGCTTCAATGTAGCTAATGGCTTCTGTAACGTTCATTTTAAATTAGGCCTCCTGGATGGGACAACAATTGACACATTTTTCGGTAACCATGAACTGAACACTTTTGTCGTGTTCTTCCATCGGGATCTTTTCGAAAATAAAATCTTCCCGAATCAGGGCGACGGTGATACAGTCGTCACTGATGGTTTCCAGAAACCGGTCATAATAGCCGCCACCAAAGCCCATGCGGTGTCCAGATGGTGAAAAGGCACAGCCGGGAACCATGACCAGATCAAGCTGTTTCGGGTCGACAATCCGCATGCATTCTTGACGAACTTCTAAAATGCCATAATGGCCTTCTTCCAGATCTTCAGGGAAATTGATGAGTTCAGACAGGGTAACGGTATGATCTTCAATATTACAAATAGGAACCACAATGTGTTTGCCATCGGCTAAGGCGCGCTTAATAAAATCATGCGTATAGATTTCGGTACCAAAGCTTACGTAAGCCATAATCCAGTCGGCATTTTTATAAAGATCACTATTCAGGAATTGTTCGATAATTTTAGCATCGGTGTCGGCACAATAAATTTCTTTACGGCGTGCCAGGGTTTCTTTTCGGAACAAACTTTTATCCATTTTCTTCTCCTAATATTAAGATTAATTGACGATGATATTATAACATAAAGTCGGGCATTCAGATGAAATTATCAAGGGGAAATTTTATCTGAATTCTTACTTGTAAATAAAGAATTCTTGGTTATACTGATATTAATAGAGAAAAATAGTTTATCAATAATGCGTTTGAAAGCGCTAACAGAAAAAAGGTGTAAAAATTAATGAAGAGATTATTAATTGCATGTGAAACCATTAAGGATGAGGTTGAAATGGCAATGCAAAAAACGGGGGTGGAATTGGAAGTTGTCTGGATGTCCAACCTGCTTCACGACTCCCCGGAACGCTTAAAAAATGCCCTCCAGGAGGAGATTGATAAAGCTGAAGATCGTTTTGATGAGCTGTTGTTTGCTTATGGCAATTGCGGAAACGGACTATTAGGTTTAAAAAGTGAGAAGGCGACCCTGATCATTCCCCGATATGGGGATTGTATTGATATCCTTCTTTGTGAAAAGGAAAACCTGGAACGGATTCGGACATCTACCTATTTCTTAACTCAGGGATGGTTAAAAGGGGAAAAGTCTCTTGATAAGGAATACCAGCATAACCTGGAAAAATATGGTGAGAGCCGGGCCAGGCGAGTCATGAATATTATGTTCAAAAATTATAAAAATCTGATGCTCATTGATACGGGTGCCTACGATCTGGCTGAGCATCTTCCTCGGGTGAATGATATTGGGGAACTGATTGGCCTGGAAGTGGTGGTGGATCAAGGCAGTATTTCACCGCTGGAAAAACTCGTCACCGGGCAATGGGATAATGGCTTTTGCATTATTCCTCCCGGTCAGATTACCACCCATCTTGATTTTGAAGACGTGGCTGTTCGCAAAGTATAAATGCTAAAACTTGATTTATTCAACATCCGTTTAGTCAATCATTGATTTTTCGGGTGTTTTTTGTGCGATGAAACGAAGCAGAATCCTGGTTGCACGAACTTAGAAAAGTATGGTATAGTGAAAGGAAAGAACTATTCAGTAACAGAAAGGACAAAATATGAATCAGTTTAGAGAACCAATGAATGCCCTAACGCATTTAATTGGCGCAGTTTTATCCGTCTTTGGCATCATTGCCATGTTGATATTAATTATTGCGAAAGATAATGTGACACCACTGACTTTAATCTCAGTATTGGCATTTGGCGTTGGGTTGATCTGTTTGTATGGCACCAGCTTTACCTATCATGCATCGCAGGGAAGTAAAGAAAAGATCTTGCACTTAAAAAAATTGGATCACGCGATGATTTTTATTTTAATTGCCGGAACCTATACCCCGTTTTGCCTGCTGTGTCTGACTGGAACCATGCGGGTAGTGATGATGATTGCTATTTGGGGCGTGGCTCTGATTGGGATTATTTTAAAAGTTGCCTGGATTAATATGCCCAGATGGCTGGGAACGGGCTTATATATTTTTCTGGGATGGTTTGCCCTCTTTGTTTTGGGTCCCCTCTATCAGGCCCTGCCGTTACCGGGATTTATGCTCCTAGTCGGCGGCGGCGTGATGTACACTATCGGTGGTGTGATTTATGCCATCAAAAAACCAAACTTTGGAAAGAGCTTCGGTTTTCACGAATTATTTCACATTTTTGTTATTTTAGGATCGCTGTGTCATTTTATTTGTGTTTTTTTCTTTATTCTTTAAGAAAAAAATGGTATTATTAAAAAATTGATATTAAAAACAAAATTCTTATTGTATTTTTTTTAAAAACCGTTAAAATAGAATAGTATTGTTAATTGCATCACTGCAAAAAAAAAACTCATTTTTTGCAGTGATTTTTTTGTTGGAATAATCAAGAAAATGCAAGAGTTAATTGCGAAATTCAAAGAATCGAACAATGATTGCTTTGTGCCAGTTTCACAAACAATTTTGTAACGTGTAGGCGAACAGTCGTCAGACTGTACGCTGTACAGTGTAAAAATTGTTTCGTGTAACTGGAAACGAAGCTCACGGTTGTTTTGCAATTATCCAAGAAAATGTAAAAGAAAAAGGAGCCTGTAAATTAATGCAAACAAAGTATATTTTTGTCACTGGTGGTGTGGTATCTTCTTTAGGAAAGGGCATTACAAGTGCTTCATTGGGTCGGTTGCTTAAGTCCAGAGGGCTTAAGGTGTCGATCCAGAAATTTGATCCCTATTTGAACTTTGATCCCGGAACCATGAGTCCTTATCAGCATGGGGAAGTTTTTGTTACCGACGACGGGGCCGAAACCGATTTGGACCTGGGTCACTATGAACGATTCACCGATGAAAATTTGTCCAAGTTCAGTAATGTCACGACCGGAAAAGTATATTGGAATGTCATTTCAAAAGAACGTCGGGGCGATTATCTGGGCGGAACCGTTCAGGTTATTCCCCATATTACAGACGAAATAAAAGACGGCATCCTCAGAGTTACTGAATACAGTCATCCTGATGTGGTTATCACCGAAATCGGCGGAACCGTTGGGGATATTGAAAGCTTACCTTATCTGGAAGCGATCCGTCAGTTCAAGGGCGATCTGGGCGCTGAAAATGTTTTATACATTCATGTTACCTTGTTGCCTTACTTGGGAAAAGCTGGGGAACTGAAAACAAAACCAACCCAGCATTCCGTTAAAGAGCTCCGCAGCATTGGGATTCAACCGGATATTATCGTGCTCCGTTCCGAAAAAGAAGTGGATGATAGCTTAAAAGGGAAAATTTCGCTATTCTGTAATGTGGATAAAAAAGCAGTGGTTGTTAATATGGATGCCGCTGAACTCTATGAAGTGCCACTAATGCTGGAAAAAGAAGGTCTGGCGGAACTGGTTTGTGATAAACTGCATATTGACTGCGCAGCACCGGATTTAACCGAATGGAAAGACCTGGTTAAAAAGGCCAAAAGTCTGGAAAACAAGGTGACCATTGGTTTAGTTGGAAAATACGTGGAACTTCACGATGCTTATCTTTCTGTGGCCGAAGCATTACGTCATGGGGGCATCGGCAATAACTCCGAGGTTGCGATCAAATGGATTCACTCTGAAGATATTAACGAGGAAAATGTTGATCGCGTGCTTAAAGATTTAGATGGCATTCTGGTTCCAGGGGGCTTTGGCCATCGGGGTGTGGAAGGAAAAATCCATGCCATTCAATATGCTCGGGAAAATAAAATTCCTTTCTTAGGCCTGTGTCTGGGTCTGCAGCTGGCGGTGATTGAGTTTGCCAGAAACGTAGTCGGACTTGCCGGTGCCCACAGCATTGAACTGGATCCGGAAACCCCTTATCCAGTGATTAACCTGATGGAAGAACAGAAAAAAATCATCGATATGGGTGGAACCATGCGCTTGGGATTATATCCCTGCGAATTGCAGGAAGGTTCCAAAGCCATGGAAGCCTATGGTGAGAAAAATATCAGCGAACGACATCGACATCGTTATGAAGTTAACGATGATTTTATCCCGCAACTTGAAGAAAAGGGTCTGGTTTTCTCAGGAATGTCACCTGACCGAGTACTTGTTGAAATGATTGAAATTAAAGACCATCCCTGGTTTGTAGCCACCCAGGCTCATCCAGAGTTCAAATCCCGTCCAAATAAACCACATCCATTGTTTCAGAGCTTTGTAAAAGCCGCATTGACAGCAAAAAAATAGTGGCTAAAAAAATCGAGATCCTAGATCTTGATTTTTTTTATGGGTAAATACACAAGATATACTAACAGGAAAACTGTGGATAACTTAAAAACTGTGGATAAAATTTGTATAAAACTGTGGAGAACATCGGTTTTCCCTGTGGACAATGTGGATAACCTTGTTAACAGAACAGGGAAACCCACAATAGCGCCAATGTAATGGGAAAACAACGCACAGCTGAATTGTGTATAAGAAAATCAAGGTTGAACACAGGCTGTGGAAAATAAAATAAGATTGTCATGAATCATAAATGGGGATATAATAAAACACATTGATCAAATTAAACGGAAAAATAAAAAGATGTAAGGTGAAATAAATGCATAAATATGGATTTTTTAGAACGGCCTGTGCTGTTCCTAAACTCAAACTGGCAGATTGCCAATATAACGTCGGTGAAACCATCGCTTTAGCAGGCAACGCATGGGATCAGGGCGTCGAGGTTTTATTGTTTCCGGAATTGGGGATCACCGGGTATACCTGCGGGGATCTGTTTTTTCAACGGGAACTTCAGAAAAATGCCGTAAAAGCTTTGGATAGTTTGTGTCAATGGTCGGACGGTAAAAAAATGCTGATGGTAGTGGGGCTTCCGCTGGCCATTAGTGGGAGCCTCTATAACTGTGCGGTAGCGGTCAATGACGGGAAAATACTGGGGATCGTCCCTAAAACCTATATCCCAAACCATCAGGAATTCTATGAAAAGCGCTGGTTTGCTTCATCAAAATCACTCAATCAATCCGAACTCACAATCTGTTCACAAACTGTTTCGATTGGAACGGATATCCTTTTTCAACATGTTCATCGGGAAGAATTTGTGGTCGGTATCGAAATCTGCGAGGATTTGTGGGTACCCATTTCCCCGGGCAGTTTTCATGCCCTAGCTGGAGCAACGGTGATCTTAAACCCCTCGGCCAGCAACGAGGTGGTAGGCAAAAGTGATTACCGACGAGAACTGATCCGTTCCCAATCGGGTCGTTGTAATGCGGCGTACCTGTATGCCTCGGCAGGATTTGGCGAATCCACCAGTGATCTGGTGTTTGGCGGCAATGCGATCATCTGCGAACGAGGAATCTTGCTCAAGGAACTACCCAAGTTTAACCTGGGTAATGAATTGCTGATCACCGATATTGATGTGGAATCGCTTAATCATGACCGGCAAATGCAGCATGGTTTTGGCGATTCGGTAGATCTTCTCGAAGGCCATGCCTACCGGACCATTAAGTTTGAAACCCCGGGAACCAATGATTTTGACCGGGACGTCAATCCACAGCCCTTTGTGCCGGGAGATCCCAATCGCCGAAGTGAACGGTGTGAAGAAATCTTTAATATTCAAACCATCGGTCTGGCCAGTCGTCTGGCTCATATCGGCAATGCGCCGATGGTCGTGGGGATTTCCGGCGGCCTTGACTCCACCATGGCATTACTGGTCTGCGTCAGTGTCTGTGACCGCTTTAATATCCCCCGGGAGAAAATCCACGCCGTCACGATGCCCGGTTTTGGCACCACCGACCGCACCTATGACAATGCCGTCGCTCTGATTAATGGTTTAGGGGCGACCTTCCATGAAATTTCCATCGTTGAGGCCTGCACCGCCCACTTTAAAGACATTGATCATCCCATGGAGCTGCACAATGTCACCTATGAAAATTCCCAGGCCCGGGAACGGACCCAGATCCTGATGGATCTTTCCAATAAACTGGGCGGGATTGTCATCGGTACCGGTGATCTGTCCGAATTGGCGCTGGGCTGGGCCACCTATAATGGTGATCATATGTCGATGTATAGTGTTAATTGCAGTGTCCCGAAAACGCTGATTCGTTATCTGGTAGAGTGGGTAGCCGATCATTCGCCGGAAGCCGAGATTCAGAAAATTCTCTATGATGTATTGGATACTCCGGTTTCTCCAGAACTGCTGCCCCCGGATGCCGATGGCAAAATTGCCCAAAAAACGGAAGAAACCGTGGGTCCTTACGAACTCCACGATTTCTTTATGTATCAAATGGTGCGTCACGGTTTTTCACCCGAAAAAGTATATTTTCTGGCCTGCAAGGCCTTTGACGGCGTCTATGAAAAACCAGTGATTTTTAAATGGCTGAAAAGTTTTTACCACCGTTTCTTCAGCCAGCAGTTTAAGCGCAACTGTCTGCCCGATGGACCAAAGGTCGGTTCGGTATCCTTTTCCCCCCGGGGCGACTGGCGCATGCCCTCCGATGCCCACGCCACCCAATGGCTTAAGAGCCTGGACAAGATGGAACCAACGATTTAAAATAAAGCCAATAAAAAAAAGAAGCTGTCCGCGGACAGCTTCTTTTGACAACTATTCTTTTTTAGAGTAGTGTTGAATCAGGACTTCATGTTTGAAATTAATGAAATCCAAAATTTCCTTTTTTCCTTCTTCACTGGCCATGGCATAACCGAAAAGTCCCAGAAGGTCTTTCATTTCCAATGGTTTAACCAGTTGTTCAGCAGAGTTTAATGATCCCTCAGATTTGAGTTTTGCATCATTTAATGATGTGGCATTGTCAGTCCGACAGAGCAGATAGTCAACCGATACATCAAAATAATCAGCAATTTCAACGAGTAACTGGTTTTCAGGAAGGTTTTTATCCTTCTCATATTTGGAAATGGAGCTTTTGTTTAAATCAAAATGCTCAGCAAAGTCTTGCTGGGTCATATCCTTGTTAATTCGCAGTCGTTTTAATCGTGTTCCAAAAGTAGACATGGTGTTACCTCCAAAGAGTATTCATAATTTTAATTATGAATGAATAAGATAAACACATGATATGTTTATAAGCAGATTATACACCATGTGACCATAACCTGACTATAAAATTTATGCAAAGGTGCCAAACCGGAAATTATTAAAAGTTTACGTGAACGATAAGCATTATTTCTTAATAACAATTAAATAAAACTTGCTTTATTTGTTAAGTTGGTTTAAAATTAGGTGTTATATATTCGAGAAAGGATACTAAATGAAATTTACAGAATTAGAAATTAATGAACAACTGCTACAAGGCATCGAAGAAATGGGCTTTGTAGAAATGACCGAAATCCAGGAGCAAGCGATACCACAATTGATGATGGGAGGAGACCTCATTGGAAAATCACAAACAGGAACAGGAAAGACTGTTGCGTTTGCTATTCCAGCCATTACGAAGCTTGACCCTTCCATAAAGAAAGTACAAGTTTTAGTTCTATGCCCAACCCGAGAGTTGGCAGTACAGGTCTCAGACGAATTTAAAAAAGTAATCAAATATTTTAAAGGCGTAAAAGTTTTACCAATCTTTGGCGGGGCTTCGATTGAAGGCCAAATCAGAGATCTTAAATCCGGCGTTCAGATTGTTGTCGGCACGCCCGGCCGCGTGATGGACCATATGCGACGAAAAACATTGAAATTAAACGATGTTGCCATGGTGGTCTTAGATGAAGCCGATGAAATGTTAAACATGGGATTCCGAGAGGATATCGAGTTAATTCTTGACGAAATCGCCCATGAAATTCAAACCGTGTTATTCTCAGCAACGATGCCGAAGCCGATTTTAAAAATCGCCGAAACTTATCAGAAAAATCCGGTTCTGGTTGAAATTTCACCTAAAAATATGGTGGCAACCAGTATTGAACAAAAATATTTTAACATCAGCGATCACCACAAGTTCGAAGCGTTAACCCGATTGCTGGATGTTTACAAACCCCAACGATCGCTTATTTTCTGTAACACCAAAAAATATGTGGATGAGATCACCGATGATCTTAAAAAACTGGGTTACTCAGTGGATAAAATCCATGGCGACATGCGTCAGATGTCCCGAATGGCGGTTTTAAAAGATTTCAGCCGCGGTAAACTGAATATTCTGGTGGCTACCGATGTGGCAGCCCGCGGGATTGACGTGGATGACGTGGATATCGTGTTTAACTACGATGTGCCAGATAATGAAGAATATTATGTCCATCGGATTGGTCGAACTGGCCGGGCAGGGAAAAGCGGAATTTCCCTGACGCTGGCGCGATCCAGAGATCAATTCAGATTAAAGAAGATCACTGATTATACGAAAAAAAGTATTGAACGGGATTTAATCCCAACCAGTGAAGTCATTAATGACATTAAGATTGCTCACTTCCACGAACGATTTAAGATTCGGGCGGATAAGGGATCTGAAAAGGGAACCTTAGACACCTATGTAAAAATCATTGATGAACTGGTTGAAAAAGGCTATACTGCCGAAACCATTGCAGCGGTACTACTGCAGGCGCAACTGCCGCTTTCTGAAGCCGAAGATCTTAACACCGTGGAACGACGTCCGAGACGAACCGATTCAGCGCCACGCCGCGACGGTCGTGATAACCGAGACGGTCGGGGTCGCCGGGATGGCGGATCCAGAGACGGTGGTTCCAGAAGAGCCGGTCCAGAAAAAACCAAACGTCTTTTCATCAGTGTTGGTGAAAAGGATCATGCTCAAAAACGTGATATCTTAGGTGCGATCTGTGGCGAATGTGGGATTCCATCTTCAGCTGTGGGTAACATCGATATGTATGATAAATTTACCTTTGTTGATGTGGATGAAGAACAGGCCAAAAAAGTAGAAAAGAAATTAAACGGCAAAGTAATTAAAGAACGCAAAGTTAAAGTCGAAATTTCAAAAAAGAAAAAATAACAAGAACATAAATTAAACCTGGGTGTAAGGCTGATCTTGTCCTTGATCCAGGTTTTTCTTTGTACCAAGCCATAATTAAACGGCTGGTTATTTTAAACGAAAAAGGAGGTGTCTTCAACTAGATGAAAGACGCAAAAGTAAAAAAAGGCAGTAAACTGGGAGCGGTTCCGATTCCCAAGCTGCTCTTCTCAATGTCATTGCCCGCCATTATTTCAATGATGATTCAAGCCATGTACAATGTGGTGGACAGTATCTTTGTCGCCCAGGTTGGGGAAGAAGCCCTAACCGCAGTTTCGCTGGCATTTCCGATTCAAATTTTGATTATTTCCTGCTTCGTGGGAATGGGGGTTGGGATCAACTCAGCCATCTCCCGGCGATTAGGAGAAAATAAAAAAAGCGAAGCCGCCAACGTGGCCGAGCATGGCTTTATCATTGCGATTGTTTTATCGATTGCGCTGGCGGTGATGGGCTTCTTTATCTCAGAACCATTTATCCGGCTGTTTACCGATAACGCCCTGATTATTTCGGAGGGGCGGATTTATCTGCTGATCGTAACCATCTTCGCCTTCGGGAGTATTATTACTCAGGCGGCCTTTGCCACCCTTCAGGGAAGCGGTGAAATGATTAAACCGATGATTGGTCAAATTATTGGTGCGGTTTCAAATATCATTCTCAATCCGATTCTGGTTTTTGGTTTGATCGGCTTTCCGGCCTTGGGCGTGGCGGGTTCCGCCATCGCAACGGTTTCGGGGCAAATGCTGGGGATGATTTATATGCTGCTGGTTGTTTTCAAGGGAAAACATAATTATCTGAAGCTGGATTATCAAACCTATCATTATGAAAGCGCGATTGTCAAAGATATTGTTAAAGTCGGTTTGCCAGCGGCCATTATGCAGGGTCTGGGTTCGTTAATGATCACCGGCTACAACCTGATTCTGGCAGGTTTCGGGATGTCGGCGGTGGCGGTATTTGGCGTGTATTTCAAGGTTCAATCCTTTATCTTTATGCCAATTTTTGGTTTGGGACAAGGCGCCATGCCGATCTTCGGTTTCAACTTTGGTGCCAAAAATCAGGCTCGGTTTTATGAAACGCTTAAAGTAGCCGTCACCGCAGCATTTGCTTTTATGTGCCTGGGCACCGTTCTGTTCTGGATTTTCCCAGTCCAAATTATGATGGCCTTCAACCCTTCCCCGGAAATGATGGAGATTGGGGTTCACTGTCTCAGAGCGATTAGTTTGGCATTTCCCGTTGCCGGGGTATCGATTATGATCAGTGTCAGTTTTCAGGCCATCGGCAAAGCCTATGTCAGCATGGTGGCATCCTTTATCAGACAGATGATTGTGCTACTGCCGGTGTCGTTTGTATTGGCTCAAATGGGTGGACTTGATCTGGTTTGGTATGGCTTTATCATTTCAGAATTTTTCTGTCTTGCTTATGAGTTGTGGATGTACCGTAAATTTAAAACAACTATTTTTGATAATTGGACAACAGCCCCAGTAGCAGTCCAGGCTTAGTCAATAAAAAATCCTGCCAAAGATCACTCTTTGGCAGGATTTTTTTATTTAAATTTACGATTCTAGTTTTTATTTTACGGGCACCAGATGATTAATAATGTCAATGCTTTTAATGATCAGCTCATTCATCCGCTGCGTCTCACCGCAGAGAAAGAGATAACCAATCAGGGTTTCAAAGCCAGTAGCATAACGGTAATCCGAAGGATTGGCATTTTTGGGAACCTGGGAGGCCGTATTTCGTCCCCGCTTGACCATCCGTTCTTCAGTTTCAGAAAGCTCCGGCAGGAGCGCCCGGACGATTTGGGCCTGGGCACTGGCCCGGACATAGCTGATCGAAGTTTTGGTCATGAAATTGACATTCTGATGACCGCAGCCCAGCAAATATTTGCGGATCAGATCCGAGAAGATGCCATCGCCAATATAGGCCAGCGCCAGCGGATTCATAGCCGCGGCCTGTTCAATGGTATAGCTTTTGTCAATGGTGTCCTTAATGATTTTTAAATTTTCAGCACTTTCAGAAGTCGGTGAGGGGGTTAGGCTTTTTTCCATTTAACACCTTCCCGGGTATCCTCCAATACAATGCCCATCGCCAGCAATTCATCTCTGATTTCGTCGGCCCGTTTAAAATCCTTGGCTTTTCGGGCTGCTTGCCGCTGGGCAATCAAATCTTCTACGGCTTCGTCCAGATTGGTTTCTTTGGCTTTAACCGCCAGACCTAATACATTGGTCAGCTCAGTAAATAGAACCTGCCCGGCGATAATCGCTGGTTGGGATGAAGTGGCGTCCAGATTGGAGTTGAGATCCCGGACCAGTTCAAAAATAACGGCGATGGCGTCAGCAGTGTTGATATCATCTTCCATGGCAACCACAAAATCTTTTTTGTATTTGGCCAGCGAATCCATCCATTGAGTTTCTGTCGCTGTGGCGACCTCGGCGGCGGCAGTTTCCAGCAGAAAGCTCATCTGGAATTTGGCGGTGTAGAGGCGCTCCAGGGCAGTGGCGGCCTGCTGCAGTAGTGGTTCGCTGAAGTTTACCGGGCTACGGTAGTGTGCCATCAATAAGAACATCCGCACCACTTCCAGATCGAATTTTTTGGCAATATCCCGAACAGTAAAGAAGTTGCCCTTGGATTTAGACATTTTTTCGTTGTTGATATTAATATAACCGTTGTGCACCCAATAATTAGCAAAGGGTTTACCGCAGGAGCCTTCCGATTGAGCGATTTCATTTTCATGGTGGGGAAAGATCAGATCCTGACCACCGCCATGGATATCAATGGTTTCGCCCAGATGTTTTTTGGACATCGCTGAACATTCGATGTGCCAGCCTGGACGTCCCTGACCCCAGGGGCTTTCCCAATAGGGTTCGCCATCTTTTTTCTTTTTCCAGAGGGCAAAATCCAGCGGACTTTGTTTTTCGTCGTTGACATCAATCCGGGCGCCCGAGCGCAGGTCGTCAATGGATTGCTTGGACAGTTTACCGTAGTCTTCAAACTCATCCACCCGGTAGTAGACATTTCCGTCGACATTATAGGCCAGCCCTTTTTCTTCCAGGGTTTTAATCATCGCAATGATTTCGGGCATGTGTTCACTAACCTTGGGGTGGGCATTGGCCCGTTTAATCCCCAGACCATCGGCATCGATGAAATATTCCCGGATGTATTTTTCGGAAACCTCGCTGGGGGCAATGCCCTCTTCGAGGCTGCGGTTGATGATTTTGTCATCGACATCGGTGAAATTTTGAATAAAGGTTACCTCATAACCGGTATATTCTAAAAACCGGCGTAGCACGTCAAAGACGATGAAGGGACGGGCGTTGCCGATGTGAAAATAATTGTAAACGGTAGGTCCACAGGAATACATGCGAACCTTTCCGGCTTCGATGGGGACGAAGGTTTCTTTCTGCTGGGATAGGGTATTATATAATTTCATAAAGTTCAACCTTTCAATTTATTTCTTTAGATGAATGTGTTATGATAACATATTATACACTAAAGATAAGATTAAGTGTCAATGGATAAAATTTTTTAGGAAGAAAATTTCTTTTATCAAGTAATATGAAAGATAAGAAATGAATGAGGATTCTCCATGGAAGCAAATGAAAAGAGAAAAGTCCTGGCCCAGGCGATATTAGCCCTTGAAACCGAAGAGGATTGTAATCTGTTGCTCGAAGACCTATGTACCATCAAAGAAATTGAAGATTTGGCACATCGTTTTGAAATTGCCTATTTGTTGTCCCAGGGGAAAACCTTCATTGATGTTGAAAAACAAACTGGCGCCAGCTCGGCTACCATCAGTCGGGTAAACCGCTGCTTAAAACACGGTAAGGGCTACCGCAACATCATTGAAAAAATGAAAAAGGACCATACATTGGAATAGTCTTATCTAAAATTTAATATTAAAGGAGTTGAGTGTAGTGATGAAAGCTGTGAAGAAGTCGAAGAAGTTGGACAACGTTTGTTATGATATTAGAGGACCGGTGGTTGACGAGGCGGACCGAATGGAACGTGATGGCATTGACATAATTATGCTCAATACTGGGAATACCGCCCCCTTTAATTTAATGGCCCCGGATGAGATTGTCCAGGATATCAAATATAATATGGTCGCTGCTGAAGGCTATTGTAATTCCCAAGGGATTTTTTCAGCCCGGAAAGCGGTGGTTCAACATTATCAGACCAAAGGACTGATGGATCTGAAGGTAGATGATGTTTTCCTTGGCAATGGGGTCAGTGAGCTGATTTTGTTCTGTATGCAAGCCCTTTTGGATAATGGCGATGAAATATTAGTGCCATGTCCAGACTACCCGTTATGGTCAGCTGCTGTCAATTTGTCTGGTGGAACAGCTGTTTATTACACCTGTGATGAAGAAGACGAATGGAACCCAAGTCTGGAAGACATTGCCAGCAAGATTACCCCTAATACCAAGGGGATCGTGGTGATTAATCCGAATAACCCAACGGGCGCTCTTTACCCCAAAGAAATTCTGGAAGGGATTATCAAACTGGCTGTTGATAATGATCTGATTATTTTCGCTGATGAAATTTATGACCGGATTCTTTATGATGACTATGTCCATACTCCCATGGCAACCCTCACCGAAGATGTGCTGGTGGTGACCCTGAATGGCTTGTCAAAATCCCACCGGATTCCCGGCTATCGGGTTGGCTGGATGATTTTAACCGGCAATAAGGAAGGGGCCAAGGATTATATTGAAGGCATCAAAATGCTTTCCAATATGCGAATGTGTTCCAATGTTCCGGGACAGCATGCGATTCAGACCTCTTTAGGTGGCTACCAGAGCATCAATGATCTGCTTAAACCGGGCGGACGTCTTTACGAACAGCGACGGATTGTTTGTGAACGGGTGAACGCCATTCCAGGCTTGTCCTGTGTTGTTCCCAAAGCCGGGTTTTATGTGTTTCCTAAAATCGATACAGAAATGTTTAACATCACCAGCGATGTCCAATTTGCCTTGGATTTCCTGAAAGAAGAACATGTCCTGATGGTTCAGGGCAGTGGTTTTAACTGGCCCAACCCCGATCATTTTAGAATTGTCTTTTTACCCCATCCAGAAGATCTGATTGAAACGATGGATCGACTGGAACGGTTTATGGCCAGCTATCGGCAAAAATAAGAGAAGGTTAAGATCGGAAGAATAATGAAAAAACAGTTAATGAAAAGTAAAAAAAGAGCCATCCTGGCCGGCGTTTGTGCCGGTCTTGGGGAATACTGCAATATTTCCCCCTGGGTCTTTAGAGGGTTGTTCATATTGCCTTTTGTGTTGCGGTTTTTACCGGGAATACTCAGTATTGGTATCTATATTGTACTGGCGGTGGTGTTACCGGGGAACAAACGCATCGACGATCAGGACGTGGTTGAAGTGGATTATGAAATCGTCGATGATAACAATGATGAAGAAGTCATTGATTTCAGTGACGGATCCACAGGAAAAACTGAATCCAAAGAAAAGGTTAACTAAAACATGCTGGAAAAAAGAATCATTACAAAATCAAGTCGGGAAACCTTTGATTTTGGACAACATCTGGGGGAAGCCATTGACTTCCCCCTGGTTATTTTTTTACAAGGTGAGATGGGCGCCGGGAAAACGCTGTTCTCAAAAGGTTTTGTGGCCGGGATGGGTTTAGATGATGAGGTTACCAGCCCTACCTATACGATTGTCAATGAGTACGGTAATCCACCGAAGATTTTTCACTTTGATTTATACCGTCTCCAGGACCCGGATGAACTCTACGAAATGGGTTTTGAAGATTATCTAAGTCAGGGGTGTACGCTGCTCCTGGAATGGCCGGATCTGATCACCGAGTATTCATTCGAACCCAAGTTGGAAATTGTCTTAACAGCTCAGATTGATACACCGGATCAACGGGAAATCATTTTAAAAACCGACAATCAAAAAGTAGCCCAGATTCTCAATCAGATTCTCAATGCGAATTAAATAAAGATGAGGTGGCAAACATGGAAAAAACGCTAACCAGTGTGATTATTCCGGCCGCTGGATTAGGTCGCCGGATGAACGCAACCATCAGCAAACAGTATCTGACATTAATGGGGAAACCAATACTGGCGCATACCCTGGACGTGTTTGAGCGATGTCCATTGATTTCAGAAATTATTCTGGTGATCAATCCGGATGAATTTGAACTGTGTCAGGAACAGGTGTTGAGCGGCTATCCCTATACTAAGATAAAATTGGTGAGTGGTGGGGCAACCCGGCAGCAGTCGGTTTATAACGGTTTAGCAGCGGTAATGCCCAATGCTCAGATTGTGATGGCTCACGATGGCGCAAGACCACTGATTCAAGAGTCAGTGATTAAAAAAAGCATTGAAGAAACCATTCGTCATCAGGCAACGGTTGTCGGAGTACCAGCCAAAAATACCATCAAGGTAATCAATGACGCCGGCTTTGTGGAACATACCCCAGATCGCAATTATCTGGTGGAGATTCAAACGCCCCAGACCTTTGCATATGAACTGTTAAAAAAGGCTCACCAAAATGCCCGCGAACTGGGGATCGAAGGAACCGATGACGCCTTTCTGGTGGAACGGTTAAATGTTCCGGTTAAAATTGTGATTGGCGACTATACTAATATCAAAATTACCACTCCGGAAGATCTGGTGATTGCCGAGTCGATTATGAAAAGAACTGCCGAAAACCGGGAATTATCTGGAAAAATTAAAAGATTATTAAAAGAATAAAAGAATGGAACGAAAAAAACTGTCATTTTATGGAGTTTTTCGCTTCATTCTTTATTTATTGGGGAATAAAAGATATAATGAACGAGGGCTTAAAAAAACAACGGTGTTCAGTTTATTAATTAAACAGATGAAAGCGTACCAACAACGGTTGGGGTGCTCAGTGAACACAGCGACAGCCTGATAGGGTTATTCACCTTTTTTAAAAATAATTAGTGAAAATGTGGAGGAAACCATGATTGAATTATCAGAAGAACTTCTATTAAGAATGTATTATAAAATAAACCAGGCTCGATTTTTCGAAGAAAAACTGGACGAACTCGTTTCAAAGGGCAAGGTTCACGGAGCAATCCATTTGGGCATGGGTCAGGAGGCAACCGGCGTGATGTCTTGTCTCGCTCTGGAAGATGGAGATCTGGTATCCCTGAGTCATCGGGGCCAGGCCCAAGCCATCGGCTTTGGCCTGGATGTTAATCTGATGATGGCAGAATGTCTGGGAAAAGCCACCGGTTACTGTAAGGGTAAAGGTGGATCGATGCACATTGCTGATGTGGAGAATGGCAACCTGGGAGCAAATGGTGTGGTTGGTGGCGGTTTCAGCCTTTCCTGTGGGGCAGCGCTGACCCAAAAGTATCAAAAAACCGGAAAGGTGGTCCTCTGTTTTGCTGGGGATGGAGCCACCAATGGCGGAAATTTCCATGAATCCTTAAATCTCGCTTCGGTTTGGAAATTGCCGGTTGTTTTTATGATTGAAAATAATCAGTATGGCATGTCAACACCGATTGAAAAGCACATGAATATCGAAAATATTTCAGATCGCAGCGAAGCCTACAATATGCCTGGCCTTACCATTGATGGCAATGATTTTCTCGATGTTTATAATACCGCCACCAAGGCACTGCGCTATGCCAGAGCCGGCAAAGGGCCGGTACTGATTGAAGCCAAAACCTATCGCTACAGCGACCATTCCCAAAGTGACAATCAGTTATATCGGGACAAACAAGAGGTTCGGGAATGGCAAAAGAAAGATCCAGTTCAAAAAATGAAAGAATATCTCAGAGAACATCGGATCTTTACCGAAAAACAAATCCAGAAAATGGAAGATGAAGCCAAAGCGTCCATTGATCAGGCGCTGGAATTTGCGAATGCAAGCCCAGAACCCCAGTTGAATGCGGTTTTAGAAGATGTCTATGCGGGAGGGGTTAACTGATGAAAACAAGTGATATGAAAAAAATGACTTACCGCGACGCCCTGCGCCTGGGGATCACCGAAGAAATGCGTCGGGATGAGAATGTTATTTTTATGGGCGAAGATATTGGACTTTACGGTGGTGCCTTTGGTGTATCCACTGGCCTGCTGGAAGAATTTGGCGAAGATCGGATTCTGGATACGCCGATTGCCGAAGCAGCGATGGTCGGAACCGCTGTGGGTGCAGCAACGACTGGATTACGCCCGATCTGTGAAATCATGTTTATGGATTTTATTACTTTGGGCATGGATGCCCTGGTCAATCAGGCAGCAAAAATGCGCTATATGTTTGGCGGACAGTCACAGGTACCGATGGTATTGCGGTTGCCAGCGGGCTCGGGAATCGGAGGAGCCGCTCAGCACAGTCAAAGCCTGGAAGCATGGCTATGTCATGTACCTGGTTTAAAGGTGGTAACCCCATCGACCCCGGCTCAGGCAAAGGGGTTAATGAAGGCGGCGATCCGGGACAATAACCCGGTCTGTTTTATTGAGCATAAATTGCTTTATGACAAGGTCGGACTGGTTCCGCTGGATGAGGATTACCTTGTCGAAATCGGAACGACAGTGGTGGAACGTCCTGGGAAGGACGTAACCATTGTCGCTTACGGCACTACCCTTGCTAAAGCCATTGAAGCGGCGGATTTTCTGGAAGAAGAAGGGATCAAAGTTGAAATCCTCAATCCGGTTACCCTGTATCCCATGGATATGAAGCCGATTATTGAATCGGTTATAAAAACCGGGTGTCTGATTGTGGCTCATGAAGCCTCCAAAACCGGGGGCCTTGGTGGGGAGATTGTGGCGCGAGTGGTGGAAAGTGAAGCCTTTGATTATCTCAATGCTCCGATCATCCGTCTGGGTGGCCTGGATGTTCCCGTTCCGTTTAATAAAGAACTGGAAGCTTCGGTGGTACCCCAACGAAACGATTTCGTTCATGGAGTCTATCGTCTCCTCAACCGGGAATAGGGAGTTGGCAGAATGATGGAAAATGAAATAATACTACCGAAAGAGAAATTGGATATGACATCAGAAAACTTGACAAACACCGCAACGGTTGGGTTGACGGGAGTAAATAAAGAAGACGCAGTTCTTCATGACGATAAACAGGAAGAGTCGCTTCAAGCAGCGGTCTCAGATCAGAAAACAGAGATTACCGAAGGGATCCGGACAGAAGCACAAGTAGAAGAAATTAACGCACCGGCGGAAGACGTTTTAGGTGAAGATCTTGCAGAAGAAAACCTGGAAGAAAAATTGACGGCGGCCATTGAGGCACTGGAAAGAAATCTGGAAGAAACAATCAAGGAAGGGACAAAAGACCAACGGTCTGAAGCTGTTCGAGAAATCATCAAGGATGAGGACATCGAAGAAACTCTGGAGGAAGCTCTGGAAGAAGAACTGAAGGAAGAGCTGTTGGCGGTGCAAGAAGAAGCGCCACAGGAATTTCCGGAATCGGATCCCCGGGAGGGCAAGGTCAGAGCCACCCCTTCCGCCAGACGGATTGCCCGGGAATTTAAGGTAGATATAAAAAAGGCAACCGGTACCGGACCAAACGGCCGAATTGAAGTCGATGATGTTAAAAAAATGGTGGTGATCCAACCCGGCACCTTCAATTTTAAATCCAAAGAACCAGTGGTTATTAGCACAAATTTGGAGAAGCTGGCCGGAAATCCGCAGAATCTTTTTTCTCTTCCGGTGAAACTGGAAGAGCCACCAGCTAAAAAAGCAGATACCCGAAAAAAACTCAAAGATATGAATCAAAAAATAGAAAAATTGCCAAATCCCGACCTGGACTTTGTGCCGTTTGTGGATGAAAATGCCGAGAAATTCGAAGCGAAGGATGCCGATGTGGTGACAAAAATATCAGAGCTGGATTTTGTGCCATTTGTTGATATAAAGGCCGAACCGCTCCGGGAAGAAATCATCGTTAAACCAACACCGATGCATCAGCTTCATGAAGCTGAACAAGAAGAGATTGAACTCCCAAATCGAAAGCCCCACGGTTTAAGAAGAAAAACGACGGTTCGAGACAAAAATGAAAGTGACATAGCTGCAAAAAAAATCAATGCCATAGAAGTTGATGAGCCGAAGGTTTGTGAGTTAGAAGCTGTTGAACAAGAAGTTTGCGAGCTGGAGGTTAATGAACCAGAAGCTGATGCCCCAGAAACCCTGGCGGTTGAAACGACCGAACTGAAAACTGCTGAACCGGAAAGTCTTGAACCTGAAGTGGAGTCGCTTCAAATAGAAGTTCATGAGATAAAAATTCCGGAAATAGAAGTTCCAGAAATAGAAAACAATGAAATCGAGATGGCACCACTTGAGCCCGAACTATCCAAGGAGAAGCTGGCAGATCACAGCGCAGCTACCGATGAACCCGCTCCCGTTGAAGAAAAGTTGATCAAAAGCAATTTAGAAACAGCGGTGATTACATTAACCACCGAAATTGATATGACCGAAATCAAGGATCTCCGAAAGAAAATAACCAAAAAAATCGAAGACCAGGTCAAATGTCGCTGTACCTATACCGATTTTCTGCTGCTGGCGACATCCCGGGCGCTGATTAAACATCCTTTGATTAATGCCAGACGGGAAGGCGACCAGATCATTATGCACACCTACGTACACATGGGCTTAACGGTAGAATCCGATCAAGCTTTGATTGTGCCAGTAATTGAAAACACCCAAGATCTGGACTTTGTGGAAATGGTCAAAAGTCGCGGTGACTTACTAAAAACAGTCAAGAACAGACAGTTACCACCGGAGCGGTTTCAGGGCAGCACCTTTACCATCACCAATCTGGGGATGTATGGCATCCGGGAATTTACCGCCATCATCAATCAGCCCAACAGCGCCATCCTTAGTGTCGGCGAAGTCGTTCAGCGGATTCGGGTGCATCAGGGTGAACCAGTAGTTCGATCAGTCATGAAAATCAGCTTGAATTTGGATCGTCAGGTGGCTGACGGCGTGGAAGGCGCTAAATTCTTACAGGACATTAAAGCAGATATGGAAAACCCATCACTTTTGTTGTTTTAAGCTGTGAATTTCTGAAAATATTAGAAAAGATAACGTTACCAAAAAAATAATCATTGTCACATTTAAGCAAGTTGTGTTAGACTAAACAGCATAATATAAGACTACAGAACATACATGAAGCAGATGAAAAGCAATGGCCAATTGTCTGCTTTTTTTGTATCTAAGCGAGAGTTAAATTCGAAAGGAGAACAAAGGTTGGAGAAGATATTAAAGGAAGGCATTACCTTTGATGATGTATTGTTAATCCCAGGAAAATCTGAAGTGTTGCCAGGAGATGTAAACACCGGCACCCGTTTGACAAAAAAAATTGCACTGAATATTCCCATTATGAGTGCGGGCATGGATACCGTCACCGAAGGACGGCTGGCAATTGCCATGGCGAGAGAAGGTGGGATCGGGATTATACATAAGAATATGACCATTGAAGAACAGGCTTTTGAAATTGACAAGGTTAAACGCTCAGAAAACGGGGTGATCGTCGATCCGTTTTTCTTATCACCGGAACATAATATTGCGGATGCTCTGGAACTGATGGCCCGTTACCGTATTTCTGGCGTTCCGATTACGATTGAAGGCAAATTAGTGGGAATCATTACCAACCGTGACCTGCGTTTTGAAAGTGATCCGAAAAAGAAAATCAAAGACGCTATGACAAAAGATAATCTGGTGACCGCTGAAGAGGGAACCACCCTGGAAAAAGCTGAAGCCATTTTGAAACAATATAAGATCGAAAAACTTCCAATTGTGGATGCTGACAATAATCTAAAAGGTTTGATCACCATTAAAGATATTGAAAAAAGCATTAAATATCCCAATGCGGCCAAAGACTATCGGGGTCGCTTAATTGTTGGTGGTGCCGTCGGCATCAGCAGCAATACCTTCGAACGGGTCGATGCGTTAGTTGAAGCTCAAGCTGATGTTATCGTGGTTGATACCGCTCACGGTCACTCCATTGGGGTTGTCAAAACCGTTAAAGCCATCAAAGATAAATATCCGGATGTCCAGCTGATCGTTGGAAACATTGCTACCGGAGCAGCCGCTAAAGATTTAATCGAAGCCGGTGTCGATGCCCTTAAGGTCGGGATCGGTCCCGGTTCTATCTGTACCACTCGGGTTGTTGCAGGGATTGGGGTTCCGCAAATTACCGCGATCTTGGATGTGGTTGAAGTAGCCAAAGAATACGATATCCCGGTTATTGCCGATGGTGGGATTAAATATTCCGGTGACGTGGTTAAAGCCATTGGTGCCGGTGCGGATGTGGTTATGATTGGGAGTCTTTTTGCTGGTACGGACGAAAGTCCCGGCGAAACCATTATTTACCAGGGTCGAAGCTTTAAGACCTACCGTGGGATGGGTTCATTAGGTGCCATGAAAGATGGCAGCTCTGACCGATACTTCCAGGAAGGCCAGAAAAAACTGGTTCCTGAAGGCGTTGAAGGAAAGGTTCCCTACAAAGGACCACTTGCCGATACCGTTTACCAATTAGTAGGCGGCCTGCGTTCCGGGATGGGATATTGTGGAACACCAACCATTAAAGACTTAAGAGAAAAATCGCAGTTTATTAAAATCACCAGTGCGGGTCTGATTGAAAGTCACCCTCATGATATTTCCATTACTAAAGAATCACCCAACTACAATAGCGCTCAATTTTAGGAGAATTTATGATAAAAAAGCATTATCAAGATGAGATCATTCTCATTGTGGATTTTGGAGCACAATACAATCAGCTGATCGCCCGACGGGTGCGTGAGGCCAGAGTGTATTCTGAAGTTGTTCCTTATGATATCACCCCCGATGAGATTCGGAAGAAAAATCCCAAAGGGATTATCTTTACCGGTGGCCCTTCCAGTGTTCATGAAGAGGGAGCACCGCAATGTGATCCGGAAATTTACAACATGGGCATTCCGATTTTAGGAATCTGCTATGGCGCTCAGCTGATGGCCGAGCAGCTAAAAGGTGTTACCGATTCGGCGGATATTCGTGAGTATGGTAAAAAAGCATTGAACTTTGAAAAAGACTCCGTGCTTTTCAAAGGCATCCCCGATGGTACCACCTGTTGGATGAGTCACACCAACTATATCCAGACAATTCCCGAAGGATTCTGTATCACCGCTACCACCGACTCATGTCCCACCGGTGCCATGGAATGTCACGAGCGCAAACTTTATGCGGTTCAATTCCATCCCGAAGTGGAACATACCCAATACGGCAAAGAAGTCTTAAATAACTTTGTCTATGATGTTTGTGGCTGTGAAGGTTTATGGACCATGCAGAACTTTGCCCAGGAACAGATTGAAGCTATCAAGGAACAAGTCGGCGATCGCCGGGTGCTATGCGCCCTCAGCGGCGGCGTGGATTCGTCGGTAGCGGCAACTCTGGTTCACCAGGCCATCGGCGACAAACTGACCTGTATTTTTGTCGATCACGGTCTGTTGCGAAAAGATGAAGGCGATCAGGTTGAAGCGATCTTTAAAAACCGCTTTAACATGAACTTTATCCGGGTGAACTGTGAAGAACGTTTCCTTGGTAAATTAGCAGGCGTCAGCGATCCGGAACAAAAACGTAAAATCATCGGAACCGAATTTATTCGGGTCTTTGAAGAAGAATCCAGTAAACTTAACGACATCGACTTCCTGCTTCAGGGAACCATCTATCCCGATGTCATCGAAAGCGGTACCAAAAATGCGGCGGTCATCAAAAGCCATCACAATGTTGGCGGACTGCCGGATGATGTGAATTTTGAACTGATTGAACCGCTGCGAAACCTGTTTAAAGACGAGGTTCGGGCAGTCGGTGAAGAAATTGGACTGGATCACGATCTGGTCTGGCGTCAACCTTTCCCAGGGCCAGGCTTGGCCATTCGGGTTATGGGCGATGTTACCAAAGAAAAACTGGACATCTTAAAAGAAGCCGATTTTGTCTTTAGAGACGAGATTGCCAAGGCTGGCCTGGATGAAGAAATCTGGCAATACTTTGCCGTGCTGCCAGGAAATCGAAGCGTTGGCGTTATGGGTGATGAACGAACTTATGACTATACCATCGGCCTTCGAGCCGTTACCTCGGTTGACGGCATGACCTCGGACTGGGCACGCATCCCGTATGATGTGCTGGAAAGTATCTCCACCCGTATTGTTAACGAAGTGAAGCATGTCAGTCGGATTGTCTATGATATTACCAGCAAGCCACCTTCTACGATCGAGTGGGAATAAGACGATAAGTTTGTATACTATCCTGATCAACCACAAATAACATTAATTCAAAAAATACAAAAAGGGACTGCATTTATAAATTGCCGTCCCTTTTTTTATTGCGTTTACCTCAAAATAAGGTGTTGTTTTAAGATGAGCGTTGTTGTTAATCGCGTTCTATATGAGGCAACATAATTTCTCCACAGTTGGGGCATTTGGTTAGGCGTTGAGCTAAGATACGAAAACCAAAGAAATCCTTTAAAAAACCAAGTTTAAAACATGCGCCACATTCTGTGCAGACATAATGTGATTTTGATGAAAAATATAAGCCAACCGATATGAGGACTACCATTAAGATAATAAAGACTAAAAATGCATTCATTTACAACACCTCTATTAGAATTTTAGATTAAAATAGTCGATTGAGAAATGTTTTTTTGCCTTAATATAATTATAAACATTGGAACTTTTGAAATCCTTTAAATTACTGATTTAGCTATGCACGTTTCAAAATTCAAACCATTAAATAATCCGATTTTAAACCTATAAAAAAAGCAGAAGTTAACAGAAAATTGAGCACCATATCCTGGGACTATGAGGGGATCATTATTGCTGATTGTTTATGACTAAGCGATAGAATAAGAAAGCAAAAAAAGTCTATAACGCTGTGAATGAGATGGAATATTAAGAAAATCTAAACTAAATATGTTGTTCACTGAACTAAATATATAGATGCTTATATTGAGTGGGAATAATAAACAAAACCTCAAGAATCCTTTTTAAAAAGGATTCTTGAGGTTTTATGGTACTAATGGCTCTAATTTTGCGCTGTTTTATGTTTCCTTCTGACAGTCTCTGTCGCACTCAGAGATTAAATCACTTTCTTAAAAAATCCTGCTTATCTGCAGAAATCGACTTGACCACCTCAACATCACTGGCCACATCAAAATACTGAACATCATACAAACGGTTTAAATAATCCTGATAAAATTTAAGGAGTGGCGGAAAGGACGCGATGATTTCATTTCTGATATTATTGATGTTTTCCACCGAGTCATCCGGGATGCGATCTAAATCAAGGTAGGTTTGCAGGAGTTGAATGGCAGTTTCAGCATGATGACTGGCATATTGCGGAAAAACCTGAAGTTCTGGCTCTTTGCTGATCTTATCCCGAACTTTTGAAACAACATCCTCCAGATCGTCGAGGATGACCTCCTGGGAATAGAGCGATTCACGCCGTTTGGCAGTTTTTAATAAACCGATTAGTTTTTGAAGCCTTGCCTGTTCCGCAATGTTGCGATCCTGAAGTGCTGCTAAATTGGGATTTTCAGCCGCGTCAAACATCGCAAGATCCTGGGAAGGGGATTCAATAGTTGGGCGCTTGATTTTTTCTGGCGGTTCATGTTTTACCCGAAAAACAACATAGTAGATCAGAAAAACGAATAGGATCGTTAAAAATGCGCCCCCGATAAAGAGGAACAATTGGGTGACCGGTGAATTTTCTAAAGTAAACAGATTACTGAAAAAGGCTGAAGTGTCCATGATGGAGATACCCCCTGATATGAATTGATGGAGCATTTTAAATTACCCCGTTAAACAAGAAAAGCACCAAAAGCAGGTGCTTTTCTTTTGAATTTCACTCGGTAGAAAAGGGAAGAACCCGACCAAAATGTGTCTATCTCAAATAGTCAAAAAAAGCAAATACTGTAAAATTAGACTTCTTTGGGATCTTCGGTGCTGCTTTCAGAAGGGGCCGGTTGAAACGGAGTGGTAAACTCGGTTATCAAATCCTGGTTATGCGGTTCGCTATTTGCGGCAGTGAGTGGTGTACCGACTGTTATAGTGGGGGCCTCAGCTGGTGTTGCAATTTTACCGCCTAAAAATCCCGAAATCAACGACTGCAAATTAATGCCAGTGCTTTCGGAGATTCCTTCGGTCACTTGGGACATGGTATTGACGATGTCTTTGACCATTTTGGCGGAATTGCCATCACCATACATGGTGATGCGATCGACGTTGTTAAGTGGCGCAGCAACATTACGGGCAACTTCGGGAAGGGCGTCGAAGTACATTTCCATAATGGCGGCATCGCTGTATTTCTTCATTGCTTCAGCTTTGGCATCAATTCCGGCAGCTTCGGCCAGACCTTTGGCTTTGATGGCGGCAGCTTCAGCAAAACCTCTGGCTTCAATGGCGGCGGCTTCTTGTTCTTTGGCATAGCGATCAGCTTCAGCGGCCAATCGATTGGCTTCAGCATCTTTGGCAGCAATAAACAGTTTCGCTTCAGCTTCTTTTTGCTTTTCAAACAAATCGGCTTCAGCCTTTTGGTTGCGTTGGTACCGTTCAGCATCGGCAGTTTTGTTGATCTCGGCTTTTAATCGTTGCTCGCGAACTTCAACTTCTTTAGCGGCTAACTCAATTTCTTTTACTTGTTTAATAATGTTAGCTTCCTGGGTCTTTGTCTCAATCGTCTTTCGCTGTTCTTCCTGCTCAATTTGGTAAGCGGCGTCAGCCTGGGCCTTAGTCAGATCAGACTGTCGTTTCAGTTCGGCTTTGCGGATATCCAGATCGGTATTTTTCTGGGCAATTTCCAGGTCTGCTTTAATTCTGGCATCGTTGGCAATTTTAGCGGCTTCGGATTCGGCAATCGCAACTTCTTTTTCGGCGTTGGCACGAGCAATCGCAGCGCCTTTTTTGATCTGTGATTTGTTTTCGGTACCGAGATCCTCAATCACGCCAGCCTGATCGCGGATCGATTGAATGTTAAAGGAGATTATTTCTAGACCCATTCGTTTGAGATCCGGAACAGCGTTTTCCTGTACCTTTTCAGAAAAGGATTTTCGGTCGGTTAACATATCTTTTAGGTCAAGTGAGCCGATGATTTCACGGACATTTCCCTCAAGGACGTCTTTAACCTGGGGAATGATGGCGTCAGTTGATTGGTTCAAAAAATTCTCGGAAGCCAGTAAAATTGCCTCCGGTGATGAACCGATCTTGATCTTTACCGCGCCATCCACCATTACATCGATGAAGTTATTGGTTGGTACCGATTCACCGGTTTTGACATCAACAGACATCATTTTAAGGTCCAGTTTATCAACGCGTTCAAGAAAAGGAATTTTGATTCCCGCTTTTCCGATGATGACACGCCGTTTAATACCAGATATGACATAGGCCGTGTCGGGGGGAGCTTTGACGTAGCTCATCATTAAGAGTGAGATAATGAGCAAGACAACAACAACTGGGATAATCAGTGCAAAAATTGACATTTGTGCCTCCTGCAAAATTTAATTTTGAGATCAAAGGAGATACTCATTTCTGTGAAGATATAACAACCGCACAGATTCTTGAGAGTGGATAATATTTGTATGAACTCAACAAATGTATTATATAAGAGGTTGGTTTAAAAGTCAAAGATAAAAACTGTATAGATTGTTTTAGGGGATAAATGTTATAATTCAAGTAATGAAAAATTTAAACGCTGGCGATAAGCTTGTCGGGAAAGTATCTGTAAGAAAATAAAACAGTTGAAATCAAGGAGACACAATGGGAATTCAAGAAGAAGCATTAAAGTTGCATGAAGAATGGAAGGGTAAATTGAGCATTGACAGCAAGGTTCCGGTAAAAACCAAATACGATCTGTCAGTGGCTTATACGCCTGGTGTGGCGGAGCCCTGCCGAATGATCCATAAAAACAAAGAAGATGTCTATAAGTACACTGGTAAAGGCAACATGGTGGCAGTGGTCACCGACGGCTCGGCCGTGTTGGGATTAGGCGATATTGGCCCAGAAGCTGCTCTTCCGGTAATGGAAGGGAAGGCCGTTTTGTTCAAGGAATTCGGCGGCGTTGACGCATTTCCCATCTGTATACCATCTAAAGATGTAGAAGTCATCATCAATACGGTAAAAATGATTGAACCGGTTTTCGGTGGGATTAACCTGGAAGACATTTCTTCGCCAAGATGTGCGGAGATTGAAAGACGATTAAAAAAGGAACTGGATATCCCGGTTTTTCATGATGATCAACATGGCACGGCAGTGGTGGTGACAGCTGCTCTGATGAATGCTCTAAAGGTGGTTGGTAAAAAATGGAACCAGGTGACGGTTGCCATGAGCGGTGCCGGAGCTGCCGGGTCGGCCATCATTAAGATGTTGCTAAATGTGGGCGTCAAAGATATTATTGCCTGCAGTAGCAAGGGTATTCTCTCAAAAGACGAAAAATACAGTAATTGGGTTCACCAGGAAATCGCCGAGATGACCAATAAACAGCACAAAAAAGGAACCCTTGCCGATGCCATAAACGGTGCCGACATTTTTATTGGGGTTTCGGCACCGGGTATTGTCACAGCGGAAATGATCCGGACAATGGCCGAAAACGCGATTGTCTTGCCGATGGCCAATCCTGATCCGGAAATCGACCCCCAACTGGCAATCCAAGCTGGCGCAAAGGTAGTAGGAACTGGACGGTCAGACTATCCCAACCAGATCAATAATGTTTTGGCGTTCCCGGGGATTTTTAGAGGCGCTTTGGATGCCCGAGCCAGTGATATCAATGAAGCGATGAAGGTCGCTGCGGCAAAAGCAATCGCGGACTTAATTGAGGATGATGAGGTCACAGCCGATTATATTATTGTGCCGGCCTTTGATCCCCGGGTTGGTAAAGCGGTGGCAGAAGCAGTTTATCAGGCGGCTGTGGATTCCGGGGTGGCCAGACTGAACTAATCAGATGCAACATAATGCTGAGATTTTAATTGTGTTACAGATGCATAAGTGTTTATAATATTATTTAATACGAAGCAATATTATATAAATCGAGGAAGGAATCAATAAAATGAAAATGAGCAAAGAAGATAAAATCCGAATCATCATTGATGCCCTGGACGAGGTGATTACCATTCCCAATCACAAAGAGGAACGGGTAAAAGATGCGTTGAGAAATGCTTTAAGAACCATCGATGAAAAAGAAAGCGATGATTGAAAATAGATGAATCATCAGAATTGAGACATTGCCAGCGAATAAGTGGTTATGGAGGACCTGTTTTCAGGTCAAACATAGCCACTTATTTTTAATTTAAAATCCATTCTTCGGGCAGCGATTGTATTTCAGAAAAGAGGATGTTTTGAAAATCAACTTCCGCTTTTTCGTTCCATTTTGAAACAATTGCAGATTTTGTCTTGAGGCCTTCAGCTATAAAGGTATCAATTTCTGTCTGCGTAAGCGTTGAAAAATATTTTTTTAGTATTATTTTACTCTTTGAAATATAAAAGAGTTTTGCGCCGTCCTGAACTGGTATTTTTAAAAGGATATCCCTTGTTAAAAGATTTTTATAATCATGAAGAACATGACTGATATAGGTCAACCCAGTAATAAGATCCCGGTAGGTGGAGGCTCTTTCATAATGGTACTGAGCAGCCTCTTCATTCATACAAAGCTTCAATCGATTAATTAAACAGTGCATATTAGTCTCTTCTGAAAAGATCTGAATCAATGTCTGTCTATTTTTGATAAAATCTTCGGGGCTCATCATTTCAGGCAGCGTATGATAGGTAAACGCGTAGCTGTTATGAATGTGAACAATTGGAAAGAGATGCGTGAGTGAATCGATTAGTGATTGAATCAATTGTTTTCTGCGAAATGGGCCAAAAGTATCGTCTACTCGTTCCAGCACAATCGACATCGCATGAGAATGGTCGGAATTGGCAAGCTTGAGATAAAAATACCGTCGGTCATTTTTCATTTGCGAATTGAAATAAGGCTTAATCTCCTTGATCAGCTGACATTCAAGTAGCCGGGCTTCTAAATGGGTATCCGTGACAATAAAATCGATGTCGGCAATAAAGAAAATCATTCTTTCGATTTTTGGTTGTTTAGGCGATTTTGAGAAATAGGATTTCACTCTTTTCTTCAGACATTTACTTTTGCCGACATAAATAATTTGACCGTTGGCATCCAACATCTTATAAACACCGGGAAGCGGTGGGATTTGTTTTAGTTTTTGCTCTAACTGGCTCATTGTTTGTATTTCCATATCTTTTTATTTAGGTTATCGTTAAGAAATTATTTTTTCGTAGTTGTAGAATAGCATAACTGTAGCTGGAGTAACCTTGATCTATTCAAACATTTTAAGAAATTGCATAAAAATAATTCCTTGACATCCTCAATAAAAACAATTACAATAAGTTTAAAGTCAATGAGTTTGGAGTTAATGAAATGAAAACGAAACGTCAGATCCAAAAAGAAGCAACAAGAGAACTGATTTTAGATACGGCCTATCAAGTGTATGCAGATGAAGGGTTTGGTGCCACAACCAATAAAATAGCAAAAGAAGCGAACGTTTCTCACGGAACCGTTTTTGTCCATTTTCCAACAGTAGAGTGTCTCATTATTTGCTTACTTGAACGGTTTGGTTCTGAAATTAATGGGCAGTTGCATATCCTCTCGGAAAAGGATGAAAGTCTAGAGACCTTTCTAGGAGCACACATTAATGTTCTGATCCGTTATGAAGACTTTTATAAAAGGCTTATTTCCGAAATTAACAGTTTGCCCCAAGAAGCAAAATATGTATTCATTAATATCCAATCAGTGGTTTCGCTTCATCTGAATCAGATGATTGAACGTGATAAAGAAAAAAAGGCAATCAAAGATATACCGATGCATATAATTTTTAACAGTTGGTTAGGTCTAATCCACTATTATCTTACCAATAACTATCTTTTTACAACAGGTTCAGTATTAACTGAGCATAAGGATGAATTGATTTTAAATTATATAAAATTAATTAGAAAATGAAAGGAATCAATGATATGAAAGCTTACGATAATTTTTTTCTTCCTGTTGATGATTTGGAAGAAGCAAAAAACTATTTTTCTAATGTCTTAGGTTTGAAATTAAAGTTTGATTTTTCAGACAAGGGCATGGCGGCATTTAATGTTGGCGATGAAGAACCGGCGATTATCCTAAAGGAAAAAAGTAAATTCCCGGATGTTAAACCGACCATCTGGTTTGTTGTAGATAACGTCAATGATGAGTATGAACGGCTTCGGAATAATGGGGTAAACTTTTTAAGCGAGCCGTTTCAAATTGGCACGGGCAATGCGGTTGAATTTGAAGATTTATTCGGCAATCGATTAGGAATGGCTGATTATTGTTAATAATCGATAATTACCGATATAAAATAAAATACCAGGAGGTAAAAAGATGAAAACCTGTATAGCATGTGGAATGCCAATGAAGAAAGAAAGTGATTTTGCCATGGGCGACACAAGTAAGGATTATTGTGTCTATTGTGCAAATTCAGATGGTTCGATGCAATCATTTGAAGAAAAGAAGCAGAGCCTGATTAATTTCACCATCAAAACCCAGGGGCTTGATCAAAGTGTCGCAGAAAAGGCGGCAGAGAATATGATGCGCCAATTGCCGGCATGGAAAGAGTGTTTCTAGAAAGACAAAGTGAAATCTGAAAAATAGCCATGATCGTCCTGTTTAATGTGGATAATCATGGCTACGCATTTTTTTTGACTAATTCTTCAAACTAATTTTTCACACCAGCCTTCCGGATAAGAATCCAGGTTAATCCGCTTAAAATGATGCTAAAGATGATTAATGAGAACATCCCAATCAATGGGTTCTGGGCGGATATCCCCATGGTCAGATCTAAAAATTTAAAAAGGATTATTGAAAGCTGGCTTGCCATCAACATATCAATGATGGGTAAAATGACAAAGACAACAACATAGAAACCAACCACATAACTGATTTTTTGCTTTTTATTCATCCGATAAAACGTCACCGTGATCAGATAGCCGAGGGATAAGAAGGCGATAAATAAAGTAGTCAGAAAGAGAAAGCTTTCAAAGTACATTAAAAACCCTCCTGATTGTGATCCAAACTGCGAACCATAAATCTGTTCTAAAAGACCGGAGTATTCAATACTTCCAGATAAGGAGTCGACTGCTTTTCCCAAAATCATCACAATTTGGTCAAATAAGGCCATAGCAATGGATAATGTTAAAACAACATAGATTCGATTAATAAATAGGGATTTTCGGGAGATCCCATTTTGTAGGGCTATGTAAAAACTGTCTTTAAAGGCATTCAAGCCGCAGACGAAAAGAAAAATTGCTGGAGCCATGTCAATGCCGGTAACATGAATGGTTACGTCGCTTTGAACTGAAAACATACTGGAAAAGCCGTTGTAAATGGGAATGAAGGCCAGAATAGCCAGGATGACCAGGCAGAAAATCAGACTCGATTTTTTATGTTCAGCCAACTGGAATTTATAAATTGCACTTGATTTCATTTGTTACTCCTCATTTGTAAGTTTAATAAATAATTTTTGCAGATCGAGACTGGTTATTTCGAGACTTGCGGGTAGCTTGGTTTTATCCAAATCGCCGATGATGGTGGCAGTTTTTAATCCGCCCAGGGTATCAATGCCAATCACTTCTTTATCCTGGATAAAATCATCCACTTGTTTGGCGGTGCCAGCTACCGAATATCCTTTGCTCAGCAGGGTTTCACAGGACTCGTTGACAAGAATTTCGCCATTTTTAATGATCATCACATTTTCCAGCAAGCTAGAGATTTCTTCGATCAAGTGGGTCGATATGATGGCGGTAAAGTTGGTGTCGCTGTATTTTTCAATTAACAGCTTGTAGAACATTTCCCGATGATTAGCATCAAGCCCCAACACTGGTTCGTCAAACAACACATAGGGTGTATTAACGGATAAAGCAATGACAATTTTAAAAATCGATGCGTATCCGGTCGATAGCGATCGGATTTTTTTCTTTGGGTCCAAACCGAACTGCTTGGCGACGTCGAGCGCATAGTCCATATCAAAATTCGGATAAAACACCTGACTCCATTTAAATGCTTCCAGACACGTCATGCTGCTGGAATATAGATTTTTTTCTGACATCAGATAGACCTTATTTTGAGCAGGATCATTTTCAATGCTGGTCAAACCATCGATGGTAACTTCGCCATCATCGGCAAAGAGACGGTTGGTGATAATATTCAAAAGGGTGGATTTTCCAGCGCCGTTTCGACCCAGTAATCCATATATTTTATGGGGTTCAAAATTCAGGGTTACCTGATTTAAGGCGATTGTCCCCCCAAATGTTTTTGTCACATTGTTGATTTGTATTCCGTTCATTCCTTGTAACCTCTTTCTACCATTCCCAGAATTTCTTCATTGGTTATACCTAATTTTTTAGCTTCCTCGATGAGTTTTTTAATATAATGATCGAAAAATAATTCTTTGCGTTTGTCCCGCAACTTTGAAACCGCACCGGGAGCGACAAACATGCCCACGCCGCGCTTTTTAAAAATAATGCCTTCGTCAACCAAGATCGATATACCCTTAAGCGCCGTCGCCGGATTGATTTTATAACTGACCGACAATTCAGTTATGGAGGGAATCTGGCCGCTTTCCTCAAATGCACCAGTTAAGATGGCGTCTTCAATACCGTCGGCAATTTGAACAAAAATCGGGCGTTCATCTTCGAAATTTATTTGCAAAGGGACACCCCCTTTCGAGAATATTAGTTAGTTAGTTGACTAATTAACTATAGTGCCATTGTAATCCAGGTTTGTTTGGTTGTCAATAGCAATTTTAAAAAAAGAAAATTTATTTATAGGAGCAAGACCGGCTTTCGCGTTTCATTCAAACCCTTTTTGTGCTATACTCACAAAAGGAAACAAATACATACTGTTCACCGTTATGGTTTATTTTGAATTGTAATGGCAAGCGAGAATTTCATAAAAAAGTAAAAAGGGGAAGAAGTAATTAATGTACGAGTATTATAATAAAAACCAAGATTTTGCTGTGTGTCTGATGGAGGTCGTAGGAAATGGCGAAGAAGCCATTATTCCAGATGATAAAAATATTCTGATTGTTTGTGATGATATATTTAAAGGACATAAAGAATTAGTGCGGGCACAATTTCCAGATACCGTCATTGAGATTGGCGGATTTGTTTTTGATGGCTGTGAAAATCTCAAACATGTAAAATTACCAGCAAATCTCAAAGATTTCTGGCAATATGCCATGACCCGATGCGGCATTGAAGAAATTGATATTCCTGGCAGTGTTGAGCGGATCGCTTCTTTCACATTTAACGAGTGTGCGCAGTTAAAAACTGTGAAAATCAATGAGGGAACAAAGAAAATACTGGCATGGGCGTTTAAAGACTGTGTTAGTTTAGTTGATGTTTATTTACCGGCGACCATTGAAGAAATTAGTGACAAAGCCTTTGAAGGCTGTCCAAATGTAGTGCTTCATCGGAAATAGTTTTATAGACTAAAAATAATTAAAAAAAGCGCCGATCAAATTTCTATCAAAATTTGGTCGGCGCTTTAATCAGTTTTAGGATCATTTATAGATTAAGATATGCTTTTATAATATTACTTTAATTTTCCGTATTGTTGGGTTTGTGGAATTGTCCAGGCTTGAGGTTCGCTAGCATTCAAATCTTGATCAAAAATACAGGCCATAGTGATTTGATTATTGTCATAGGTTTTAAAATAATATGAACCCGTATTACATACCATACAAGCAGTATATTGAGTATAATCGACCCCGTCATCGGTAATGACACTGCCTTTTGGAATTTCCACTGATGACAAAATATGAAAAGCCGCTTTGACACCTTCATCCTCAGTTTCCAAGTTATTGATGGCTTCTTTTCCGAAAAGAGCGCGTAAAAAGCGCGACGGTGGGGTGTAATCTCCGGGCAAACCAAAGGTTCTGGCACCATTTCCCAAGGGGGCAAATGTGACGCCATTAATTTTGATGGGACCCAGTTTATTGGGGTTTACACCAATATAATTGCGGATATTAGTAAGATGCCAGTTAAAGTCCGGGCTATTGGACATGACCCCCAGTGGATTGTCGTGGATGACAATACCATCGTTCATGGGTTCAATAACGATAGCCTGTCCAGTTTTATCGGTTACAATCCAGTGAAGAGGAGGGACGATTTCAAATGTTTCTGTTAGACTATTAACGATGTTCAATTGTGGTACGGCAGCTTTGACATCATCCAGCGTGGCAAAATTTGACAGAATCCAGGCAACGACTTCGAGAGGGACGAGGTTCGTTTTGCTTGGGTCAGCTTCATCGCTGTATTGGGCATAGTCAGGAAAATACAAGGTTGCACAGGCCAGTCCTGCTTCATTCAAACCATCGGTCAGAATGGCGGGTTCCGTTTTCCGACCCATTCCCATAATCGCATATTTAGCTGGTCTTTTCACTTCATCCACCTGGGAAGCCAGAGGATAATTTCGGGGAACAAAAACCAGATCAGGATCGAGAATATAAGCGAAATCCATGGTTCGGGCAAGCATGTTTAAATGATTATCGGTAGTTAAGGTTAAACTGGTACACATGATTAATACACCTGCTTTCTTCATTACTTTAATCATATATGATTTTTCGAAAAGTGTAAAGGTGCAAAACAATGAGACAAAGGTTAATGTAAAAAAAAACAGCTAAACGAGATGTTCTAAAAATTAAATGATGATCGAAAAAAAGTGAAAAGATTAAAAGCAAAAAGAGAAATGATAAAATGAACTGATCAAAATGAATACGGATGATTAAAGAACGAACAAAAAAATAACAGAAGTGTTCTAAAATTAATCACTCATTTAGGAAAAAAACCAAAAAAGTGGCATATTAGCTAATTTTAAAGATTGGCATAAAATTTGCTAGTTATTTATAATAAGCATTCATTTAGAGGATTAGCTGCTGATTAGTAACTCTTGATATGGGGTATATAAAAGTATCGACTTGAATTGAATTGAATCAGAAAAGCGAACTCGGAAAGAATGGATAATAAAAAAGTGGAGGAAAAAATGACAAAAACAGGGAAATTATTAGACATGGCCAAAAAAATGGCTGAAGCAGCGGCAGAAAAAGCAATCCAGATTGATGTGCCAATGGTAATTGTTGTTTGTGATGCTGGCGGAAACATGGTGTTATTTAACCGGATGGAAGATTCTTTATTGGCCAGCATGGATATTGCAACTAATAAAGCATATACAGCGGTAGCCCTTAAAATGAGCACCGATACAGCTGCCGATCTGGCTAAAGAATCTGGTCAACTTTTTGGAATTGCTTCCTGTGATAAAGGGAGAATGGTTGTCTTTGGGGGTGGTTTCCCAATTGTTGAAGATGGAAAAATCATTGGCGGGATCGGAGTCAGCGGCGGAAGCGTAGCAGAAGACATGACCGTTGCTCAAGCAGGACTGGATAGTTTAAAATAGTTGTTAAAATTACCGTGCTGATGCAGGTTATCTGAAATTTAAAATGGGCCGTTATCAGCAAATTTTCGGGTTTAGTTTTAATTTTAGTTTGAGTTTAAAGAATAATGATAAGTTGAAAAATGACCAGCTACAGTAAAAGTAGGCTGGTCATTTTTAATTTAATCGATAAATCTGACAATTTTGTTGGGCTCTCCGATTCAATTAAAACCAAAAGCAATTGGGAAAACAAAGGCGACAATTCCTAACCAGACGGCATAGGAATAAAGGTAGGTAGTCTGCCAGGTTTCAATTTTGATAAACTCGATTTTTTTCAGGAAAAAACGACAATACAACCAGGCTAAACCAGCCAGATTAACAAGCAGAATCAGGTTTTCGCCCAGCGCGGCCAGTTTATTCGGTGTTATCCCAAAGGCTGATAATCGAAACAGGATCGCTGATAAGGCCACCACATCGATGATCATTGCGGTAATGATTAGAGCAAGATTTATGTAGTCAAAAAGATTGTTTTTACCATAGGGATTTCGGGCCGAAATGGTGTAAAGAACCAGGCCGAGAACCAACACCAGCATGAAGTCAAAGGCGATCAGGTAGTCTCTCTCCATAAAAGGACTAATTCCGGAAAATACTAATACCAATAAAAAGGCGATCATAATGATCAGAAAAAGTGGACTGAATATTTTTGCCAGAATCGGAGCAAAATTTTCGACAATGCTTTTCTTTGTCTCGACCAGATAGACCGTGATCATGGCCACCGCCGCGGCACCATAAACAATTAAGTAGTTTTGAATAAACCAGCTGGCATCAATTTGGATGGCAAAGAAAATAGCTTGGGTAAACAGCGCCAGAACAATAAGCCCACAGAAAATCAGGGTACCGTAAATCACCGATTCACCGGTAAAACGAATAAAATTCATCCGCCCCTGGCTGCTGCGCCAATCCGCACCGATATAGGCAACCCCGGTGATCAGCCATAAGAACAATGGCATGTGTAGAGCAGTCAATATTTCGGTATTGTTCGGTGAATAGGATGGATAAGTATTGATCAGTATGGCCGAACCGGCAAAAATACCTAAAACCACGGTGATCATTTTTAAGCTGGACTTGTTTTTATAGAGAAAAAACAGAGCAATCAGCGGCAGGATAAAAAAACTTAGATTTTTAAAATAAAACAATTGGTATTGGGGATCGTTGAAACTGTAGCCTAAGAGCTCCGGGATTTTAAAAAAGCTGCCGGCTAGAAATGAAAAGAGAATGACCAGCCCGATATAACGCTGGTTTTCTCCAGAAATGCCGGTGGGTACGGGTTCTAACATCAATTGCTTCCACAAGTTTTCGGTATTTACTTTTGAATACTCTCGGGAAACCGAATGGGTATTGCCAAAACGTTTAACACTGATTAAAAAAGCTTCTTCCTCCGATAATCCGGCGTGAATCAGATCTTCAATTTCATCGTGGAGATGACTTTCCAATTCAATAATATCCGTTTCTTTAAAATGCCCTCGACTTCGCAGGCAGTCGCTCCAGTCGTTAATATTTTTTTCTAAGTCAAACATGACAGACAAGCCTCCTTATTCATAATTTCAAACCAGGTTTTTAAAAGAGCCGTATGAACAATATCCCATTGTTTCTTTTGGACTTCCAGTTCTGCCAGGCCTTCTTCTTTAAGTTTGTAATATTTTCGTTTGCGTCCTCCATCAGAATCATTCCAATAGGATTGAATAAAATTCTTTTCTTCGAGCCGATGGAGCACGGGATAGAGCATCCCCTCGGACCAGACAAGCTCGTCACCGGTTAATTCTTTAACCTTTTTGATAATCGCATAACCATAACTGTCGTTCTCCTTTAAAATCGATAGAATAAAGGGCGTCGCAGAGGCCGCAATTAAATCCTTTGATACATTCATCGATAACCTCCAAGATACATAGATGTATTAGGTATGGATTGATTATACATAGAACTTCTAGGTAATGCAAGGCTTTTTTAAATTTTACCTTGTAATAGGGAATATTTGTGATGTGCGAATTTCCAATGATTCTATTCTATGGTAAAATAAGATGGAAAACTACAAAAGTAGAAACAACGCCATAGATTATGAATGAGCGCTACTTAATAAATTGCTTTTTAAATTAATAAGATAAATGACAAGTTGAGGTGGAATATGTTGGATCGATTTGATTTTTTTAATCGTCGTCCGGGAATGATCGGGGAAAGAAACTTTGGTCGGTATGCTGTGCTGGCAATTCTGATTGAAACAGAAGAAGGACCGGCATTTCTTTTTGAAAAGCGGTCGGAAGCCCTTAATCGTCAGCCGGGGGAGATCTGTTTTCCGGGCGGTAGACTGGAAGCTTATGAACAGCCAGTGGAAGGGGCAATTCGTGAAACTATGGAAGAATTGCTGGTAAGCCGTGAGCAAATTGAGATATTGGGGCCGGGCGATGTTTTTATATCGCCATTTAACATCATCATCCATCCTTTTATAGCAAGACTTTCTAACTACAACTATCATTTCAGTTGCGAAGAAGTTGGTGATGTGTTTACGGTGCCGGTTCGCTTTTTTCAGGAAAATGAACCTAAAAAGTATTTCAATCATCTGATCCACGAACAGCCCAGTGACTTTCCTTATGAGAGTATCCCGGGTGGAAAAAACTATCCATGGATAAACGGCACCTATGAAATTAACTTCTATACTTATAATGAAGATGTTATCTGGGGAATGACTGCCACTATAGTAGAATCAGTGATGGAATTGATCGGGCAATATAATCTACTTAGTGATTTTTAATACGGAGCAGTTCAAAATTACTGTTTGCATAAAATTTTTTAAAAATTATACTTCAGTTAAAAACCGTCCCCCAAAAGCTTTTCAATTGATATCAAAATGAAATGAGGAATTATGAAAAAAGTCTATATCTATGTCTTTCTAACAGGCATGCTCTTTGGTTCAATGGAAGTTGCGCTAAAAATCGGCGGAGCAACCTTTAACCCCATCCAACTGACCTTTATTCGTTTCTTAATCGGAGGCTTGTTTCTCTTACCCTTTGCCATCCGAGATCTGAAAAAAAGACAAGTAAAATTGACGCGAGGAGATATGGGTTATCTCTTTAGTTTGGGTTTTATCTGCATTTGCTTTAGCATGGTGCTTTTCCAGATTGGTTTAATGGGGATCAATGCCAGTCTGGCGGCGCTGATATTTTCCATTAATCCGGTTTTTACCATGGTTTTTGCACATTTTATTGTCCATGAGAAATTCACGAAGAAAAAGTCGATCGCTCTTACTATTAGTATTGTAGGATTAATTATTGTCATGAATCCCCAAAAACTTATTTCGGGAGATAATAATATCTGGTTCTTATTAATGACACTTGTGGCGGCCATTGCTTTTGGTTTATACACTGCTTTTGGTAAAAAACGCATCGGTAAAATAGGTGGTGTGGCACAGAACAGCTTTAGTTTTTTAATGGGCTCGGCAATCTTGTTGGTCATGTTAATAATAACCGGAGAACCGATTCTACAAGGTATCAGTATGGAAACCGCTCCATTACTTTTTTATCTGGGAGTATGTGTCACCGGAATCGGCTATTATTTTTATTTAAAGACTGTGGAAATCTCAGGGCCATCCACAGCATCGGTAGCTTTTTTTATAAAACCGATGGTTGCCCCGGTTTTTGCAATGGTCATATTGGGCGAAACGATTACTGCTAATATAGGTGTAGGCCTTATTTTTATTTTGTTTGGATCCTTTATTAATCTGACCGATGGGGACAAACTTGTCAGGATGTTCAGGCTGGAAAAGGTGTTTTTCAAACAATAACATTAGAAATAGAAAATTATATTAAAAACATGTTGACAAAGAGCTAAAAAGTCTTTATACTAACAAAGTCGTCAAAAACAGCGACGGCGAAAACAGAACAACATAGAAAACAACTTAAAAGAATTTCAAAAAACAACTTGACAATCGAGAACAACGACGGTATAATAGAAAAGCTTCTTAAGTAAGGAGCGGCGGTCATAGAAAAGAGAATAGTACCATAAAACCTGTAAAACAGCCGAAACATCCGCAAGGATGAATGAGGCTAAAATAGAAACAGAGAGATGTACTCTTTAAAACATTAACTCGGTAGAGTCTAAAATACAGTTATTCAAATGAGACAGCATTTAAAGGCCGAAAGGCTTTAAATACAAACTTTTTATTGAGAGTTTGATCCTGGCTCAGGACGAACGCTGGCGGTATGCTTAACACATGCAAGTCGAACGAGACAAGATGGAAGTGCTTGCACAGAAATCTTAGAAAGTGGCGAACGGGTGAGTAACGCGTGGGTAACCTGCCCTTTGGAAAGGAATAGCCTCGGGAAACTGGGAGTAATGCCTTATAAGATACATTTGTCGCATGGCAGAAGTATTAAACGCTCCGGTGCCAAAGGATGGACCCGCGTCCCATTAGCTAGTTGGTGAGATAACAGCCCACCAAGGCGACGATGGGTAACCGGTCTGAGAGGGCGAACGGTCACACTGGAACTGAGACACGGTCCAGACTCCTACGGGAGGCAGCAGTGGGGAATATTGCGCAATGGGGGAAACCCTGACGCAGCAATACCGCGTGAGTGAAGAAGGTTTTCGGATCGTAAAGCTCTGTTATTGGGGAAGAAAAAAAGACGGTACCCAAGAAGAAAGTCCCGGCTAACTACGTGCCAGCAGCCGCGGTAATACGTAGGGGACAAGCGTTGTCCGGATTTACTGGGCGTAAAGGGCACGCAGGCGGTTTTTTAAGTCAGATGTGAAAGGTACCGGCTCAACCGGTGACATGCATTTGAAACTGAAAGACTTGAGTATTGGAGAGGCAAGTGGAATTCCTAGTGTAGCGGTGAAATGCGTAGATATTAGGAGGAACACCGGTGGCGAAGGCGGCTTGCTGGACAAATACTGACGCTGAGGTGCGAAAGCGTGGGGAGCAAACAGGATTAGATACCCTGGTAGTCCACGCCGTAAACGATGAGTGCTAGGTGTTGGGGAGACTCAGTGCCGCAGCTAACGCAATAAGCACTCCGCCTGGGGAGTACGACCGCAAGGTTGAAACTCAAAGGAATTGACGGGGACCCGCACAAGCAGCGGAGCATGTGGTTTAATTCGAAGCAACGCGAAGAACCTTACCAGGTCTTGACATCCTCTGACAATCTGAGAGATCAGACTTTCCCTTCGGGGACAGAGAGACAGGTGGTGCATGGTTGTCGTCAGCTCGTGTCGTGAGATGTTGGGTTAAGTCCCGCAACGAGCGCAACCCCTGTGGTTAGTTGCCATCATTTAGTTGGGCACTCTAAGCAGACTGCCGTGGATAACACGGAGGAAGGTGGGGACGACGTCAAATCATCATGCCCCTTATGACCTGGGCTACACACGTGCTACAATGGTCTGAACAGAGGGCTGCGAAACCGCGAGGTGAAGCTAATCCCTTAAAACAGATCTCAGTTCGGATTGCAGGCTGAAACTCGCCTGCATGAAGTTGGAGTTGCTAGTAATCGCAGATCAGAATGCTGCGGTGAATGCGTTCCCGGGTCTTGTACACACCGCCCGTCACACCACGAGAGTTGGCAACACCCGAAGTCAGTGAGGTAACCGTAAGGAACCAGCTGCCGAAGGTGGGGTCAGTAATTGGGGTGAAGTCGTAACAAGGTAGCCGTATCGGAAGGTGCGGCTGGATCACCTCCTTTCTAGGGAATACAGGAAGTCATGGTACTATTTTCTTTTGTATGACCATTAGGTTATACAAGACAGAAGCAATTAGCATAAAATTTAATACGTTTTAATACTTGGGGGGGTGTAGCTCAGTTGGGAGAGCACCTGCCTTGCAAGCAGGGGGTCAGGAGTTCAAGTCTCCTCATCTCCACCAATTTTTAAAACAAACGCATGGGCTTGTAGCTCAGGTGGTTAGAGCGCACGCCTGATAAGCGTGAGGTCGGAGGTTCAAGTCCTCCCAAGCCCACCATCAAAAATTGCGATTACACCAGCCCCATGCAAACACATGGCAAGGACCGGATTGAAACAATGCGGGTAAAAGCGTCGATCATTGAAAACAGCATAGTGTATAAATAAAATTTTGAAATACAATTTCTTAACACGAAAACGTAACATCAAAAAGGATCAAGAAGAAAAGAGCACAGGGTGAATGCCTTGGCAATCAGAGCCGACGAAGGACGCGACAAGCTGCGAAAAGCTACGTGTAGGTGCACATAACCGATAAAGCGTAGATATCCGAATGGGGAAACCCGGCTGGTAGAAGACCAGTCACTGTAACGTGAATACATAGCGTTATGGAGGGAACCTGGGGAACTGAAACATCTTAGTACCCAGAGGAAAAGAAAGAAACATCGATTCCTTCAGTAGCGGCGAGCGAACGAGGAAGAGCCCTGATTACATCAAGGCGGTATTATTAGTTGAACGGCATGGGAAGGCCGGACGCAGAGGGTGAGATCCCCGTAGACGAAAATAGTACAGTTGGGTAATCGACGAGTACCACGGGACACGTGTAACCCTGTGGGAAGATGGGGGGCCCACCCCCCAAGGCTAAATACTACTGATTGACCGATAGCGGAAAGTACCGTGAGGGAAAGGTGAAAAGAACCCCGGAAGGGGAGTGAAATAGAAACTGAAACCCTGTGCTTACAAGCAGCAGGAGCTAACGTGACTGCGTGCTTTTTGTAGAACGGGCCAACGAGTTACGGTATGTAGCAAGGTTAAGTACTTCAGGTACGGAGCCGTAGGGAAACCGAGTCTGAATAGGGCGATTAGTTGCATGCTGTAGACCCGAAACCGTGTGATCTATCCATGACCAGGATGAAGCTTGGGTAAAACCAAGTGGAGGTCCGAACCAGTGTCTGTTGAAAAAGGCTTGGATGAGTTGTGGATAGGGGTGAAATTCCAATCGAACACGGAGATAGCTGGTTCTCCCCGAAATAGCTTTAGGGCTAGCGTTGTAGAGAGAGTGATGGAGGTAGAGCACTGAATAGGCTAGGGGTCGTAAAGATTACTGAACCTTATCAAACTCCGAATGCCATACACTTATATACGGCAGTCAGACTGTGTGAGATAAGTCTCATAGTCAAAAGGGAAACAGCCCAGACCATCCGCTAAGGTCCCCAAGTCCAGATTAAGTGGGAAAGGATGTGCAACTGCAGAAACAACCAGGATGTTGGCTTAGAAGCAGCCACACATTTAAAGAGTGCGTAATAGCTCACTGGTCGAGTGGTTGTGCGCCGAAGATGAACGGGGCTAAAATCTGGCACCGAAGCGATGGATTATGGTACTACCATAGTGGTAGGGGAGCAATGTCTTGAGGGCGAAGCTGAACTGTAAGGTTTGGTGGACACAAGACAAGAGAGAATGTTGGCATGAGTAGCGAAAGTGAAGTGAGAATCTTCACCATCGAAAGCCCAAGGTTTCCTGAGGAAGGTTCGTCCGCTCAGGGTAAGTCGGGGCCTAAGCCGAGGCGAGCAGCGTAGGCGATGGACAACAGGTTGAAATTCCTGTACCACCTTTAATTGTTTGAGAGATGGAGTGACACAGAAGGATAAGCGAACCCAGCGGTTGGAAAAGCTGGGCCAAGCGTCAAGGCTGATCAGGGAGGCAAATCCCCTTGGTTTTAAGGCTGAGGCGTGACGGGGAACGAAAAATAAGTAGGGAAGTCGCTGATTTCACGCTGTCAAGAAAAGCTTCTATTGAGAGAGAGGGTGCCCGTACCGTAAACCGACACAGGTAGGCGAGGAGAGAATCCTAAGATGAGCGGGAGAAGTGTTGTTAAGGAACTCGGCAAAATGACTCCGTAACTTCGGGAGAAGGAGTGCCCACGCAAGTGGGCCGCAGAGAAGAGGCTCAAGCGACTGTTTAGCAAAAACATAGGTCTCTGCTAAATCGAAAGATGATGTATAGGGGCTGACGCCTGCCCGGTGCTGGAAGGTTAAGAGGAGTGCTTAGCGCAAGCGAAGGTGCGAATTTAAGCCCCAGTAAACGGCGGCCGTAACTATAACGGTCCTAAGGTAGCGAAATTCCTTGTCAGGTAAGTTCTGACCCGCACGAAAGGCGTAACGATTTGAGCGCTGTCTCGACAACACACCCGGTGAAATTGTAGTACTCGTGAAGATGCGAGTTACCCGCGACAGGACGGAAAGACCCCGTAGAGCTTTACTGCAATCTGGCATTGAGTTTTGGTAGTACACGTACAGGATAGGTGGGAGGCAGAGAATTTGGGACGCTAGTTTCGAAGGAGCCAACCTTGGGATACCACCCTTGTACTATTGGAATTCTAACGAGTGGCCGTAATCCGGTCATCGGACAGTGTCAGACGGGCAGTTTGACTGGGGCGGTCGCCTCCTAAAAAGTATCGGAGGCGCCCAAAGTTACCTTCAGGATGGTTGGAAACCATCTCTTAGAGTGCAAAGGCAAAAAGGTGATTGACTGCGAGAGAGACATCTCGAGCAGAGACGAAAGTCGGGCTTAGTGATCCGGTGGTTCCGAGTGGAAGGGCCATCGCTCAACGGATAAAAGCTACCTCGGGGATAACAGGCTTATCTCCCCCAAGAGTCCACATCGACGGGGAGGTTTGGCACCTCGATGTCGGCTCGTCTCATCCTGGGGCTGAAGCAGGTCCCAAGGGTTGGGCTGTTCGCCCATTAAAGAGGCACGCGAGCTGGGTTCAGAACGTCGTGAGACAGTTCGGTCCCTATCCGTCGTGGGCGTTAGATATTTGAGAAGAGCTGTTCCTAGTACGAGAGGACCGGAACGGACAAACCACTGGTGCACCAGTTGTTCCGCCAGGAGCATAGCTGGGTAGCTAAGTTTGGAAAGGATAAGTGCTGAAGGCATCTAAGCACGAAGCCCCCTTCAAGATAAGATATCTCACCAGAAATGGTTAAGGTCCCTGGTAGACGACCAGGTAGATAGGCTGGATGTGGAAGTATGGTAACATATGGAGCTGACCAGTACTAATCGACCGAGGTCTTGATCCAAGATTTTATACACTGTGCTGTTTTGAATGATCTGTCCGATTTTTGATAAAAAATCGCAGTGAGTAGGGAGCGTAAGCGAACGAACGCTGACAGATCTTCGGCATTTTTCAGGGTTTCTTATCCATGTAGCGATAAGAGAAGAAAGCCTGAAAAATACCATCCATTAAAAGAATGATTAAAAAATACCATCCGCTTAAAAAGTGATCATAAAAGACAATTGATAAATGCAATCATAATTAAATAGCTAATTAATCTCGCGACGATGGCGGAAGGGCCACACCTGTTCCCATACCGAACACAGAAGTAAAGTCTTCCAGCGCCGAAAGTACTTGGTGGGTAACTGCCTGGGAGGATAGGACGTTGCGGGGTTTTTATAATCCTCAGTAGCTCAACGGTGGAGCACTCGGCTGTTAACCGATAGGTTGCTGGTTCAAATCCAGCCTGGGGAGCCATTACGACAACAAGCGGGTGTGAACCAAAACGATTCATATCCGCATTTATTACGGCCCCTTGGTCAAGCGGTTAAGACACCGCCCTTTCACGGCGGTAACAGGAGTTCGAGTCTCCTAGGGGTCACCAAATTTAATAACTAACCATGCGGCCTGGTAGTTCAGTTGGTTAGAATGCCAGCCTGTCACGCTGGAGGTCGAGAGTTCGAGTCTCTTCCAGGTCGCCATAAGTATTATCCCAATTTCTGTAAGAAATTGGTCGGAAGTGTAGCGCAAGCGAAACGACAATGATAATACTTACGCATTTTTATTGAAAACTCATCCAAATACGGATGAGAAGAGTTTTCGATTAAAATACGATCCAATACGAAATAAGTAATTTAACTTGTCAAACTTTTTTCATCAAGCTGATGTGGCTCAATTGGCAGAGCAGCTGATTTGTAATCAGCAGGTTAACGGTTCGAGTCCGTTCATCAGCTCCATTTTTTTGTCAAAAATCAAGTGGGAGAATGCCCGAGTGGCTAAAGGGGGCGGACTGTAAATCCGTTGACGACGTCTACGATGGTTCGAAACCATCTTCTCCCACCACTTATTTAATAATTATCTGACCCATTAGCTCAGTTGGTATAAGTAGAGAACCCAAATCTATGATTTGGTGTGAATCACTTAGTTAGGCAAACTGGCATATTACACAACCGTTTGAAGACAAACAATAACTTAATCATTTATCATGACCCATTAGCTCAGTTGGTAGAGCATCTGACTTTTAATCAGGGTGTCGGGCGTTCAAGTCGCCCATGGGTCACCATTTTAAAAACTTAACCGCAGATCATGCGGTTTTTTATTTTTTTGAAAAAACGTCATTATTAAAAAAGACTGAAATATTACATCAAATAATAAAAAAAATACTGATGAAAATCAGACTAGGCCATTTTATTTTTATTGCAAAATGATATAATTATCCATAGAATTTTTAATCAAGACAAAGACATGAAGAAAAGGAGGCGCTTAAGTGGAAAATATTTTAAATATGAATGAAGGAAAATTGAGAATTATACAAGAAACGGTTCCTGGTAAACAGGTAACACTGGCTCATATCATTGCAAGTCCTGATGAAATCGTCTATAAAAAACTTGGCTTAAACCCCAGTGTGGATTATCAGAAAGCAGCCATCGGCATACTCAGTATGACCCCATCAGAAATATCCGTTATTGCTGGCGATTTAGCCATCAAAACATCGGTGATTGATCTGGGCTTTATCGATCGCTTTAGTGGGACATTAATGTTTACCGGGCGGATATCAGAGGTAGAATCGGCAATAAAAACAATTCTGGCATATTTGCAGAATACGTTGAAATTTACAATTTGTGAGATTACAAAAACCTGAGAATGAAGGCATAACATGAAAAAAATGATCTTAGTAGGCAGAAGTGAATGTGGAAAAACCACATTAAGACAAGCTTTAAAAGGAAAAGAAATCCGGTACGAAAAAACGCAGTATGTTAATTATTATGATGTTGTGATCGATACGCCGGGGGAGTATGCGGAAAACAGCAGTTTAGCTCGGGCTTTGGCACTGTATTCTTATGAGTCAGATATTGTTGCGCTGCTGATCAGTGCGACGGAACCTTATTCGCTTTATCCACCCTGTGTAACGGGGGTATGCAATCGCCCTGTCATTGGTATCGTAACGCAAATTGATGCACCGGATGCAGATGTTAACCAGGCTGTAGAATGGCTTGAATTAACTGGTTGTGAAAAAATCTTTCAAGTGAGTTCATATACCGGACAAGGAATCTGGGAGATTTTGGATTATCTTAAAGATGAAGGCGATGTATTACCTTGGGACCAGAAATCTGATGCAGAAAAGCCGAGAAACGTTATTTCAACAAAATTAATGTAGGTCTTGTGTTATTTAGTTTGAAATTTTTTTGCAGATATTTAGATCTTAAACAAAATATTAAAATTAACAAACTAAATACTTGCAGATTAATAAAATAATTGGTATAATCATAACGTTGCGGAAGTGGCTCAGTGGTAGAGCACTGGCTTCCCAAGCCGGGGGTCGCGAGTTCGAATCTCGTCTTCCGCTCCAATTTATTATTAAATAGCAATCGATTGTATGAGTGTAAAGTTGCGTTGAGTGACTTTACACTTTTATTACGTATTATTCTCTTTAAAAAGTAGGATATTGAGTAGGCATTTGCGAAACTAAAAAACATTAAAAAACAGTTGCTTTGGGTGCAGTTTCCACAAACAATTTCGTAACGTGTAGGCGGACAGTTCAGTGAACTGTCCGCTGTACAGTGTAGAAATTTGCGAAGGCAACGAGCCAATCACAAGCTTGCTTGTAGTTGGCGACTGCCCGTGACAAAGAAGAAATTCGTATCGTGATTTCTTCTGGTTGTTTCGTGTGAAACTGTACCCAAAGCTCACGGTACTTTCGCAATTATCTAAGTAGGATATTTAGCTCTGAAAGGAGCCGCTATGAGTTTTAATTTATCACTGATCAGTTTTTTCATCTTAATTATCGCTTATTTTATTGTTGTGGAGATCTTTACCGTCCTTTTTCGTCTTACCGGTTTGAGAGAAGATAAGGCGCGTTTCCAGGCTATTTCCTGTATGACCAATAGTGGATTTACCACCAAGGAAAGTGAATTGATATTGAATTCTGTTGCCAGACGACATCTGGCCAGGATTATGATGATATTTGGCTATCTTTTTGGAGTAACAGGCGTTTCGATTTTAGTCAATCTTTTTATCCGGTCATCCAGTGATCAGATTAACTGGATGACGATGGTCTACTCACTGATATTTTTAGCCATAATTTTAGTGATTACTCGTTCCAAATGGATTGTCAAAAGCTTTGACAAACTGGTTGAGCGACTGGCCAGAAATAAGGAAAAAGGGGCATTTTGCAACTACGTTCGGATTTTGGAAATGTTTCATGATAAGCTTATTGCTGAAGTTTTTGTAACTCATATCCCACCGGAAATTGTGGGAAAAACGCTATTGGAAATGAATTTTCGCCATACTTATAAACTAAATGTATTGTTAATAAAACGAGGAAATACGATTATCGATCATGTTATTGCGTCTGATAAGATAATACAGGGAGACCGGGTTTTAATATATGGATCCAAGAGAAATATTATGGAACTTTTCAAAGCTGAATATGATGAGTAAAAAAAAACAAAAAAAAGTTAAAAAAAATTGTGAAACGGGTTGACAAATGCCATGTATTTTGTTAATATAATCAAGCACGTTACAGACAACAACATTGTCTTTGCGGATGTGGCGGAATTGGCAGACGCGCTAGACTTAGGATCTAGTATCAATTGATGTATGGGTTCAAGTCCCTTCATCCGCACCATCAATAAGCGGAAGTGGCTCAGTGGTAGAGCATCGCCTTGCCAAGGCGAGGGTCGCGAGTTCAAATCTCGTCTTCCGCTCCAAAATTTAATAAATCAGATGCGGCTTGAGCATTGCTCGGGTCATTCTTTTTTAATCTACTTATGTGCGCCCATAGCTCAATTGGATAGAGTGCCTGGCTTCGAACCAGTAGGTTGGGGGTTCGAGCCCCTCTGGGCGTACCATAAACGTGCTTAAACAGTCATTCGTGGCTGTTTTTTATTTACCTAAAAGTAATTGTTGAATAAAACAGATATAATACCAAGACACAATCAGAATAGGAAAAATTATGAAATTAGAAGTGAGTATTAATAAAGCTATTTTACATGTATTGGACACGAATGCGAATATTCCGGTATTATCGGATATGCTGTTGAACATGACCGTAACGGTTAAGGAGTATATCGAAAAACATGTGGAGAAATCGCTGAAAGACCCGGAGATAAAACGGACTGTTTTCAGAATGGGCAGTCCATTTAAAGATCGGGTGGCTGACTATCGGAATAATCCCCATGAGCTGATCAGGGTTAGTTCGGAAATCTCACAAGTGTTTTTTGATTATATGCTGGAAAACATTGAAATTCCCTCGGCGGATTTGGTTTTTGTGGACTTTAGTGTGGAACACGAAACCTACCTGGGAATTTTCAAGTTTAACTATAAGCAGGGGTATATCCATTATGTGAACACGGATAACGGCTTAACCAATGATATCCTGGTACAACCCTGTGTATTGCCGACTGAAAGTCAGAAGTTAGACGAGTTTATTCTGATTAATTTGGCAACTGATGAGGTCTTAATCAAAGAAAAGAAGTTTGCAATCAATAATGAAAAAGATTATTATATTTCCAGTCAGTTGATTTTCTGTGAGCCGGCGATATCAGAAAAAGCTGCCTTTGATATTATCGATAAAACGGTCAAAGAAGTGATTGTCAGAGAATATGGCGGTGATTATGAAAAATTAAATACTGCCAAAACCGTACTGGCTGATGATTATGAAATGGAAAGCGAAATTGATGTCGATAATTTTGCAAAGACAGTTTTTGACGGGGATACCACCATCCAGGATCAGTTTAAAGAGCGCTTAGAAGAAAAAGGTCTCTATGAGAAGAAAATTCCGGTTACCGCAAATATTGAAAAGAAAATATATGGCAAACAAAAGTTTATAACCGATACCGGTATTGAAATCAGCATTCCCATGGATCAATTAAAACGAAATGATATTATTGAATTTAAAAACAATCCAGACGGAACCATTTCAGTGGAAATCAAGAATATCGGACTTTTAAATCAAAAATAGTCAGATAATTTAAATTGTAAAAAAATTTCCGACACGTGATGAATCATCTCAATTTGGAAGGGAGAATCTTATCAATATGGAAAAAGCATTTAAAATAATCTCAAAAAATACCTTTGCATCCTGCATTCCGTTAATTAGCGCAAATCGAAACGAATTATTGGCTGATGTTGAAGTGGGCGTAGCAAATGGGTGTGATTTTTTAGAATGGCGGCGCGACCACTATAAGCAGGGAGATGTTTTAACGTCTGCGGATGAGTTGGATCTGTTAACCGAAATAAAAAAAAGAATGCCAAGCCAGGGACTTATTTATACCTATCGCAGTCACCATGAAGGCGGTGTTTTTAAAACACCAGATGAAGTTCGGGAAGCTGCCATTAATACCGCCATTAAAAGTAATTTGGTGGATTACGTCGATGTCGAACTTCACAGTGAATCTGCTTTCTTAGAACGGATTAAAGCGGTTTTAAAAACCAGTCATACCCAATGGGTGGTGTCACATCATAACTTTAAAGAAACCCCGACTTCGGGAGAAATTAGCGCTATTTATACGGCGATGGAAAGTGCCGGAGGGGATGTGCTTAAACTGGCAGTAATGCCGAATTCGATGGATGATATTCGCCAGTTAATATGTGCCACTCTTAATCATAACGGACAATCCCCCAAAGCGATCATTGCGATTGCGATGGGTGAATCCGGCGGAATAACTCGGATTGCCCCTGAATTATGTGGCGGATCCTTGACTTATGTGGCTGGTGCCGGGAAAACAGCCCCAGGGCAGCTTAGCCTGGAAGAGATAATCGATTTAAGAAAAAGAATCGCTCTGATATAATCAGAGCGATTCTTTTTCTAGAAAGGCGACCATCCAGGGTTCTGTTTTAAATTGCAAAACGAACCATTTCGATAGGATAGCACAGATGATCCCAATAAGGATGCCGGCCAGAACATCAGTAGGGTAATGAACAAAAAGGTAAAGTCGGGAAAAGCAGACAAACAGTGCAAAAACAAGAAATATCCACCGCAACCGATCTTTTCGGGTTATGAAATATGCCCAAACAAAGGCAAAAACAGAAGCACTATGGCTGGAAGGAAATGAGAATCCTCGCGGATCCGGCAAAAGTATTTGGATCTCATAAATAGTGAATGGCCGAGGTCGAGCTACAATTGGCTTAATGATAGCATTGACGATCATAAAATTCAATAGCAGGGAAACCAGAATAATGATGCCCGTTAATCGGGTTTCTTTTTTTAGTATCAGCAACAATGTGGTTAGCACGGCAAGAACGCCATCGCCCCAAAGGTTCGTGATAAAGATGAAGAAGCCATTGAGTTGGTCAATCACAAGGTATTGATGAATCCATACGAGAATATTCAGATCCATTTAATTTATCCCAGTGGCGGGATCAAGATTTTTGATTTCCCAGTTAATCGGTTCAACGCCGCGGGCGACCAGCAGGGCGTTCGTTTTTGAAAAAGGCCGGCTACCGAAAAAGCCGCGGTGGGCGGATAGCGGACTGGGATGTGGCGAAGAAATAATCGGGTGACGCGAGTTGGTAATCAGTGCTTTTTTATTTTGGGCATCGCGGCCCCAGAGAATAAAAATGACGGGCTCTTCCCGTTGGTTTAAAGTCTCAATGATACGGCTGGTGAAGGTCTCCCAACCGACATTGCGATGGGAGCCAGCTTCACCGCCGCGGACGGTAAGAACAGCATTGAGTAGCAGTACCCCTTGTTCAGCCCAACTGGTTAAACAACCGTGGTTGGGAATGGGGTAGCCTAAATCGGTTTCCAGCTCTTTGTAAATGTTAAGCAGCGAAGGGGGAATGACGACCCCGGGTTTGACTGAAAAAGACAGCCCATGGGCCTGGTTGGGACCATGATAGGGATCCTGGCCAATGATACAAACCTTGGTACCTGTTAAAGAGGTAAAATGGAAAGCGTTGAAAATATCGCCCATGGGCGGATAAACCACCCGGCTTTTATATTCTGTGATCAGAAACTGTCGTAGCTTTAAATAGTAATCTTCTTTGAGTTCCTGTTGAATGGGATTTTCCCAATCGTTATTAAAATGAATCGGCATGGCTTAATCTCCTGTAAAAATGTTTGCTGAAATCTGGGGTCATAAGTTCCCGGAAGCTTTGAATATGATGAAGGCTGGATTCTTTAATGGTCTCGAGTCGATGGGATTGGAGCGCATCATCAACAGAAATAACCGACATTCCGGCAGCTTTCGCACCCTGAATGCCTTCTAAGGTATCTTCAAAGACCAGACAATGTTCCGGCGGAACGTCAAGCGCTTTGGCCGCATCTAAAAAGACATCGGGATAAGGTTTGCCCCGGCCGACTTCACAGGTAAAGTGGAGTGAATGAAAATAGCCATCAATACCATATTGGGGTAGAAACAGCTCCAGGGTAGATCGCGTATTTGAGGTGGCAATGGACATTGGTATATCATGGGCAAAAACCCAGGATAAAAAGGGCAGAACACCAGGTTTGAAGCCAATCTCATTAAGAATGGCATTGCGGGACATCACATCCCATTCTGCTTTAATATCCTCGATAGAGTCGGATAAATAGAACCGTTCTTTAAAATATTCGGCGGTCTCGGTGAAACTCTTACCGGATATTGCCATCGACAAATCTTCAGGGCAGGCGAGTCCCCGACGCCCCAGAAAATCCACATCAATTTGGTGCCAGAGATTCATGGAATCCACCAGGGTGCCATCAAAATCGAATATAATTGCGTTTATTTGTTTGGTTATCATGAGGGGGGCCTTTCAGAATGTAGTGTCTTGATTATACACCATAAAAGCAGGTTTTCAACCATGATTTTTTATTCCAAAGAAGGCAGGATTATGATACAATGGATAAAGTATACAATATTATAAGTACAACGAGAGGGAAAGATGGATACGATTAGTTTAAAAGCCAAGGCCAAGGTGAATCTGTCGTTGGATGTCACCGGGATCAGAGAAAATGGTTATCACGAAATGCGGATGATCAATCATTCCATCGATCTGGAAGATATATTGACCTTTGAAGCTTGCGATGAAGGGGTTATCCTGACATCAAATGATCAGAAGATTCCGCTAGATGAAACAAATCTGGTAATGAAGGCGGCGCTAAAACTACAAAATCAATTTAATATTAAGCAGGGTGTTAAAATTCACCTGGAGAAAAGAATTCCGGCCCAAGCGGGTTTGGCTGGCGGGAGCAGTGATGCTGCGGCGACTTTAAAGGGGCTCAATATCCTTTGGAAGCTTAAGCTTTCCCTTCAGGAGCTTTTAGCAATCGGTGTGACAATCGGGGCGGATGTTCCCTATTGCCTGGTTGGTGGCACCGCTCTGGTGGAAGGCATCGGCGAGCAAATCACCCCGCTGAAAGATCTTAAAAGCATGCCAGTCCTGGTAGTGAAACCTGATATCAACATTGCCACCCCCTGGGCATTTAAGCAGCTCGATGAGCTGATGATCGAAAAACATCCGGATATCAAAGCGATTATCCAATTACTGGAAGCTAATGACTACAATGGACTGAAAGACAGTATTGGAAATGTTTTTGAGGCGGTTGCCTTTACTATTTATCCGGAAATAGCAGAAATAAAAAAAGCAATGCTGGCCCAGGGAGCGATTGCAGCGACGATGACCGGCAGCGGTTCGACCGTGATTGGTTATTTTCCGAATCAGGAATCAGCACAAAAATCATGGCAACGATTTAAAGAAACCGATGCAATGTGTTTTTTAACGGGAACAAGTGAAAATAAAGGAGAAGATTATGTGGGATGAAAAAAAAGGCTTAAGTCTTGATATAAGCTCATGCAAGCCATTGCGGGAAATTGTTTTTGAAACAATTCGTTGCGCCATTATTACCGGGGAACTGCAGCCGGGACAGCGTTTAATGGAGGTTCAATTAGCTGAGCAAATGGGTGTCAGCAGAACCCCGGTGCGCGAGTCGATCCGAAAGCTTGAATTGGAAGGTTTGGTAAAAATGGTACCGCGAAAAGGTGTCTACGTTACTCCGATGTCGGTTAATGACCTCAAAGAAATGATGGAAATTCGCCGAGCACTGGAGGGACTGGCGGCAGAACTGGCGGCTTTAAATGCTTCAAAGGAAGAAATTCATGGACTCTACGAAGCCAATGAGCGATTTGGTGAGTCAGCCCTACAAAACGATGAAGAGGGAATTATCAAACACGATATGCTGATTCACGAAACCATTTATAAAGCCTCAAGAAATATTAAGCTATTAACGATGATCAATAGCCTAAGAGAACAAATGCAGCGGTTCCGGGCAGAATATGTCCATCGCATTGATGACAAAAACCCGCTGGTGAATCAGCATATGGAAATCATCAGACAAATCGAAAAAGGCGAAGGAATGAAAGCCAATCTTGCTGCTTGTGAACATATCTATACAACGGGCGACAGCATGCTGAGTTTATTGGAAAAACAGGATGAATAAATAAAAAACGCTTCCACGTGAAACAAAAGATGTTTCACGGGAAGCGTTTTATTTATGTGCGATTTTTGGCAAAAAGATGCTATTCGATTTCGCCGAAGTCATTATTTTCCAAAAAGTTCTTATTATTAAACAAAGCAATCACAAGAATAATGCTGCCACAGACGACAAACATGTCGGCAAAATTAAAAATTGCAAATTTGATCATGCGAAAATCCAGAAAATCTACCACAAAATTCAAGCGCAGTCGATCCAGCAAATTACCGGCGGCGCCGCCAATAATGAAGGCCAGCGATATGTTAATGACCCGGTTTTCCTTGATATTGGGAATTTTGATTAAAAAATAAATCAACACACCAATAAAAACCAGTGTCATGATGATTAGAAATATCTGCATGTTTGTAAAGAAGCTGAAGGCAGCTCCGGTATTTTCAGCATAGGTCAGGTGGAAAACGTTCGGGATAATCGGATAGGTATCAATGGGCATTATATGTGCAACGACCAGATATTTTGAGTATTGGTCGAGAAAAATAACAAAAAGGATAATGGCTATATAGATCATGGTTTCTCCTAATAGTAAATTGGCTATATAAAAATATTATGATAGTTTCCTCTAAAATACAAGGAAAACTTTAGTATAATGCGGTTTTATTTTAGTTTAATCTTAATTTAAGAATCTATTTGAAACTGCTTTAAATTTTTCGAGTTAAATGTTAAGATATAATTCGAGTTAAATTCGAATCTGGAGGAGTGGGTGAAGTTTAAAGTTGATGTGGAACTTGTTAAGAAATATGGCTATATTTTAGTCAGTGCACTTATATTGCTTCTGGTTTATAAACTACTGGATAATTTTGGAATGATTGCAAGTACCGTTGGAGACATTATGGGCAGTATTTTAGAAGTGCTCAGACCGATTCTTCTGGGCGTTGTCCTGGCCTACTTTCTGTTCAGACCGATGCGGGGAATTGAAAAGTTTATTTTCAAAGTTATCCCTAAAAGTATAAGTCGGTCGCGAATCGTGCGGATCATTGCCATTCTGGTGGTGTATGTCATTACCATTGTTTTAGTGATCTTGTTCTTTTATGCGACGATTCCGTCGGTGATTGAGAGTCTGACTGGATTAATTTATCAAACCCCTCAGAATTTAGCGGTTATCGATGATTACTTAAGCAAAATTATGTCCAATGGCGGTGCTGCCCAGGATATTGTAGCCAGTCTTAAATATACAATCGATGGACTTCAAAGTATGACTTCTCGAGATCTCTGGAATCAGGTGGCGGCTTATTTCGGAACCAATCCCGATTCGATTAAAGATATCAGCAGTGTGGCTTTTATTTTTGTCAAGGGAACCATTGGTTTTATCATTTCTTTTTTCATTGTTTTTTTTATCGGCCTCTATTTAATGTTGGATAAAGAAAGAATTATCGAACAGGTGGATCGTTTCACTAAAGCCGTCATGGGCAAGAGCTCCTATGCAGCGGGTCATTGGGCGGTGATTACTATTGATGATATTTTTTATAAATACTTTGCCGGGAAGATTCTGATATCGATCCTGGTTGGATTTGTCTTTTATTTAGGGCTGTTGGTGATTGGCGTTGATTATGCCCCACTGTTTGGAATGATTATGGGGATCACCAATATGATTCCCTATTTTGGACCGATTATCGGCGGCGTCATTAGTGTTGGAATTACGCTGATTGATGATCCTGTCAAAGCCTTATGGGTAGGCGTTTGGGTAGTGGTGCTGCTGCAATTTGAAGGCAACATTCTGGCTCCGAACTTTTTGGGCAAAATTGTTGAACTCAATCCCTTTTGGGTGTTGGTCAGTGTAGTTGTCGGGGGCAGTCTTTTTGGTGTTTGGGGGATGTTTATTGCCATCCCGATGTTTGCCGTCATTAAGGTATTTCTGGAAGAGGGCTTAAGTCGCTGGGAAATTAAAAAAGAGCAGATGGCTTTGGAAAAGCCTCAGGATTAAACTATATTAAACTATCAATTATATTATATTTCAAAGATAAATCCAAAAATAGATTAAGAAGATTAGCGGGTAGTTCCCGATGGAATCAGGAAAGGACATAGATTTAATGGAGAGTGTATTTGACGTATTACAGGAACGAGGGTTTATTGAACAATGTACCCACGAAGAGGAAATTAAAAAATTATTGGCGGAAGAATCCGTTTCTTTCTATATTGGCTTTGATCCAACGGCGGATAGTCTGCACATTGGACATTTTATTCAAATCATGGTCATGGCTCATATGCAGAAACATGGCCATCGACCCATTGCCCTTATCGGCGGCGGTACCACCATGATCGGCGACCCATCTGGCCGAACCGACATGCGTCAGGTTATGACCCCGGAACGGATTGCTGAAAATGGCGAGAAATTCAAAAAGGTCTTTGAAAAATTCCTGACTTTTGAAGATGACAAAGCCGTGATGATCAACAACGCCCAGTGGCTGTTGCCACTTAATTATATTGATTTTTTGCGGGAAATCGGGGCTTATTTTTCCGTCAATCGGATGCTGGCTGCGGATTGCTATAAATCGCGACTGGAAAAAGGGCTGACCTTTTTAGAGTTCAATTATATGTTGCTGCAGGCTTATGATTTTTATGTATTACATAAAGAACAGGGCTGTAAAATGCAGTTTGGCGGAAATGATCAGTGGTCCAACATCATTGCCGGGGTTGAACTGGTCCGGCGAAAAGATGCCGAACAGGTTTATGGTATGACTTTTTCACTGCTAACCACCAGCGAAGGTATTAAAATGGGTAAAACGGCAAAGGGCGCGCTGTGGCTGGATCCGGAAAAAACAACCCCTTATGACTTCTATCAGTACTGGCGAAATGTTGCCGATGCTGATGTACAAAAATGTCTGGCACTGCTGACCTTTATTCCGATGGATGAGGTGCGTCGCCTGGGCGCATTAAAAGATTCAGAAATTAATCAGGCCAAGGAAGTATTGGCGTTTACGGTCACCGAGATTATTCATGGCACCGCAGCGGCTCAAGAGGCTCAAAATGCGGCCAGGAAACTGTTTGCCGGTGATCAGGGCGATGCGGATATCCCCAGCGTCGAATTATCTGCTGCTGAATTGGGAGAAGGATTGGATATTCTGGCTTTGCTGGAAATTGCTAAGCTGATCCCAACCCGCAGCGAAGGTCGGCGTCTGGTGCAACAAGGCGGGATTCTTGTTGATGGGGAAAAAGTTGAAGACTTCAAACTTGTGATAACCCCGGCAGATTTTAAAGAGGGAAAACTTGTGCTTAAAAAAGGCAAGAAAGCCTTTAAGCAAATCAATTTAGTTTAGAAAGGTGACCAGATGATCAGTTCAAAACCTGTTAGAGGAACACGGGACATATTGCCGGATGAAATGAAAATTCGGGATCGGTTGGAGCAGCAGATTCTGGCGGTTTATCGGGCCCACGGATTCAGTCGCATTGAAACACCGGTAATGGAAAATTTAGAACTCTTGCTGGGCAGTGACGGCGGCGAGAATTTAAAAATGCTCTTCACCATTTTAAAACGCGGTGAAAAACTGAAATTAAATCAGGATGCCAGTGTCCTGGATCTGTGCGACATGGGACTGCGGTTCGATTTAACCCTGCCACTGAGCCGTTTCTATTCAAATAATCAGGAAGCTTTAGAAACCCCTTTTAAAGCCATCCAGATTGGTAATGTTTTTCGGGCAGAACGGCCTCAAAAAGGTCGGTTTCGGGCCTTTAAACAATGCGATATCGACATCATCGGGGATCCCTCTGTTCATGCCGAAATCGAGTTGATGGATACCACCGCAAAAGCGCTTTTGGCGATGGGCTTTAAAGGGTTCACCATCAAGGTGAATCATCGCCAGTTATTAAGCGAGGTCATTATAAAAGCTGGATTTACCGCTGATCAAGTCGGAACTGTTTGTATTTCATTAGATAAAATGGACAAAATCGAAGCTACTGGCGTCACCAAGGAATTGCTGGAAAAAGGTCATGAACCGGAAAAAGTGGAAAAGCTGATGGCCTGTGTTGCCGGTGTCAATCTGGGTAATCTGGATCAGTGGGTGGCCGATGTTGGCGCTATGGGAGAATTAACCGAGGTGATCAATACCATCAAAACCCTGGCGAAAGATAATTTTGAAGTCGTTTTTGATTTTTCACTGATTCGCGGCATGGGTTACTATACCGGCCTTATTTTTGAAGTCAGCTATGGCCCCTATGGGTATTCCATTGCTGGTGGTGGCCGTTATGACAACATGATCGGGAAGTATAGCAAGGTTTCGGTGCCAGCCGTTGGTTTTTCGATTGGCTTCGAGCGGATTATTACCATTCTGATGGAAGAACAACAGAACTCCCAACAAATCGATCCGGCAATTATCTTGTTCTATGATCCACAAACCAATAGCATGGTGGAAGTGATTGGCGAAGCTGATTGCTGGCGAAGCAAAGGCTATCAGGTGAATCTGGTGGCGATGAAGAAAAAATTCGGAAAACAGATTGCCGCTTGGGATAATGGACAATATGAAGGCTTTCTGGTCTTTGGTCGGGATGAAGAAATAAAGAATTTTTAAGAAATATTAATTGTTATTACTTAAAATACCGGTGTACGATGGTTACACCGGTATTTTTTAGTCGATATTTAATTTATATACATTATTATTAAGAATAAATCGAAATACTATGCTATAATGTAATATTGATAGTTTAAATGGGATCAAAAATAACGATAAAGGAAAAATGAATGCCGAAAATAGTAAATTTAATTGCCACGGTCGCTTTTGGAATCGAAAGTGTGGTAAAAGACGAAATAAAAAAACTGGGATACGAAGTAACAGAGGTTGAGAACGGAAAAATCCGTTACTCGGGTCCATTGGAAGCCATTCCCCGATCAAATCTGTGGCTGCGCTGTGCTGACCGGGTACTTTTGGAGATTGGCCGTTTTAAAGCTGAAACCTTCGATGAACTGTTCGAAAAGACAAAAGCATTACCTTGGGAAAACTGGATCCCTGTTGATGGCGAGTTCCCGGCGGCAAAAATCACCAGTGTCAAATCAACCCTATTCAGTAAATCAGACGGACAACGCATTGTCAAAAAAGCTGTGGTGGAACGATTAAAGTCAAAATACCATGTCGAATGGTTTGATGAGAATGGTGGCAAATATCCCATTCATATTCAAATTCTCAAGGATGAGGTGACCTTGTCCATCGACACCAGTGGCTCTGGTCTTAACAAGCGGGGCTATCGTCAATACGGAAATGAGGCGCCCTTGAAGGAAACCATCTCAGCCGCCCTGGTTTATTTATCCCGTTGGCGGCCGGATCGCGTTTTTCTGGATCCCCTTTGCGGCTCGGGAACGATTGTCATTGAAGCGGCTCTGATTGGTAAAAATATTGCCCCGGGGCTGAAACGGGATTTTGTTTCTGAAACCTGGGATGCCATTCCTGCTGATCTATGGGAACAGGCACGACAGGAAGCCAAGGACGCCATCAATGACAAGGAATTTCTACTGTTGGGGTCCGACTGTGATGCCGATGCCCTGAAACAAGCCCGAACCAATGCCGAATTGGCTGGCGTGGCTGATCTGGTTGCTTTTCAGAAATTAGCGGTCCAGTCGATTTCCACCAAGAAAAAATATGGGGTAATTATCACCAACCCACCCTATGGTGAACGAATTGGCGAAGAAAAAGAAATTCAGCGTTTGTATCGGGATATGGGCAAGGTTTTTCGAAGTTTGGAGGACTGGTCTTATTTTATTATTACCGGTTACGAGAAGTTTGAGAAATTCTTTGGCGAAGCATCAACCAAAAACAGAAAACTGTATAATGGGGACATCAAGACCCATTATTATCAATATTATGGGCCATTGCCGCCGCGAAAACGAAAACCAATGGATGAAATCCAAGGCGCAAGCGCAGAAACCGAAACAAACGAATAAGATATAATAATAAAACAATAAAATAAGAAACAATGCAGGAATCGATTTATCAAGAAATAAATCGAATTAAAATAAAAGAATAGGTGAAAAGATGAAAAAAATATCAAATAGTCGATCGAACAGCAGCAAGACCAGTGACAAGCCGAGGTCGAAAAAGAACGATCAGGCATCCAAGAGCAGCGAATCAAAGTATTCTACCAAAGGTGATAAGCGGTCAAATAGCGCGGATGAACGTGGGCCGAAGACTGGCAAAAGCAGTCATAAATTCGAAGAACGTGGTGCCAAAGATGATAAAAAACCACGGAAATTTGATAGCCGCGGTCCCAAAGAAGAGCGGGGACCACGTCGCTTTGATGACCGGCGACCAGCACGTAAGTTTGATGGACATAACCGGGAAGATGATGGCGTCACCGAAGAAACTTTCGTAATCGTCGGAAAAAATCCGGTTATGGAAGCGTTGCGTTCCGGTCAGGAAATTGATAAGTTGTTGATTTTAAAAGACAACACCGATCACGTCCTTAAAAAGATTACGGATATGGCTAAAAAACAGAATATCATTATCCACTCGGTCGAAAAAGCAAGATTGGAGTATTTGGCTGACGGTCAGGTTCATCAGGGTATTGTGGCGCTGATGGCGCCATTCCCTTACAGTAATCTTCAAGATATCCTCAATCATGCCAAAGCCAAGGGACGAGACCCCTTTATTGTCATTTTGGATCATCTGACCGATCCTCATAACCTGGGAGCGATTATTCGAAGTGCCAATGTTTGCGGCGCGGATGGTGTGATCATTCCCAACCGCCGTTCAGCTTCGTTAACCGCCGTTTCCGTTAAGGCTTCATCCGGCGCGGTATCCCACACGCCGATCGTTAAGGTGACTAATTTAAGCCAGACGATTGATGATCTTAAGAAAAAAGGCTTTTGGATCATGTCCACCGATATGAAGGGTAATCCTTATTATAAAGCCGATTATAAAGGTTCACTGGCAATTGTCATCGGGAATGAGGGGACTGGAATTAGCGAAAAGATAAAGAAGCAATGTGATTTTGCGGTATCGATTCCGATCCACGGCGAAATCGAATCCTTTAATGCTTCAGCGGCGGCGGCGATAATTTTTGCAGAGGCAGCCAAACAGCGATTTCAATGAAAACCATATTAATTGTGGATGGGTATAATGTCATTCATGGTTCAGATGAGTTAAAACGGCTTTCCGAAATCCAGCTGGAAGAGGCGCGAGTAAAACTGATTAATGATTTAAATGGCTATAGCGGATTCAAAGGGTGGGAAACCATCCTTGTTTTCGATGCCTACCAGCAGCAATCACTGGAAAAACGTGAAGAGCTGGTTGGTCGGATTAAAGTGATTTTTACGGAAAAAAATAAAACTGCGGATACCTATATTGAAAAATTGGTTTATAGTCTGCCCAACTCCTACACGGTCCGGGTCGTGACATCGGATTTTACTTTACAGCAAATGGTACTGGCCAACGGGGCCGAGCGGGTTCCAGTGCGGGAGTTGATCCAGGATATGGAAACCACCCTGAAAAATTTCCGAGATGACAAGAAAAAAAGTGTGCAAAAACAGGGGGTTAAGCTCAGTGATTTTTTGGATGCCGATACCCTGGATCAATTTAACAAAATGCGCATTAAAGAATAATGCGAGGACAAAAGAGTGAAGATTAACAATGAAAAAATATCAGAAGCAGAAATAGTCAACCGCGCTCAGCAGGGAGATAAGGAAGCCGAAGAATTCCTGTTGGAAAAATATCGTAAAAATGTGCTGATTCGGGCCCGATCCTATTACCTTGTCGGTGGCGACAATGAAGATCTGATCCAAGAGGGAATGATTGGTTTGCTCAAAGCCATTTGGGACTTTCGCCCAGATCGGGAGGCGCAGTTTGCGACCTTTGCCAACCTTTGTATTGAACGGCAAATCCAAACGGCTATTAGTTCTGCCAATCGACAGAAACATATGCCCTTAAATAATTCGGTTTCGATTTATGCGGCAGTGTCTGAAGAAGAACCTCAGAATATCATTATTGATCGTTTAGCAGCTAAACAAAGTGTCGAACCGGGCGTAGAGTTAATTAAAGAAGAAGAATTGGAACAACTGATGATTGATGTTAAACGGGAACTGTCCAGTTTTGAAAAAAAAGTCCTTTCATACTACATTCAAGGGGCATCCTATTATGAGATTTCAAGAGTTCTTGACTGTAGTAATAAATCAGTTGATAATGCTTTACAACGAATCCGTAAAAAAATCGGCAAAAGATTATAAAAAACAGTTGACAAAAAAGCGAAAACAAACTATTATAGAGAAGCTGAATTAATAAGCAAGTGGGAGAATGCCCGAGTGGCTAAAGGGGGCGGACTGTAAATCCGTTGACGACGTCTACGATGGTTCGAAACCATCTTCTCCCACCATTTTTATTAGTAAGCCCTCATAGCTCAGTAGGTAGAGCACCACCATGGTAAGGTGGGGGTCTCCGGTTCAAATCCGGATGAGGGCTCCATTTTTATATCATAAATTAAATTTGACATAGTAGTAACACGATAATTTTTAGATTTTTAAGGAGAATACAAATGGCAAAGTCAAAATTTGAAAGAAATAAGCCCCACGTAAATGTTGGAACAATTGGTCACGTCGATCATGGTAAAACAACATTAACAGCGGCAATCACATCTGTATTAAATAAACGATTTGGAACCGGGGAAGCCGTAGCATTCGAAAATATCGATAAAGCCCCAGAAGAAAGAGAACGTGGAATCACTATTTCCACTGCTCACGTTGAATATGAAACTGCCGCTCGTCACTATGCTCACGTTGACTGCCCGGGCCATGCCGATTATGTTAAGAACATGATCACCGGTGCTGCGCAAATGGATGGCGCGATCCTGGTTGTTAGTGCTGCTGATGGTCCAATGCCACAGACCCGTGAACATATCCTGTTAAGCCGTCAGGTAGGTGTACCATACATCGTTGTTTTCTTAAACAAAGTAGACATGGTCGATGATGAAGAATTACTGGAATTAGTCGAAATGGAAGTTCGCGAACTGCTTGACGAATATGATTTCCCAGGCGATGATACACCAATCGTTGCCGGATCTGCGTTACGCGCTCTTGAAGATCCAGACGGCCCATGGGGAGACAAAATTGTTGAACTAATGACCGCTGTTGATACCTGGATCCCAGATCCAGTTCGTGATACCGACAAACCATTCCTGATGCCAGTTGAAGATGTTTTCTCAATCACTGGCCGTGGAACTGTTGCAACCGGACGTATTGAACGTGGGATTGTCAAAGTTGGCGAAGAAGTTGAAATCGTCGGAATCCATGATGTTCGAAAAACAGTTGTTACCGGAATCGAAATGTTCCGAAAATTACTGGACGAAGGTCGATCAGGCGACAACGTCGGCGCATTACTGCGTGGGGTTGACCGTACTCAAATCGAACGTGGTCAAGTATTAGCTAAACCAGGTTCCATCAAACCACATACCCATTATCAATCAGAAGTATATGTATTAACCAAAGAAGAAGGCGGACGTCATACTCCATTCTTTGATGGCTACCGACCACAGTTCTACTTCAGAACAACGGACGTAACTGGTATCATCAAATTACCAGAAGGCGTTGAAATGGTAATGCCTGGCGATAACGTTCAAATGGAAATCACTTTGATCACGCCAATCGCGATCGAAGAAGGCTTACGTTTTGCAATTCGTGAAGGCGGCCGAACCGTTGGTTCTGGTGTTGTTGCCAAAATGCTTGCTGACGCATAAAAAATACGATAAATAATAATGTTTAACCGCCCTGTTTTTGGGGGCGGTTTTTTTAATGAGACTATTGTAATTATAGAGGAACCGTAATTGGCAGATTAGATAGAGAACGTCGATCTTTTGTGGTATGATTAATTAAAAAGAAAGTGTAGACAATATGTTCCAAAAAGACTTTTTTATGCGGGAAATAGAGAACTTTTCCAAATTTGTTGTTGGACTGTTTAGAAAAGAAAAATTCAAATATGAAATCAAAGGCGAACAAGGGGAATTCATCGAAGCAGAATATTTATTTTACCGTTTGCAGAAAATGATTTATGATGGTAAAATTAACGAAGCTGAAAATATTTTGTTTGAAACAATTGAAAAAGACTCAAAACTTGAATATTTGAAATTGACTGAAAAAGTTTATTCGGAAATCGCTAAAATGAGTGACGAATATTTACTGAAACAAGACTATACCCGAGAAGAAATATTTGAAAGCTTAGATCAAATACAGACGATTTACGAAAAAAAATATAGCGACTCAAAGAAATAGGATTAGAAAGAAGTTCGAAATGATTAGACTCTTAGTTGATAGTATGTGTGATCTACCAAAAGAATATATCAATCACCCGAATTTGGATATGGTATCCCTGAATGTTATTATTGAAGGAAAAGTATATCGGGACAAACGGGAAATCGATCTGGATGGCATGAATAAATTTATGGAGCAGGGAATTGTTCCCACCACATCTCAAGTAAATCCAGGGGATTTCATGGAATACTTCGAAGATTGTGCTAAAAATAATGTTGACTGTCTTTATCTGGCTTTTACATCAAAACTATCCGGGAGTTACGAAACGGCTTGTTTGATTTTAAAAGACGTCCTCGAAAAATATCCGAATTTTAAGTGCCGGATCGTTGATAGTCTGCATAGCGGTGGAAGCATTGCCGTTATTGCGGTGGAATTATTGAAGCTGATCGATCAAGGGAAAGACCTGGATTATTTAGTGGAAGCTTCTGTTAAACTGATCCCCCACGCCCATTTTTATTTTAGTATTGAAGATCTGAACTGGCTTTATATGGGCGGTCGGGTTTCCAAGGGAACAGCAGTCGTGGGCGGATTCCTGAAGATTCATCCGATTGTTTCGGTTGAAGATGGCGAATTGAAAATTATTGGCAAGTCTCGGGGAAATAAAAAAGCACAACAGGCAGTGATCGAAAAAACAGCTGAGAATATTGTTAATTACCTTGATCAGAATGTTGGGATTGCTTACACTGGCTCCATGAAACCAGTGGAGGACTATGAAAAAGCCCTGCGACTGATGGGGGTAAAAAAAATAGAACCGGTACCGATAGGTTGCGTTTTGGCAGCTCATTTAGGGTTACAGGGAACGGGGATTTATTTTCTGGATGCACCGCCGGATGAGATACTGAAGTGATCAAAATATTAAATCAGAAAAAAATGCAGAAATAGTTGTAAAATCTAAAAAAACGCTTGCCAAAGGCGTTTTTTTCTTGTATAATGTGAAAGGTTGACACACAAGCGATGAAGTGAGAGGTTGCTGTCGCCTTAGGCAGGTTTTTCCCATGGAGTATGTCACGATCTTTGAATCGGACGACAATCACTTAGATTCATGTGATTTTGCAAAATGAGACGTTCATTTTGCGAAAAAAAATAATGATGAAACACCCGGATGGGTTGACGAGTGATTGGAGTACCTAAATGACGAGTAAAAATTGATAAGGAGGTAAAATTTAGGTATGGCAAAACAAAAAATTAGAATCAGATTAAAAGCGTTTGATCACAAACTTTTGGATCAATCGGCTGAACGAATTGTTGAAACAGCAAAGAGAACAGGTGCGAGCGTATCTGGTCCGGTGCCACTGCCAACAGACAAAGAAATCATCACGATTCTTCGAGCAGTGCACAAGTATAAGGATTCCAGAGAGCAATTTGAAATGCGCACACACAAACGGTTGATTGACATTTTAAACCCAACACCAAAAACCGTAGACGCATTAATGCGATTGAACTTACCAGCAGGCGTTGATATAGAAATCAAACTATAGACCCCATTGGTATTATGATTGCACAGCAATCCAATGATATTTAGGAGGAAATAATGAAAAAAGCGATTATCGGACGAAAAATTGGAATGACCCAAATTTTCACAGAAAACGGAACTGTCATTCCAGTGACCGTGGTTGAAGCCGGCCCTTGTGTTGTGCTTCAAAAGAAAACCATCGAAACGGATGGATATGAAGCACTGCAATTGGCATATGGTGAAGCAAAAGAACGTCTCATGACGAAACCACTTAAAGGCCACTATAACAAAAACAGTGTTGAATATAAAAAAGTAATCCGGGAATTCAAACTTGATGATTATGCAAGTTATGAAACCGGTCAATTAATTCAGGCTGATGTGTTTGAAGCTGGCGAACGAGTTGATATTTCAGGAAAATCCAAAGGTAAGGGCTTCCAGGGGGTTATTAAACGACATAACCAATCCAGAGGACCAATGGCTCATGGTTCCAAATATCACCGAAGACCAGGTTCCATGGGAGCATCTTCTTCACCTTCAAGAGTATTCAAGGGTAAGAAACTTCCAGGCCAGATGGGGAACAAAAATGTAACTGCAGTTAATTTGGAAGTTGTTAAAGTCGATGCTGAAAATAATGTCCTCTTAATCAGAGGCGCAGTACCAGGCATTAGAGGAGCACTTGTTACAATTAAAAGCAGCGTTAAAGCATAAAAAAATCAAGCCTGAAAGGAGGAAATCAAATGCCTAAAATTGACGTTTTAGATGTAAAAGGAAATGTTGTTGGTGATGTCGAATTAAGCGAAGGAATCTTCGGAATCGAACCCAACGAATACGTAGTACATGAAGTAGTGGTAGCACTGCTTGCAAATAGACGACAGGGAACACGTTCCGCCTTGACTCGATCAGAAGTCCGTGGTGGTGGTCGTAAACCTTGGAGACAAAAAGGAACAGGCCGGGCTCGTGCCGGTACCATCCGATCTCCATTATGGAAGGGCGGCGGTGTGATCTTTGCACCAAAATCAAGAGATTATAGCAAAAAGGTTAACAAAAAAGTTAAAGCCTTAGCGATGAAATCTGTATTTTCAGCAAAGGCTCAGGATAATGAACTGCGCGTATTGAATCAACTGGTGATGGATGCTCCAAAAACCAAAGAAATGATCGCAGTACTGAATAATATCAATGCTCAAAAAGCCTTGATTGTACTTCCTGATAACAACGAAGCAATTATCCGTTCTGCAAACAATATTCCAAAGGTTGCAACAACTACTGTCAACGAACTCAACGTATATGATATGTTGAAATATGACGTGTTGATCATGACTCAGGAATCACTACAAAAAATTGAGGAGGTATACGCATAATGAAAAATCCTCGCGATATTATCATCAAGCCAATTATTACCGAACGTAGTATGGCCGATGCAGAAGAGAAAAAATTCACATTTAAAGTGGACAAGAGAGCGAACAAAATTGAGATAAAGAATGCTGTTGAAGTCATATTCGGTGTTGAAGTTGAAAAAGTGAGCACCATGAATATGAAAGGCAAACTGAAAAGAACCGGACGTTTCGTTGGTCGAAGATCAGATTGGAAAAAAGCAATCGTGAAGTTAACACCTGGAAGTAAGGGTATCCAATTCTTCGAAGGCGTATAAGCGAACAAACGAGACTACAACCCGAGAAGCATACAAAAAAAGGAGGTAGCGATTAATGGGTATTAGAAAGTATAAACCAACGTCCCCAGGACGTAGAAATATGAGCGTCAATACATTCGAGGAAATCACCAAGCATGAGCCTGAGAAATCCTTATTGAAGCCACTTAAAAAACATGCTGGTCGTAATGCATATGGACGCATTACCGTTAGACATCATGGTGGTGGAGCTAAAAGAAAATACAGAATTATTGACTTCAAAAGAAATAAAGATAACATTCCGGGAAAAATTGCCGGAATCGAATATGATCCAAACAGAAGTTCAAATATAGCACTTGTTCACTATGCAGATGGTGAAAAACGTTATATTATTGCACCATTAAAGTTAAAGGTTGGAGATGTTATTTTCTCTGGACCAGAATCAGATATTACCGTTGGTAATTGTCTGCCACTTAAAAATATTCCTGTTGGTACAACCGTTCACTGTGTTGAACTGAAAACCGGAAAAGGTGCTCAAATGGTTCGTTCAGCTGGCGCTAGCGCTCAGTTGATGGCGAAAGAAGGAAATTACGCAACATTGCGTTTGCCTTCAGGCGAAATGAGATTGGTTCGAATTGAATGTCGAGCAACCATTGGCCAGGTTGGAAATCTGGATCACCAGAATGTCCGTATTGGTAAAGCGGGTCGGACCCGACATATGGGTATTCGTCCAACCGTACGTGGTTCTGTTATGAATCCGAATGACCATCCACACGGTGGTGGTGAAGGACGTGCCCCAATCGGACGTTCTGGCCCAGTTACACCTTGGGGTAAACCAGCACTTGGTTATAAAACACGTAAGAAAAATAAACCTTCCGATAAATATATCGTAAGATCACGAAATAAAAAATAAGCATACAACCATAAGATAACGAACCGAGAGGAGGTTGAATAATGGGTAGATCATTAAAAAAAGGACCTTTTTGTGACGAAAAGTTACTAAAACGCATCGATGCTATGAATGAAAAAGGTGAAAAGAATGTGCTGAAGACCTGGTCTAGAAGCTCCACACTTTTCCCACAAATGGTAGGACACACCATCGCAGTTCATGATGGCAGAAAACATGTTCCAGTTTATGTTACCGAAGATATGGTAGGACACAAACTTGGAGAGTTTGCACCAACCAGAACCTTTAGAGGTCATGCTGGAGAAAAGAAATCTAAATTAAGATAGCCAGAAGGAGGTATACTATATGGAAGCAAGAGCGACAGCTAAATATGTACGTGTTTCATCCAGAAAGGCTAAGTTAGTGGCTGATTTAATTCGAGGCAAAAGCATTGGAGAAGCATTAAGTATTCTAGCATTAACACCAAATAAAGCAGCGAAAATAATTGATAAAGTTGTTAAATCTGCTTTAGCAAATGCTGAAAATAATTTTAACATGAATCCTGAAAACTTATATATCGATCAGATTTATGCAAATCAGGGTCCAACACTAAAACGATTCAGAGCGGGTGCACAGGGACGAGCGACAATTATTCGAAAAAGATCGTCTCACATTACAGCCGTATTAAAAGAAAAAGAGTAAGGAGGGCATAGATGGGTCAAAAAGTCAATCCTCACGGATTAAGAGTTGGCGTTATAAAGGACTGGAACGCAAAATGGTTTGCTAACAACAAAGATTTTGCAGATTGTTTAATTGAAGATCATGATATTCGTAAATATATAAAAGTAAATCAATACCAGGCGGGCATTTCTAAAATTGTCATCGAACGTTTTGGTAACAAGGTTAAGATTCATATCTATACAGCAAAACCAGGCATGATTATTGGTCGTGGTGGTGCAGGTATCGATGCTTTACGTCTTGAACTTGAAAAAATGACCAAGAAAACTGTATTTATCAACATCGTTGAAGTTAAAAACGTTGATATGGATGCTCAATTAGTAGCAGAAAACATTGCCGCTCAGCTGGAACGACGAATTTCTTTCCGACGAGCAATGAAACAAACCATGCAACGAACCATGCGAGCTGGAGCTAAGGGGATTAAAACTGCTGTTGCAGGTCGTTTGAACGGCGCTGAAATGGCACGAAACGAACATTATGCCCAAGGTCAAGTTCCACTTCAAACCCTCCGAGCTGATATTAGCTATGGCTTTGCTGAAGCTGATACCACCTATGGTAAACTAGGTGTAAAAGTTTGGGTCAATAAAGGCGAAATTTTAACTGGCCGCGAAGATATTTTAGCAGTAACTGCTGAAGACGACGCGAAAGCTAAAAAAAGCACACGCCGCAAAGCTCCTACTAACAGGACAGAAAACTAAGAGAGGAGGCCAACGCATATGTTAATGCCTAAACGTGTAAAACGTAGAAAACAACATAGAGGTCGTATGAAAGGAAAAGCGCTTCGTGGTAACAAAATCACTTACGGAGATTTCGCTATTCAGGCACTGGAGCCAGCATGGATTACTGCTAATCAGATCGAAGCTGCCCGTATCGCCATGACCAGATATATTAAAAGAGGTGGCCAGGTTTGGATCAAAATTTTCCCAGACAAACCTGTGACACAAAAACCAGCAGAAACTCGAATGGGTTCCGGTAAAGGTTCTCCAGAGTATTGGGTTGCAGTGGTAAAACCAGGAAGAGTAATGTTTGAGATTGCCGGGATTTCTGAGGAAGTTGCTCGGGAAGCCATGCGTCTTGCTCAACATAAATTACCGATCAAAACGAAGTTTATCACTCGAAAAGATCAGGAAGCACAAGAAGTGGGTGATGAAGCATGAAACCAAGTGAATTAAGAGAATTAACAACAATTGAACTTGAAGCGAAACTGGGAGATCTTAAGGAAGAATTATTCAACCTGAGATTTCAACATGCTACTGGTCAATTAGAAAACCCAATGCGGATTAAAGAAGTGAAGAAGACTTATGCACGGATCAAAACAATTATGCAAGAACGTGCGATGAAGTCGGATCAAGCATAATAAACCAATAGATAAGGAGGTTTAGCTTATGGAAGAAAGAGGTTACAGAAAAACTCGAATCGGTAAAGTGACCAGCGATAAAATGGATAAAACCGTTGTTGTAGCTGTCGAAAGTTTTGTAAAGCATCCACTTTACTCAAAGCGAGTGAAACACACTGTAAAGTTCAAAGCCCATGACGAACAAAACGAATGTAATATCGGTGATACCGTTAAAATAATGGAAACAAGACCACTCAGCAAAGACAAACGCTGGAGATTAGTAGAAATCGTAGAAAAAGCACTATAAGTCAATGTGCGGAAGGAGGTATTTCGGATGATTCAACAAGAAACGAGACTGAAAGTAGCAGATAATACCGGTGCAAAGGAATTACTGTGCATCCGAGTTCTTGGTGGTTCCGGTCGTCGATACGCAAATATCGGGGACATTATCGTGTGTGCTGTTAAAAGTGCGGCACCCGGTGGCGATGTTAAAAAGGGCGACGTTGTTAAAGCCGTTGTCGTTAGAACAAAGAGCGGAATTAGAAGAGACGATGGAAGTTACATCAAATTCGACCAGAATGCAGCGGTTCTTATAAAAGATGATAAAAACCCAAAAGGTACACGTATTTTTGGACCTGTCGCAAGAGAGTTAAGGGACAAGAAATACATGAAAATCGTATCTTTGGCTCCTGAAGTACTTTAAGGAGGAAATGAAAGATGCATATTAAAAAAGATGATATCGTAATGGTAATTTCCGGTAAGGACAAAGGAAAAAAGGGAAAAGTGATTCAATCTTATCCTAAAGATGGAAAAGTCCTTGTGGAAAATGTAAACATGGTTACTAAACACCAGAAACCAACACAACAAATGCAACAAGGTGGAATAATTCGACAAGAAGGCGCACTTGAAGCCTCTAATGTGTTACTCTACTGTGCAAAATGTGATAAGGGTGTTAGAACCGGACATAAAGTTTTAAGTGATGGAAATAAAGTCAGATTTTGTAAAAAATGTAATGAAACATTTAATAATTAATTTCGGGAAGGAGGACCAATATGCCCAGATTAAAAGATAAATTTCTTACAGAAGTCATTCCAGCAATGATGGAGAAATTTCAATATAAAAATATCATGGAAGTTCCTAAACTAGAAAAAGTTGTGCTCAACATGGGTTTAGGAGATTGCAAAGACAACTCTAAAGCTTTAGAAGCCGCAGTGATTGACCTTGGAATTATTGCTGGTCAAAAACCAGTCATAACAAAGGCGAAAAAGTCAGTTGCCAACTTTAAAGTCCGAGAAGGCATGAACATTGGAGCGAAAGTAACTTTAAGAAGTGATCGTATGTACGAATTTACAGATAAGTTATTCAACGTTGCCCTTCCTCGAGTACGTGACTTCAGAGGTTTGTCCAACAAATCTTTTGACGGACGCGGTAATTATGCTTTTGGTATAAAAGAACAACTCATTTTCCCTGAAATTGATTATGACAAGGTTGAACAAGTCCGAGGCATGGATATCATGTTTGTCACAACGGCAAATACTGATGAAGAAGCTCACGAACTGTTAAGACTGCTTGGCATTCCATTCAGTAGAGCATAAGGAGGACGGTACAGTGGCAAAAAAAGCTATGAAAGAAAAGCAACAGCGGAAACACAAATATTCGACTCAGGAATATACACGATGCAGAATTTGTGGACGACCACACTCTGTTTTGCAAAAATTTGGCATTTGTCGTATATGTTTCCGAGAATTAGCATATAAAGGCGAAATCCCTGGCGTAAGAAAAGCAAGCTGGTAAAAATCACACTAGCAAAGAAAAGGAGGTACCGAGTATGGTTATGACTGATCCTATTGCGGATATGTTAACACGCATCAGAAATGCAAATGATGCAGGTCATAAAACAGTTGAGATGCCTGCTTCAAAAGAAAAGAAAGCAATTGCTCAAATTCTTTTAGAAGAAGGTTATATTACTAAAGTCGATTACATTGCTGATGAAAAGCAAGGCGTAATTAAAATTGTACTAAAATACGGAGAAAACAAAAGTCGTGTCGTTGCAGGCATTAAAAGAATCTCCAAACCAGGTCTGAGAGTATACGCTGGTAAAGACGATGTGCCAAAGGTATTAAATGGCTTAGGTATTGCCATTGTATCAACATCTAAAGGCGTAATGACCGATAAAAAAGCAAGAAAAGCCGGCGTTGGCGGCGAAGTGATATGTTACGTTTGGTAACAAATTAAGACAGGAGGTAAAAAGATGTCAAGAATAGGAAAAGCACCCGTTGCGATCCTCCCAGGAGTCGACATTAAAAAAGACGGTCAAACTTTGACAGTCAAGGGTCCATTAGGACAACTCGTTAGAACTTTTCATCCTGATGTCATCATCGATGTTCAAGATAGCGAAGTCGTTGTAACCCGACCATCTGAAAGCAAGCTGCATAAATCGCTTCACGGTTTAACACGGGCTTTAATTCAAAACATGGTTACAGGAGTAAGCACTGGCTTTACTAAAACATTGGAAATCAGTGGAGTAGGATATAGAGCAGAAAAAAAAGGAACTAAATTAGTGATGAACTTAGGATATTCACATCCCGTTGAGATGGAAGATCCTGAAGGCGTTGAAGCAGTTCCGGAAACAAATACAAAAGTCGTTATTAAAGGCATTAGCAAAGAAGCCGTTGGTGCACATGCTGCCAATATTCGAGCGAAACGCCCACCTGAACCTTACAAGGGTCATGGGGTACGATATTCTGACGAAGTAATTCGACGTAAAGAAGGTAAAACAGGTAAATAACCTGCTAGCCCGTCAAAGATGATGAAGGGAGTAAAACTCGATGATTAAGAAACCCATTAAAAATAAATTACGTGTCGCACGTCACTTTCGGGTCCGAAACAAGATTTCTGGAACTGAAATGAGACCACGCTTAAACGTTTTTAGAAGTAATAAAAATATTTATGCTCAAATTATAGATGATACCAAAGGTATCACATTGGTTTCTGCTTCTTCCAATGACTCTGATCTTAAAGGTCAATTGTCAAAAGGTGGAGATAAAGCAGCAGCTAAAGCAGTCGGTCAGGCAATTGCCAAACGTGCTCTGGAAAAGGGTATTGAAGCAGTTGTATTTGACAGAGGCGGTTATGTATATCATGGTAGAGTAAAAGAATTGGCTGACGGCGCTCGTGAAGCCGGCCTGAAATTCTAAGTAAAGGAGGTCATTTGATGCAAAACAAAAAAATCGATCCAAGTACATTAGATTTGAAGGAAAAAGTCGTTGCCATCAACCGCGTAACTAAGGTTGTAAAAGGTGGTCGTAACTTCAGATTCAGCTGTCTTGTGATTGTTGGAGACGAAAACGGTCATGTTGGCGTCGGTAAAGGAAAAGCAATGGAAATTCCAGATGCGATTCGTAAAGGTATCGATGCAGCAAAAAAATCATTAATCAAAGTGCCAATGGTTGGAACAACTATTCCTCACTTAGTCAATGGTGAAGCTGGTGCAGGCCATGTATTACTTAAACCTGCTGGAAAAGGTACCGGAGTTATTGCTGGCGGCCCTGTCCGTGCAGTACTGGAATTAGCTGGTATCAGAGATATTCGTACTAAATCTTTAGGATCAAACAATGCACGTAACATGGTTAATGCTACTATGGCAGGCCTTGCTGAACTGACTACACTTGAAGAAGTAGCAGCAAAACGTGGCAAAAAACCTGAAGAAATTTTAGATTAGGAGGAATCATTATGGCTAAGCAATTAGAAATTACATTAAAGAAAAGTTTAATTGGTCGTAACCCGAAACAACGGGCAACCATTCAAGCTTTAGGCCTAAAGAAAATTGGCCAAACCGTAACTCATAATGACACTCCTCAGATTCGTGGCATGATTCATATAACCGACTTCATGCTCGATGTAAAAGAAGTATAGGAGGTGTCAATATGAAGTTACATACTTTAAGTCCAGCCCCAGGTTCAAAAAAGGCACCCAAGAGAAAAGGACGTGGTACAGGTTCTGGTCTTGGAAAAACTGCTGGTCGTGGACAAGATGGACAAAAATCACGTTCCGGTGGTGGTGTTCGACCAGGTTTTGAAGGTGGACAAATGCCATTAGCACGTCGTTTACCAAAACGTGGTTTTTCAAACGCTCGATTCAAAAAAACATTTGCAATAGTTAATGTCGGAGAACTGAATGCTTTTGACGCAAACACAGTAATCACACCTGAATTATTGTTAGAATACGGATTCATCCGAAAATTAAATGATGGCTTGAAAATCCTTGGAAACGGAGAAGTTGAAAAGGCATTCACCATTAAAGCACATAAAATCAGCAAATCAGCTGAGGAGAAAATTCTCGCTGGAGGAGGAAAGGTAGAGGTGATCTAATATGGTCTCTACCTTGAAGGATGCTTGGAAAATTCCAGATCTACGACGTAAGATATTAATTACTTTAGCATTGCTGTTTGTATATCGGTTGGGATCCTTCATACCGGTTCCTTTTATTGATACTGAACAGTTAAGTCAGCTCGTCAATGATAATGGGATTTTTGGTCTATTTAATATTATTTCCGGTGGTAACTTTGGCAATTTCACGATTTTTGCCATGAGTATTACCCCGTATATTAATGCATCTATTATCATGAATCTATTGGCTTTTGCCATTCCAGCCCTAGAAAAATTGCAAAAAGAAGGGGAAGAAGGCCGAAAAAAGCTGGCCCAATATACCCGTTATTTAACCATTGTTTTAGCACTGATTCAAGCACTGGGCATGAGCCTGTCTTTCGGTGATTTATTGCTTGAAAAGACAACCTTCACAGTATTTACTGTCGTTTTATGTATCACCGCTGGTACTGCTTTCCTGATGTACTTGGGCGAGCAGATTACTGAAAATGGCATTGGTAATGGTATTTCGCTGATTATTTTCATCAGTATCGTATCACGAATTCCGTCTGCAATTTATCAAATGTACAACTATGTAACAATTGGTACCCTTAGTATCATCAGCATTTTATTGTTTGTTGTATTTATTGTTGTGGTCGTGTTTGGTGTTGTTGCGATTCAAGAAGGTCAACGAAGAATACCAGTTCAATACGCAAAACGTGTTGTTGGCAGAAAAATGTATGGTGGGCAAAGCACACATATTCCATTGAGAGTTAACATGGCCGGCGTTATTCCAGTCATTTTTGCTAGTTCACTGGCATTGTTCCCGGCAACCCTGGCTAGCTTTTTCCCAACGTCAGCTTTTGCAAATTGGATTTCGACCTATTTTGCTTGGGGATCATGGTTATCAACGACAATTTATGTCGTATTAATTATAGCGTTTACCTATTTTTATACAGCAGTTACATTCAATCCATTTGATGTTGCTGAAAATATTAAAAAACAGGGTGGTTATGTTCCAGGGATCAGACCCGGGAAACCAACCGTAGAGTACTTCTCGAGAATTATGAACCGATTAACATTATTTGGTGGCGTCTTCTTAGCGATCATTGCTGTTATTCCTATTTTTGTAGGTAATTTCATGGGTGTCAATCTTCAGTTCGGTGGAACAAGTCTGCTGATTGTTGTTGGGGTAGCCCTAGAAACGGTTAAACAGATTGAATCAGAAATGATGATGAGACACCATCAGGGATTTTTAAAATCTTAAAATGAACTGGAGATAAGTGAAAAATGAGAATTGTATTATTAGGACCTCCGGGAGCTGGTAAAGGAACGCAGGCAAAACAAATCTGTGAAACCTACAATATACCACATATTTCAACCGGCGATCTCTTCAGAGAAAACATGAGCAATGACACAGCGCTTGGTCAAAAAGCAAAAGAATATATGGCTCAAGGCCTTTTGGTACCAGACCAACTCGTTCTTGATATGGTAGAAGATCGTTTGACTCATGACGATGTTCAAGCCGCTAGCTATGGCTACTTGCTAGACGGATTTCCGCGAACAGTGGCTCAAGCAGAAGCTTTATGTCAAATTAATGCCAAGCGTGATTGTGAACTGGATTTTGCAATTAACCTGGAAGTACCATTTGATATTCTAATTGAGCGGGTTTCAGGACGTCGCATCTGTCCTAAATGTCATGCTACCTATCATATTAAATACAGTAAACCAAAGGTTGAAGGTGTCTGCGACTTAGATGGAACACCATTGTATCAACGTGAAGATGATAAAGTCGAAACAGTACAAAAAAGAATACAAGTCTATCAGGATCAAACAGAACCATTAATTGAATTCTATGAAGATAAACAAAAGATTATCAATATTAATGGTCTGCAACATATGAATGATGTTTTTGAGAATATTAAAGAAATCCTAAGTGGAGTTAATTAAAGATGATAACCATAAAATCCCAAAAGGAAATTGATCTGATGCGTCATGCCGGAAAGATTGTGGCAGGCGCTCATGCCCTAGTTGGCGAAATGATCAAACCTGGGGTAACAACACAAGAACTGGATCATGCAGTCGAACTATATATTCGTAATGCAGGTGCTATTCCAACATTTAAAGGCTATGGTGGTTTCCCAAACTCCATTTGTGCTTCAATTAATGAAGTCGTGGTTCATGGGATTCCCGAGAAACGACGTTTGCAGGATGGTGATATCATCAGCATTGACATTGGCGCAACCTATAATGGCTACGTTGGTGATGCAGCGGTAACACATGGTGTTGGCACTATTTCCGAAGAAGCAGAAAAGTTGATCAGAGTCACTCGGGAGTCCTTTTATAAAGGAATTGCCTTTGCTAAAGATGGCTATCGGCTATCGGATATTTCAAATGCCATCCAATCATATGTTGAGGAAAACGGATTTTCTGTTGTTCGAGATTATGTTGGCCATGGTGTTGGTAAGAAAATGCATGAAGATCCACCCATTCCTAACTATGGCCCTAAGGGACGAGGTCCCAGACTACGACAGGGAATGACTTTGGCCATAGAACCAATGGTAAACATTGGAACTTATGATGTGGTTACTTTAAAAGATGGTTGGACGGTGGTAACAACAGATGGTAAGCTTTCTTCACACTATGAACATACCATATTGATTACCGGCACCGGCGAGCCTGAACTTTTGACTGTGATTTAAGTTGGTGAATGATGAATGAATTTAAAGTTGGACAAGTGGTTCGTTCTACTGCTGGCCGAGATAAGGGTCAGTTTATGGTGGTTATTGAAGTGGTGGACGACCATTTCACCTATGTATCGAATGGAAAACTTCGTAAAGTGAGTAATCCAAAGAAAAAAAAGGTCAAACACTTAGCGAAGACGAATCACATTGCCACAGATATTCGTGATAAAATATTAATTGGAAAAAAGATAACTAACGCTGAGATAAGAAAAATACTCGAGTCCTATCACATGCCTGATGGTGTTGGGGATGAGAATCGTGAGGAGGTTTGATCAATGGCCAAAAAAGATGTTATCGAGGTAGAAGGCTCAGTTATTGAGTCATTACCAAACACTATTTTCTTAGTTGAATTGGAAAATGGACATCAGATAACTGCACATATTTCGGGAAAACTTCGCATGAACTACATAAGAATTTTACCGGGAGATAAGGTAGTTGTTGAATTATCCCCATATGATTTGACCCGCGGGCGTATCGTATGGCGTGGAAAAGGGAAATCATAAAGGAGGCATACAAATGAAAGTTAGACCATCAGTAAAACCGATTTGTGAAAAATGCAAAATTATTAAGAGAAATGGTCGTGTTATGGTTATTTGTGAAAATCCAAAACACAAACAAAAACAAGGTTGAACCGTCGAGTCCAGAAAAAAAGAGCATGACCGCGGCAATTTTAGTCATGTTCATGATATAAACAATACACTGGGAAAAAAATCAATTACGTCACTAATTTGATTGATCCACCAGCATTAAGAAAACAATTTAGGAGGTACACACCCTATGGCAAGAATTGCCGGAGTCGATTTGCCCCGAGATAAGCGGGTAGAAATTGGATTAACTTACATTTATGGTATTGGACATTCAACATCATTACAAATATTAAAAGATTTAAATATCAATCCAGATACCAGAGTTAAAGATCTAACTGAAACTGAAGTTAATGATCTGAGAAATACGATTGATAAGTACACCGTTGAAGGTGACCTTCGTAGAGAAGTCAACTTAAACATTAAACGACTGATAGAAATTGGATCTTATAGAGGATTACGTCATCGTCGAGGACTTCCTGTTAGAGGGCAAAAGACTAAAACTAATGCCAGAACACGAAAAGGTCCTAAACGTCTCGTAAGTAAAAAGAAATAAGGAGGGCTAAAGAATGGCAGTTAAAAAAGCACGAAGAAAAGTAAAAAAAGTTAAAAAGAATATCGAACGTGGCCAGGCCCATATTCAATCTTCTTTCAACAATACAATTGTTACCATTACAGATATGTCAGGAAATGCTCTTTCATGGGCAAGTTCTGGTGGATTAGGTTTTAAAGGTTCGCGAAAAAGCACGCCTTTTGCTTCTCAAATGGCAGCAGAAGAAGCAGCAAAAGCGGCCATGGAGCATGGACTTAAAAGCGTAGAAGTTTTAGTCAAAGGCCCTGGTTCCGGACGTGAGGCAGCAATTCGAGCCTTACAGGCGGCTGGATTAGAAATTACCCTGATCCGCGATGTTACGCCTATTCCACATAACGGTTGTCGACCACCTAAGCGACGACGAGTATAATAGGAGGGCGAAAATTATGTCAAGAAATATAGAAGCATCATGCCGACAATGTAGACGTGAAGGTGCAAAATTGTACCTAAAGGGAGAACGTTGTTATTCAACAAATAAATGCGCGTTCGAAAGACGTCCTACACCACCAGGTCAACATGGTAAAAGAAGAACAAAATTATCTGAATATGGCCTTCAGTTACGAGAAAAACAAAAAGCAAAACGTATTTACGGCGTTCTTGAAAAACAATTCCGTGGTTACTTTGAAATTGCTGAAAAACAAAAGGGAATTACCGGTCATAACCTGTTAATTCACTTAGAATCACGTTTAGATAATGTGGTTTACCGTTTAGGAATGGCAACATCTCGTAAAGAAGCTCGCCAATTGGTTGATCATGAACATTTCCTGATCAACGGCAAAAAATTAAACATCCCTTCTTATATCATGAAAGAGGGCGATGTAATTGAAGTTCGACCAAAAAGCAAAAAATCTCAGAAATTCAAAGACATTTTAGAAGTGACTGAAAATAGAACCGTTGCACCATGGTTGTCTAAAGATGTTGAAACACTATCAGGAAAAGTCATTGGCAGACCGGCAGTAGAAGACTTAGATGTCGAAATTGCTGAACATCTTATTGTTGAATTGTATTCTAAATAGGCTACATGTTCGGGAACCAATTAACCCTCATGTTAATGTATGGATTATAAATAAGTAGGAGGGTCTGATAAATGATCGAATTCGAGAAACCAGTCATCGAAATTGTTGATAAAAAAGACGACGAAACCTACGGGCGGTTTGTCATTGAACCTTTAGAGCGGGGATATGGAACTACCCTTGGTAACAGTCTGAGACGAATAATGCTGTCATCCCTACCAGGTGTGGCAGTAACATCTGTAAAAATTGAAGGCGTATTACATGAGTTTTCCACAATCCCCGGGGTAAAAGAGGATGTAATTGAAATCCTGCTGAACCTGAAGGGACTGGCTGCGGAAATTTACACTGATGAGCCTAAAGTTATTTACATTGAAGCTTCAGAAGAAGGTGAAATCACAGCTGGTGATATCATTGCAGATTCTGACGTCGATATTCTTAACCCTGAAATGCACATTGCTACCTTGTCTAAGGGTTCTACCCTGAATATGGAAATGCGTATTGAAAAAGGTCGAGGTTACGTTGCGGCAGATAAAAATAAATATCCGGGTATGCCTATTGGAACTATTCCGATGGATTCTATCTTTTCGCCAATTATTAAAGTTAATTTTTTAGTAGAAAACACCCGAGTTGGTCAAATTACTGACTTTGATAAATTAACCATCGATATTTGGACTGACGGAACGACAACCCCGGAAGAAGCACTTTCTTTGGCAGCCAAAGTTTTAAGTGAACATCTCAACCTGTTCATTAATTTAACTGAACATGCTACGACTGTTGAAATTATGGTGGAAAAAGAAGAAAGTGAAAAAGAACGTATTCGCGAAATGTCGATTGAAGAATTGGAGCTTTCTGTAAGATCCAGTAACTGCTTACGACGGGCGAATATTGATACAGTTGAAAAATTAACACAACGAAGCGAAGAGGATATGATTAAAGTTCGTAACCTCGGACGTAAATCTCTTAATGAAATCAAGCACAAACTAGCAGAGATTGGATTGTCCTTGAGTCAAGAAGAAGAAAAGGCAAAGGAGTAACACTATGGCGGGATATCGAAAACTAGGCCGTCCCTCTGATCAAAGAAGAGCATTATTGCGTAATCTTACCACTGCCCTTTTAGAACACGGTAAAATTGAAACAACCGTAACCAGAGCGAAGGAAGTTAAAAGAATAGCAGATAAAATGGTCACTTTAGGTAAAAGAGGCGACTTACATGCCAGAAGACAGGCAATTTCATATATCACTCAAGAAGCAGTGGTAAAACAATTGTTTGACGAAATAGCACCTAAATATACTGAACGAAACGGCGGCTACACTCGAATTTATCGAGTTGGACCACGTCGAGGCGACGGCGCAGAAATGGCTATAATTGAATTAGTATAATTTAAGATGCAAAAAGGGGATTAAGATGTTGTTTACGCTTAATCCCTTTCTTATATTATAAAGCTTAGGTAATTGCGAAAGTGCCGTGAGCTTTGTGTCCAGTTTCGCACGAAACAATTTCTACACTGTACGGCGGACAGTTCGATGAACTGTTCGCCTACACGTTACAAAATTGTTTGTGGAAACTGAACACAAAGCAATCATTGTTCGTCGGTTTTGAGTTTTGCAATTACCTAATTTTAAATCTAATTAATTAACACCAAAGAAGGTGAAAATAGTGACGAAGAAGAGCAAAGATAAAATGATTGAGGTGCGGGATGTTCATTTCACCTATCCTCACAATAACGAAAATGAGTCAGTCGTTGCACTTGACGGAATCAGTTTACATATTGAAAAAGGTGAATTTGTCGGAATCATTGGACATAATGGTTCGGGAAAATCCACCCTTTCCAAATTACTAAATGCGATCATTTTCCCGACCCAGGGCGATGTGATCGTCAGTGGTCTTAATACCAAGGATCACGAAAATCTGTGGACGATCCGTCAGACTGCCGGTATGGTTTTTCAGAACCCAGATAACCAGCTGGTTGCAACCATCGTGGAAGAAGATGTGGCTTTCGGACCGGAAAACCTCGGTGTGCCACCTTTGGAGATCCGTGAGCGGGTCGACCGGGCCTTGGCGATTGTCGAGATGCAGGCTTATGCACATCAAAAGCCCCACCAATTATCTGGAGGACAAAAGCAGCGAATTGCCATTGCCGGAATTCTGGCGATGGAGCCGGAGTGTATTATTTTTGATGAACCGACAGCGATGCTTGATCCATCAGGACGGCGGGAAGTTATGGAGACCATTAAACGACTCAACCACGATAAAGAAATGACTGTTATTCATATTACGCATTTTATGGAAGAAATCGTCGATGCTGATCGAATTATCGTCCTTGATAAAGGGAAGGTGGTTATGGAAGGTGAGCCCCGCTCGATCTTCAGACAGGTAAAACGCCTGAAAGAGATTGGTCTGGACGTACCGCAAATGACCGAGCTTGCCTATGAGCTCCGAAACGAAGGGATGAAAATGTCGGATGATATTTTAAGTATTGAGGAAATGGTGAATGCGTTATGTCAGTAGAAATCAAAAATCTCTCGCATACCTATTCGGAAAGTTCACCTTTTGAATTCAAGGCCCTCAAAGATATCAATATTACGATTGAGGATGGCAGCTTTATCGGCATTATCGGTCATACCGGTTCTGGTAAATCCACGCTTATTCAGCACCTTAATGGGTTACTGGTACCAACATCTGGAACGGTTCTAGTGGACGGAAAAGATATATTTGCAACAAAAAAATCCGATATGATTCTACTCAGACACCATATCGGCTTGGTTTTTCAGTACCCGGAACATCAGCTATTTGAAGAAACTGTTCAAAAAGATGTTGCTTTCGGTCCCAAGAACCAAGGCCTTAGCGCGGAAGAAATTGACCAACGGGTCAGACAGTCCATTAAAATGGTTGGTCTGGATTTTGAAGAAGTGAAGGATAAATCACCCTTTGAACTCTCTGGCGGACAAATGCGCCGGGTTGCCATTGCCGGGGTTTTAGCGATGGAGCCTTCAGTTTTGATTCTGGATGAACCGACAGCAGGCTTGGATCCCCGGGGGCGGGAAGAAATATTGGCACAGATCAAGTCATTGCATACCCAGAAACAAATTACCGTTATTCTGGTCTCTCATAGTATGGAAGATATTGGGAAAATGGTCGATAAGATTCTGGTTATGAATGAGGGCGAAGTCGTATTTTTTGATACCCCGAACCATGTTTTCACAGAAATAACCACGCTTGAAAGCATTGGACTGGCGGTGCCGGAAGTGACCTATCTGATGCGACGACTGAAAGAAAAATATCCAGAAATTAGAGAAGATATTTTTACTGTGGAAGCAGCAAAAAAAGAAATTCTCAAAGTCATAAGAGGATAATATAATGTTAAAAGATGTTACAATTGGACAGTATTATCCAACTGGGTCAGTGATCCATAAACTGGATCCCCGGACGAAAATACTGTTTACCACAGCATTTGTTGTGATGTTGTTTTTTTTGAACAATTTATGGGGCTATTTAGCTACATTTCTGATACTAGTGACCATCACGCTCCTGTCAAAAATTCCGATTGGTTATATCGTGCGTGGCATCAAGGGCTTAGTGTTGATTATCATGCTGACGGTTGTCCTAAATTTATTTATGACCCCAGGAACCCCAGTGGCAACGCTTGGTCCGCTGACGGTAACCATCGAAGGTTTGAAGGTAGCCACCTATATGGCTTTGCGTTTGATCTTTCTGGTAATCGGAACCAGTATCATGACCCTGACAACATCCCCCATCGACCTAACGGATGGAATGGAGTGGTGCATGCGTTTTATTCCGTTTGTGCGGCGCTATGCCCATGAGTTAGCAATGATGATGTCAATCGCACTGCGTTTTATCCCAACGTTGATGGAGGAAACGGAGCGGATTATGAAGGCTCAAAAAGCCAGAGGGGCTAATTTTGAAACTGGTAATATCATTGCACGTGCCAAAAATCTGATCCCGATTCTGATTCCCTTGTTTATTTCGGCCTTTCGCCGAGCGGATGAATTGGCCACCGCCATGGAAGCACGATGTTATCGCGGCGGCGAAAACAGAACCCGAATGAAACAATTGGCATTTGAAACCAGAGATGGCGTAAGTCTGGGATTGATGTTTGCGATGATCGGCGGGCTTTATCTGACTACCTGGATTCAAATACCGTTATTATTTCCGGTATAAGAAAAATCGAGATTAAATGAAAAATATACAATTAATTATCAGTTATCGCGGCACCAATTATTGCGGCTGGCAGGTCCAGCCCAATGGGCCGACCATTCAGGAAGTCATTGTCAGAGGCATCCGGGAGTTGACAGGCGAATCGGTTAATCTGATCGGCTCAGGCCGAACCGATGCCGGCGTCCATGCATTGGGTCAAAGTGCCAATTTTTTGACTGCATCAACCATTCCACCGGATGTCTTTTATCGTGCCCTGAACACCAGGCTGCCCCACGATATCCGTATTATCGGCAGCAGGGAATGTGACAGTAACTTTCACAGCCGCTATCATGCCAAAGGTAAGAGTTATATCTACAAAATTTATGAGAGTCCGATAGGTAGTCCCTTTTACTCCGATCTGGCTTTCCACATCAGTCGCTCGCTGGACTGGATGGCCATGAAAGAGGCGGCGGCACATTTTATTGGCGAGCATGATTTCATAACCTTTATGGCAAGCGGCAGCTCGATTAAAACAACGATCCGCACCATTGAAGAAATTTCATTTGATAAAAATGGCGATCTTCGGGAGATAACCTTTCGGGGAAATGGCTTTCTCTACAATATGGTCAGGATCATGGTCGGAACCCTTTATGAAGTGGGCTATCATCGTTTACGCCCTCAAGATATGACAAAGATCATCGAAAGTAAGGACCGTAGCCATGCAGGGGTAACAGCCCCTGCCCAAGGCCTATACTTAAAGGAAGTCTACTATTAAAAAATATCAGTCAAATCGGCATAAATAACTTGACACACCCGGGAAGATGCTATAGAATTAACGATGGACGTTAATGTATCACTAGCCCCGATACGATAAAAAACGATTTCTGATAACTCCCACTTATCGGAAAGCCAATAGATATTAAAATAAAGAAATTATTAACTGAGGAGGACTTTTGAGATGAATGCGAATGCCACAATAATGGCCAAATCTCATGAAATAGACCGTAAATGGTATGTGATTGATGCTGAAGGTAAGGTATTAGGACGTCTGGCGACAGAAGTTGCAAATATTTTACGAGGAAAAAACAAACCAATTTTTTCACCACATATGGATTGTGGAGATTTTGTTATTATTATTAATGCCGAAAAAATTGTGTTAACCGGAAACAAGTTAGATCAGAAATTATATAAAACATATTCTGGATATTGCGGTGGATTAAAAGAAATGACCTACCGAAAATTCTTAGCTGAAAAACCAGAACTTTTGGTTTTCAAAGCAGTGAAGGGTATGATCCCACATAACAAGTTAGGGGATAAAATTGCGACTAAACTAAAAGTTTATGCTGGCAATGAACATCCACACGCTGCACAATTGCCTGAAGTTTACGAATTTTAATGCTGAGAAGGAGGAAATAGAGAATGGCTAAAGTACAATATTTTGGAACAGGACGAAGAAAAACCTCGGTTGCCCGAGTTCGATTATTACCAGGGAGTGGAAAATTCATTATTAACGGACGTGATATTGATGAATTTTTCGGAATGGAAACATTGAAGGTTATTGCAAGACAACCTTTAACTTTAACTGAAACGCGTGAAACGTTTGACGTCATTGTCAATGTTCATGGTGGCGGTTTTACCGGACAGGCTGGAGCAATCCGACATGGGATTTCCCGTGCGCTGCTTGAAGCAGATATCAACCTGAGACCAGCACTGAAACGTGCCGGTTACTTAACTCGAGATTCTCGAATGGTTGAAAGAAAAAAATACGGTCTCAAAAAAGCCCGTCGTGCACCACAGTTTTCAAAACGTTAATATCAGACTTTTTACAAGGTCCTGCGACATTCAATGTTGCAGGACTTTTCAGTGTTACGCCATACTAAATTAAGAAAGCAGGAATTTATGAATAACAAACAACCCATTATTAACATTGCAGTCATCGCGCATGTCGATGCCGGAAAATCTACCCTGGTAGATGCCCTTTTAGGACAAAGCAATGTTTTTAGAGAAAACCAGGAGGTCGTGGACTGCGTAATGGACAGCAATGACCTTGAACGTGAACGTGGAATCACCATCTACTCGAAAAACTGCTCCATTATGTACAAAGACATTAAAATCAATATTGTCGATACCCCAGGCCATGCCGACTTTTCTTCAGAGGTTGAACGAATTCTGAAGACTGTTGATACAGTGGTTTTATTGGTTGACTCCAGTGAAGGTCCGATGCCACAAACTCGTTTTGTTCTTAACAAGTCTTTGGAAAAAGGTTTAAACCCAATCCTTTTCATTAATAAGATCGATAAAAAAGATCAGCGTGCCGAAGAGGTGGTTGATATGGTATTTGATTTATTTGTCGAACTGAAAGCGAATGACAAGCAATTGGATTTCCCGGTTCTTTACGGGATTGCTAAAGAAGGCATTGCGATTCGTGATATGGCAGACGAAGGCGTGGATTTAGCGCCGCTTTTCGAAACCATTGTCGAACATGTTGGCCTTCAGGATGATCTGAGCCTTGAACCCCTGCAGATGCAGGTTTCTTCACTGGCTTATGACGATTATATTGGCCGTCTGGGGATTGGTAAGGTCTATTCTGGAACTATCCATGCTGGCGAACAAATCGAAATCTGCAAGACCGATGGAACTTTCAAAAAAGAAAAAATCAACCAGGTCTTTGTCTACCGTGGCTTAGCCCGGGTTGAAGTTAAAGAAGCAAAGGCTGGAGATATTGTTGTTATCTCGGGAATCCCAGATATCTCGATTGGCGAAACCATTGGTGAAATTAATCAGGTTCAGCCGATGGAACTGATTGAAATTGAACAGCCAACGCTGTCGATGAACTTCCTGGTTAACAAATCACCTTTTGCTGGTGATTCTGGTAAATTTGTAACCACCCGACACATTCGGGCGCGGTTGGAAAAAGAGCTGGAAGTTAACGTTGGTCTTTTAGTTGAAGAATTAGAAGATACCACTGATGGCTTCAAGGTTTCTGGACGTGGCGAGCTTCATTTATCGATTCTGTTGGAAAACATGCGTCGAGAAGGCTATGAAGTAGCTGTTTCCAAACCAGAAGTTATCATGCACCGTGATGAAAACAATAAACTGCTGGAACCGGTTGAACTGGTTATTGTATCAGTGCCGGAAAAATACTCAGGGGCCGTTATTTCCAAGCTTAATATCCGAAAGGGCCGCATGGAAAGCATGTACACCGACGAAGCCTGGACAAAAATGGAATTTTTTGTACCGACTCGTGGCTTATTGGGTTATCAAAGTGAATTTATCAACGATACCCATGGTGAAGGTACCATGGTCCGTCGCTTTTCTGCTTTTGAAGAGCATAAGGGTGATATTCCACAACGTCTCAATGGGGTTCTTATTTCCCAATTTGCTGGTGAAACCATGGCCTATTCATTGTTTAATTTAAGCGATCGTGGCGAAATGCTAGTCAGAGCCGGAACGAAAGTCTATGAAGGCATGATTATTGGAATCAATAATCGCAGTGATGACATGACGGTTAATCCGACTAAGAATAAAAAAATGACCAACGTTCGTTCTTCTGGAACGGATGAAGCGTTAAAATTGATTGAGCCTCGTATTATGACGTTAGAACAGGCGATCGAATTTATTACTGACGATGAATTGGTGGAATTAACACCCACTGATATTCGAATCCGTAAAAAAGTATTAAATGAGTTGGAACGAAAACGTAGTTCCCGCTAGAAAAAAAGAAACGCTTAATCGGCGTTTCTTTTTTTGTGAGAATTACACGAATGCCATACTCGTTGCGAATGCAGCAGTGGATAAAATAACAATTGACCATCAAACTTTTAGTGTGATATCATGTAAATATCTTAGATAGGAGGTAAACAACAAATGATTAATGTTGACAAGCAAGAAGCCGAAGAAGGCAAAGTTCTAGCTATTTTTGCCTACATTATTTTCTTTATTCCGCTATTGGCCGGCCGAGATAATCACTTTACCCAGTTCCATGCGAATCAGGGATTGGTGCTATTTTTGACTTCGCTGGTAGTGGCGATTGTTTCCAACATATTAAGCTGGATTATCTGGCCAATTGGCATGTTGGTCAGCTCGGTGGGTTCATTGGGGATTTTGGCCCTCGCAATTATCGGGATCATCAATGTTGTTCAACTTGAAGCAAAACCTCTTCCAGTTATCGGCGGTATTACACTGATTCAGTCCTACTAGGTCGTTACCAAAAATCGAATCGCTTAACAAAAAAAGCATTGCCACCACGGTGATGCTTTTAATTTGGCGAAAATATAAATTTATCCAAGCAATATTAATATCTGCATGCTATAATAAAACATTAAGAAAAGGTGGTGAGCGTGTGGAAAATAATGAAAACGACAAAAACAAAAAATATGACTTAAGAGACAAGACCTTTAGAAATAACCTATTTTTGATAACATTTGGGATCTGTCTGTTGGTGGCGCTCCTGAATATAAATTATCTGGTTGGCTATTTTGCCATGTTTGTGAATATTATAACGCCGGTACTGATTGGTTTGGGGGTTGCGTTTATCCTGAATATTCCGATGACATTTATGGAGCATCATTTATTAGGTTTTATGAATCGCTTTAAAAATAAAAAAAACCGAAATTTGAATAAGGGAAAACGGATGATTTCGATTACCTTGACATTTCTCCTGGTAATCGGAATTCTCGCCGGGCTCATCACCTTTGTAATACCTCAGGTGAGTGCCAGTGTCGACACCCTGATGGTTAAATTACCAGGATATGTGGACTCATTTAATTCACTAGTGGATCAGACCCTGGCATTTTTTAACTTGCCATCGACCTTATGGACGGATATAACAATTGAATGGAATACGGTGATGGAACAATTTGGGAGTCTTTTGCTTACTTCCGTTCCAGAAATATTTAATGCTACCAAAAATATCACCGTTGGTTTCTTTAATATCATTATGGGGATTGTTATTTCGATTTATTTATTGGCTGATAAAGAGAATCTACTGGCGCTGAAGGATAAGCTAATCTATGCATACATCAGAAAAGATCGAGCCGATTTTATTCAGGATGTCAGTGTCACTGCCAACCAGGTGTTTCATGGGTTTATTGCCGGGCAAATAACCGAAGCCTTTATTCTGGGCACGCTTTGCACGGTTGGTTTGGCAATCCTGCAGATTCCTTATGCCCTGCTGATCGGTGTTTTGGTGGGGATGACCAGTGTGATTCCAGTATTTGGTGCATTTTTGGGAGCGGTTCCCAGTGGCTTTATTCTATTGGTGGTTAACCCAATTTATTGTCTGATCTTCGTGATCTACATTATTGCGTTACAACAAGTGGAAACTAATATCATTTATCCGCGAGTTGTTGGTGGATCCATTGGCTTATCAGGGCTTTGGGTGCTGATCGGGATGCTGATCGGCGGTAGCTTATTTGGCTTCCTGGGGATCATTCTGGGAATTCCGACCTTTGCCGTGTTCTACGCTGTATTTAGAAAAATTACGAATGAACGGATTGAAAAAATGGCAGCAGCTCAGGAAGAGCCGGTCTCAAATTAATTTAAACCGATCAAAAAGAGCGTCCCTTGGATTAGCAGACCAGTTGGTCAAAGCTAAACGAGGTGGCGCTCTTTAAATTTATTTTTTGGGTGTTTTGTTTTTTTCCAGTTGTTGTTTGGCTTTGGAAGCAATCAGTGTCAAACTGACAGTGAAATTCTGAAAGCCGGTATAAAAGGGGTGGCGCAGATCCTGTTTGCGAATATCGCCGCTTTGGTCAAGCAGCCGGTTGGGGGGATGATTATTGTGGGGAAGTCGGGATTCACCGCCAACCACAACCCGTTTGCCGGCAATGCTGTTTAAAAGAAGATTGACGACATCCCAGGCGGATTCATAGGCAATGATACGGTTCTGGTTTTTGCTGATTTCGGCCGCATATTTGCGAATAAATTCAGCTGAAAAGCCCTGGCTGTTGAAGGTCACACAACGATCAATTTTGTCACCATCGACAATAGTAATATACTGGCTGTTGTTGCCACCTTTTGAGTGACCGGTCATGGTATAATGGTCAAAATTAAAAACCGTATCCACATCATGAAAAAATTCCAGCGCTTTTAGTTGCTGGGGTGTGTCCGTTACGAAACCACCCTTAATATTATCAACCCAACCGATTCCGGTGGTTCCTCGAAAAGCAATGATACCGGCATCAGCGGTGTGGTCTGAGAAACAATAGGCAACCAGACCGTTATCCGGCTGGTTAGTATAGGCCAGGATTTTCAGCGCCGTGAGACGGGGATCGTGCTGCATTAAAAGCAGCGATTTTTCCCATTCAGACGCGGACATGGCGCAATCTCCCTGGAGCTCATTGACATTTTGTAGCAAAGCCCCCACCATTTCGCCTACCGTATAGTCTGGCAGGATTGCTGGCTCAACGGGCAGATTCAAAGCGGCTAGCTGGCTGATTAAATTAAGTTCGCTGTGATACAACATGGCTCTTACCTCCTTTGGTAAGAAATAGATATAAAAAACTAAAATTATTTAGCTGCAGTCTGATTCTTTTTTGACTTGTTTTTTTCCATAAAAGCTTTATAGATCTCTAACGAGCTTTGATGGTGCTGATGCGACATTTTGGGGAAAGCATTCATAATTCGGCGGTGGGAATAACGGTTGATTTTTTTGGTTTCGCCAATTCGATTGGTTAAAGATTCGATCAGCTGATGAGCCGAATCTTTGGCATCGGCAAGTTTGCCGTCTTTCAAGTCTCGTACTTTAGCGGTGACTTCATGAGCGGTATTGATACCTTTTTCTTTTAAATTATCTTTTAGTTCGGTCGTTGCTTCATAAACACTGGTGAGTTTTTTATTGAAAGAAACCGTTTCACGGGTCGATTCCACAAGATCACTGAGAAAAAAAACCGCAGCAATTGTGGCAATAACCTGAATCCAGAAAGACGAGAAACTTTCAACGAAGTCATTGACAATGGGATGAACGAGGTACATCAGAACCACGCATAACAGGCCGAAGAGAAATGAATTCAGCAAACAGACCCGGCCATTAATATTAAATTTATGATCTGAATAGTCCCACCATTTGGCATGAAAGAGTTTTTCCATTCCCCAACTGGTAATGTATTCAAGGGTGCTGGTGAGAAGTACACCAATAAAAAAGACCAGAATCGGATCGTGGATATAGGGCATTAAAAAGGTGATGATGATCAGTGCCCCGACCCCATAAATCGGACAATAAGGCCCATTTAAAAAACCACGGTTAATAAACTTTTTTTCCGGGATGGAGCAGTACACGACTTCACACATCCACCCGATGATGGCATAAAGAAAAAAATAAATAAATAGCAGACTCAGAGTATAATACATAATGATTCCTTTCAAAGTAATTATCAATTAATAACATTTAGAATCATTTTAACATATCAAATTGCTGTCTCCTAGATAAATATTTGATCAAACTAATTTAAGAACACAAATATTTACAGGACAACGATGGATATGTTTTTGTTTTTTGAAATCGAATGGTTTATAATGAATGATATACCCCAAAAAATACAAAATAAAACGAACGACAATCAACAAAATTAGGGAGCGTAAATGAAAACCAACACGATTGAAACAACAAGCAGTGAACAACTTATTGATATTACCAAAAGTGTCCGGGAATATGTGGATCAGACCCATTTAAAGGATGGCTTTGTGCACATTCAAATTCCAGAAAGAACGGCCGCCGTAATGATTTCAATTAATGATGACTGGCGTCTGGAAAGAGAGTTTTTTGACAAGCTGAATCACCTGATGCCCAAATATGACGGGATGAAATTTACCGGTTGGACAACCCCCTGCGTGAAAGCGTCAATTTTTGGTCCTGCGTTACAGGTAATGGTTCATGATGGAACGCTGATTCTGGATAAGAACCAGAGTATTTATTTTGTCGAATTTCAGGGGTCGGGAGAGCGACAGTATTTTATGAGTGTTTCGGGAACAACTCTGGCTGAGCATGAGGAAGCGACCATCCCAAAAGAATTGGCGCTGATTTATGAAAAGCACAAAGAATACGAAGATGAGCAGGAAAAAATCAAAGAAGAAATGCGAAATGAATGGCGAATGCGGGAAGAACGCCGTTTGATGCTGGAAGAAGAGAATAAGACAAAAGAAACAACCGAAGAATAAAGCACCATTAATATAGAGTAGCACTGAAAAAGAGAAAGGCTGTAAGAATGAGCTGGGAATTATTAGAATCGGATCGAATAATAAAAACAATGGAATTATCGGACTTCATCAATACAGAGATGATGATCCCAAAAGAACTGATACGTTTTTTTGGAAGTGCTGGGGAACGGCTGGCCATCATCTATCAGAATCGGGAGTACCCATCCTATCTGGAAACCGAAGGCGGTAATGCTAAGCTAAAGTGGAGCAAGGTGTTGATTCGGAAATTAGGAGAAGCATTTCCGGACTATGAAGTTTGGTTTAATGGGAACAGTGATGAATCAAAAACGCCCAAGCTTGAAGTGACAAAAACGAATGAAGTATTTGTGCTCCGTTTGATTAGGGGAGATGAAGCGGCGAGTAATAGTGAAGCGGCTAATAGTGATGGGATAAAACCGCGAGAGACGGTTAAAAATCCGGGAACAATCCAATCGGGATTAAGTGAACTGCTGAAAAAATGGATTGCCGGCTATCCCAATTATTATCCGCGAGATTTTCGGTTTTCGTTTAAAGATGTTATCAATGAAGAGATCCCCAATGTAATTGAGCACTTTGAGGGCATTAAATCCGGGAATTATAAAGTATTGGGATTTGCTGGAGACACCCAATGGGCGGAAATTCCCTGGGTTAAAGTGACCGCTAAGCAACTTCAAACGATCAATGATGATGGACTCTATCTGGCCTACATTCTGGCGATGGACAGTTGTAAGCTTTATCTGGCCATTATTTATGGTGCTGATAATGTCGGGGTCAGAAGCCTTTCGGAAAAAGCGACCGAATACCGGAATCGGATTCAAACAGGGAACTATCAGACCAATCATAAAGAGGTCTTATTGGCTAATGCCACCCTGGTTTCAGGAATTGTCTGTTACCGGGAATATACCGAAGCTGAGATGCCCGATGATGGGGTGCTGGAAAACGAGTTTGAGGATTTCAGGAAAATGTATGACTTATGCCTCGCCGCCAACTCAGTGGAAACAGAAGTGTCAGCAAATCAGGAACTAGAAGAATTAACAGTCAGTAACGAAATAAACTCAGCAGATCAGCAAAAGGAACCCATTCCGGAATCAGTAGCAGTGGTACCGTTGCCAGAGGAACAAACCGTAGAAATTGTATTGGAAGATTTTTCTGAAACAACGCGTGACAGTGATGAAAAGCGATCGGTCGATGCGGAAATAGCCAAACCAATGACTGTTGGTACAGCAGGGGATGATAACCAAATTCAAACCACAAAGGATGAATCTGAAAAAGCTGAAGAAGTCCAAGATGATTCAGTCGATCAACGGCCTACCGATAGCATTCAAACGAGTGCTCCTTCAATAATTAAAGAACAGGAGCAACCGTTAAAAGCAGCTGATTCGGATTTGATCGCGGAGCGCATTTCGGTTGAGGGTGGCTCTAACCAGAGAATAGAAGAAGAGCTAAACGAATTGACGCAAACCGTTATGCATTACCCGGTGAAGAATGACTACCTGCCCACCGATCTCCAATTGATTCAGGCAAAAATGGGCAACAAGGGATATTACTACCCAGCGGAGCTGATAAAAAGCTATTATCTGTCGATTAAATCGAAACCCTTTGTGATGATTAGCGGTCGGGTTGGCAGCGGCAAAACCAGCTTTCCCCGTCTTTTTGCAGAGGCCATTGGAGCCAATTCGGAGAACGGACGATTTAAACGAGTCTTGGTGGGAAAACATTGGGAAGATGATACCCATCTTTGGGGTCAGCTGGATAGTCGGGGTCACTTTATCCCGGGACCGATGATGTTGATGTTAAAAACGGCTAAAGAATATCCTGAAAAACCGCATTTTTTATTACTTGATGAGATGGATCAGTCCCCAGTAACGGATTATCTTCGATTATTGCTGGAAGGGATCAATGGAAACAAGGAGCCATTGTTAACGCGAGAAGATTTTGGTGCTGATATCACTGCGTTTAGAGAGTACGGAAATTTGAGTTTTCCGGATAACCTCTATATCATTGGAACCATTAATGAGGGGGCGGAGAGTTCACCGATTCATGCCCGGGTTATTGACTGCGGCAATCTCATCAAAATGCCCGTGGTAGAGATCGGTGTTTTTCCTGACTATGGCAGCCCCGTGGGTGATCGTGAATGGGAAAACAGCGCGTTTAAAATGCACAGTCATGCCAAAGGTTTACCGGAAATTCTCGAAAAACTAATGCATTTGCTTAACGAAGTTCAAAAGTTATTGATTGAGTTTGACCTGTCAATGGGATACCGGGGTAAAAATGAAATTCTAGCCTTTGGGATCAATAGTGGGGTTGAAGGTTTGTTCACCGAAAAAGAAGTCATTGATCTGGCGATTTTACAACGAATTATGCCAGCATTGGAATGTGATGAAAAAGTAGCGCCTGAAGTTTATCAGGCTTTGGCGTGTTTTTTATTGGAAGATGGTTTAAAGGGTAAGTTGCTAAGGCGTCAGCCGTTAAGTGGTTTTTGCGGTCTTTTTGAAAAGCTACTCAAGGCCGAAGCGATTCCTTGTCCGCGGAGCGGAGCAGCAATTATGAAAAAATTGAAAAATCGGACTTGAACTTGAAAATCAAAATCTGATCATGTGAATGAATTAATAAAAAGCCAATTAGTTAAATCTTATTTATTCTTCGGAGCAGCATCACCGGATCGAAGAATAAATAAGATTGCTAATTGGCTTTATTATTAGAGAGCGTTTAGCATCAGACGGCTTCCTGTTCGGCCACTTTGTTGGACAAAAAGCTAATCAGCTCCTTAATCAGTTCCTGCCGACGGAGGATCCCGATAAAGATCCCCTGGTCATCAACAAGTGGAATAAAGTTTTGTTTGACGGCCATTTCAACCAGGTGTTCATAACTTTCATTAATTTTGGCAACTTCCAGATTAATTTTGAACTCGATATCCTTGATCTCAAAAGAATTTAAATCAATTTCCGGGTGGGTTAAACTCAGCGATAAAACCCTGAGGAGATCGCCCTCACAGATGGTTCCCACATACTGCCCCTTTTTATTGATGACTGGCAGGGCGGTATAATTAGTAATGACGAACATATTGTAGGCCTGATTGAATGAATCAGTGTTGTTTAAAAAGACGGTTTCGCTTTTGGGTAATAAATAAAACAGATGATTTTTCATATAAAAGAGCTCCTTTTTCTTAACAAAAGATTGGGAAGGTTTTTAATTAAATTCTATTCTAGCATTTCTTTCACAAATATCCCTTAAAAATTTTCTTAACTGCGACTGTAATAATCTGAAAAAATCGAATTTCCGTTTCACGAAATGGCGTTGTTAGTGTATAATTAATAGTAACTAATGAATGAGGGAACTAAAAATGGAAGAGTTTTTGTTATATATTCAATCACGCATAACAGTAGCCAGTATTATTGAGGTGGTAATCATCACGTTTATTATCTATCGACTGTTGTTGTGGATCCGAGGAACCCAGGCAGAACAAGTTTTTAAGGGCTTGATCCTGCTGCTTTTTTTGTCACCAATCAGCGAATGGCTGGGTTTTACAACATTGAATTTAATTATTAATAGTGTTTTTACCTGGGCGTTTATCTTTATTGTGGTTGTCTTTCAGCCAGAATTCCGTTCGGCATTGGAACAATTGGGTAATAATCGGTTATTTAAGGAAATAATGAAAAAACCATCGATGGATTTTTTGGAAGAAGATGTTGAAAAGATAATGAAGGCAGTGGGAAAGCTGGCGGCTGAAAAAACCGGGGCCTTAATTGTTCTGGAAAAAGACACCGGTCTTAATAATATTGTCAAGACCGGAACTGAGCTGGACTCGGATATCAGTAGCGAATTATTGGAAAATATTTTTACCCCCAATCGCCCGCTTCACGACGGTGCCGTGATTATTAAACTATGGTCCCGACAGATCAGAGCAGCCGGGTGTTTATTACCGCTCTCGGATAACCGGGATTTAGGCAGTGAGTTGGGCACCCGGCATCGGGCCGGTTTGGGCATGACCGAAAAATCAGATGCACTGGTTATTATTGTCTCCGAAGAAACCGGTCAAATATCCTATGCTTCCAAAGGAACCTTGTTTCAGGATATTATCGTGGAGTTTCTAAAACAGATTATTTTAGAAAGTTATACAGTCAGTGAGGAAAGTAGTATTGACAGCGGCTGGCTAAGCAGACTCTGGGGGAGATTAGATGGCAAATAAAAAAAAGATTCCCGTACATGAACGATTAATCCGGATGCTGGCGGCGATTGGCATCGCGATAACCCTGTGGTTTATGGTTAACGGCAACGCTGATATGCTGATCACCCAGGATTTTAATAGCATCCCGATTACTTTAACCAACACGGAATCGCTCACCGCAAAAAATCTGGTTTTGGCAGATAACAAAAACTATTATCTCAATTTGCAGGTAAAGGGAACCGATAAAAACCTGAAGAACATTAATATGAAAGAAATAACCGCTGAAGTGGATCTCAGTGATATTGATGCCAAAGGAACCTATGATTTAGATGTTCAGGTGAAGGGGCTTTCCAACTCAGTGATCATCAGCAGTATGAATCCTTCCAGTCTCCAGATCGTGGTGGACAACATCATCAAAGAAGATCTGGAGGTCGAAATTGTCCCCGAGGGTAAACCCGCCAATGACCTGTCGGTGATTTCCGCTGAAGCATTGGAAAAAGTTGAAGTGGAAGGTCCGGAAGAGTCCATCGCGCGAATCAGTAAGATAACGGCGACGGCCAACGTAAACGGCATGGAAACTGACACAACCCAGCATCTGGAGGTCTCAGCCTATGACGAATCCGGCAATCTCATATCCGATTTAGACATGTTGCCAAACGTTGTTACCACCGAGATTATCCTGGGCAAAACCAAGTCGTTGGGAATTATCCCATCAACAACGGGGAGTCCCGCCAATGGCTACATGGTAACTGGGGTGTTAGTAGAACCATCCAAAGTAACCATTGGGGCAAAGGAAGAATTGCTCAAAACCATTGAATCCATTCCCATGGATCCCATCGATGTCACCGGTCAATCGAAAACATTTACCAAAGACATCAATCTCACCCCGCCAGCAGGATGTTATTTCCTTGATGGTAGTGGCAAAGTCAAGGCGACGGTTTCTATTGAGAGTCCGGTTGAAAAGAGTTTTACAGTTGATAAAATTACCACCAAGAATTTGGGCACCGGTCTGATGACTTCAAAAATAAAAGATAGCCGAGTTGTTATAAAACTAAAAGGAGCAAGCAGTGTTTTGAACAGCTTGAATGCTGATCAGGTTGAGGCTTCTGTTGACTGCGCCAATTTAGGACCGGGAGAATATGAATTGCCGATTCAGACCAATTTATCACAGTCTTTGGTGCAATCAATCACACCGGCAAAAACAACAGTAATAATTGAATAAGAAATCATTTGCAATCAGAAAATTTACATAAAATTTGATACAAAATCTTGCATTTGACAATAATTTAACATATAATAGCAGGAAGTAATTTTTTCAGAGAATTACAAATCACACCAAAACATTATTTTAAGGAGGAAATTAAAAGTGAAAAGAGTTTATAATTTTTCAGCAGGACCATCATGTTTACCAATGGAAGTCCTACAAAAAGCTGCGGATGAAATGGTATCCTATGGAGATTCCGGCATGTCCGTGATGGAGATGAGTCATCGATCATCCTATTTTATTGATATTCTTCAAGAAGCAAAAAGTCTTTACAAAGAATTAATGAATGTTCCTGATAATTATGAAATCCTGTTTTTACAGGGTGGAGCATCGACTCAGTTTGCCATGGTTCCTTTGAATCTTTATTCAAAAACCAATAAAGCTGATTTTATGATCACAGGCAGTTGGGCAAAAAAGGCGTATCAAGAGTCTGCTCGTTATGGAGAAGCAAAGGTTATCGCATCATCCCAGGATAAAACCTTTTCCTACATCCCTAAGGTAGATCCCAAGGATTTTACACCTGATGCTGATTTCTTCCATATTTGCGTTAATAACACCATTTACGGAACGCGCTTCAAACCTGAAAATATTCCCGATACTGGCAATGTGCCGTTGGTAGGTGATATGTCATCAAACATCTTATCAGAAGTATATGATGTATCTAAATTTGGTTTAATTTATGCCGGCGCACAGAAAAACATGGGTCCAGCCGGTGTAACCGCCGTGATCATTCGTAATGATTTACTGGGACACGCCAAAGACTTCACCCCAACCATGTTGGATTACAAAATTCATGCCGATAACGACTCTAGCTATAATACCCCACCATGTTATGCCATTTACATCTGTAAACTGGTTTATGAATGGGTTAAAGCAAACGGCGGTGTTGCTGGAATGGAAGCTGTTAATAAAGAAAAAGCTCAAAAACTATATGACTTTATTGATAATAGTACACTTTACAAAGGGACTGTTGTTCCTGAAGACCGTTCATTGATGAATGTGCCTTTCATTACCGGATCAGACGAATTAGATGCGCTATTCGTTAAGGAAAGCAAAAAAGCCGGTATGGAAAATCTTAAAGGTCATCGTAGCGTTGGCGGCATGCGTGCCAGTATTTACAATGCCATGCCAATGGCCGGTATCGATACCCTGATTGATTTCATGCAGAAATTTGAAAAAGAAAACGCCTAGGCATTTTCGCTAAGAAAGGAAACAGACCATTGAATTATAAAGTGCAAACCCTCAATAATATTTCAAAAAAAGGCCTTAAATTATTAGGTGAAAATTATACTGTTCTTGACCAACCAGAAAATCCGGATGCCATTTTATTAAGAAGCTTTAAAATGCATGATATGGATATTCCCGAATCAGTTAAATTTGTCGGCCGAGCCGGAGCCGGAGTCAATAATATTCCGCTGGAAAAATGTTCAGAACAAGGAATCGTTGTTTGTAACTCACCAGGAGCCAACGCCAATGCCGTTAAAGAATTGGTAATCGCTGGGATGCTGATCTCTTCTCGTAAAGTGGTTGATGGGATTGCATGGTCCAGCACTTTAGTCGATAAGGGCGATGAAGTACCAGCACTCGTCGAAAAAGGCAAGGGCGCGTTTGGCGGACCCGAGCTTTACGGCAAGAAAATGGGTGTTATTGGTTTAGGTGCCATTGGGGTACTGGTTGCCAATATGGCCGTTGATTTCGGGATGAAGGTTTACGGATTTGATCCCTTTATTTCCATCGACAATGCCTGGGGCTTAAGCCGAAAAGTAAAACGTGCCATCAGCAAAGAAGAAATCTTTAAAAACTGTGATTACATTTCACTTCACATTCCTTATATGGATGAAACCAAAGATTATGTCAATGCTGATCTATTAAAAGAAACCAAAGAAGGGTTAAGATTACTAAACTTTGCCCGAGGTGGACTGGTTAACTATGATGCCTTGGAAAATGCCATCGAAGAAGGTACCATCGCAACCTATATTACCGATTTTCCAAATGAACGACTACTAAAAATGAAAAACGTCATCAATATTCCACATTTAGGTGCTTCAACGCCGGAGAGTGAAGAAAACTGTGCGGAAATGGCCATTCATTCCTTAAAAGAATATCTGGAGAATGGTAATATCATTAATTCTGTGAACTATCCTGATTGCAATATGGGGGTATGTGAAGCGGATAACCGAATCACCGTCAATCATGCCAATGTTCCCAATATGTTAGGACAAATCACCAAAATTCTGGCTGATAATGACATCAATATTTCGGTTATGACCAATAAGAACCGCGGTTCTTGGGCATATACCATGATCGACGTTGACAGCAATGTTGGTGAAGATGTTAAAACAGCTTTAAAAAGCATCAAAGGCGTCACCCGCGTACGGATTATTAAATAATTTAAAACGATAAAAAAAGAAGTGGCTTCGGTTTAATGAAGACCACTTCTTTCTTTAAAAAACAGGAGGAAAAAATGGCAACAATCAAACCCTTTAAAGCAGTTCGTCCGTTTCCGGAAAAGGCTCAGGACGTCGCAGCGCTGCCTTATGATGTGTATAATCGGGAAGAAGCAGCAATTGCCGCCCGAGGAAAACTGGATTCATTTTTACGGGTCGATCGTCCGGAAACAACGTTGGACGAGCGCATCAAAATCAATGACCCCTTTGTTTATGAAACGGCCCGGAAAAATCTGGAAAAACTGTTTCATCGCAATGCCTTAACTCAGGATACCAAAGACTGTTTATATATTTATGAATTGATCATGGATGGCCGCAGCCAGGTAGGTCTGGTTGTTTGTACCGCTATCGATGAGTATCTGAACAACACCATTAAAAAACATGAGCTGACCCGGGCTGATAAGGAAGAAGACCGTATCAAGCATGTTGATGCCTGTAATGCCAACACCGGACCAATTTTTCTGACCTACCGCTCACAAGATATTATCAATGAAATGATTGACGCATGGCGAAAAGCCAACGAACCGGTTTATGATTTCGTTTCAGATGATGGGATTACCCACCGGGCCTGGGTTGTTGATGATGAAGCCGTTATTAATGGCTTAATTGAAAAATTCAGCAATGTGGAAAGTCTGTATATTGCTGACGGTCATCATCGTTCAGCTTCTGCCGTCAAGGTCGGTCTGCTGCGTCGGGAAGCAAACCCCGATTATACCGGAGCTGAAGAATTTAACTATTTCCTCTCGGTTTTATTTCCAGACGAACAGCTCTACATTATGGACTATAACCGAGTAGTAAAAGATCTCAACGGACTGAGTGTTGAGGAGTTCTTAAATGCCCTCGCAGAAAAATTTGATGTTACGCCTAAGGAAACAGAACCGGTCAAACCACCGCAAAAAGGCAGTTTTGGCCTTTATGTGGATGGAAAATGGTATCTGTTAACCGTTAAAGAAGGCGTTTATGATCCGACTGATCCGGTTAATTCATTAGATGTTGCCATTTTGCAGAATAATGTGTTGGTGCCGATTCTCGGTATCGGCGATATTCGAACTGACAAACGCATTGATTTTGTTGGTGGAATCCGTGGTTTGAAAGAGTTGGAACGACGCGCCAATGACGATATGGTACTGGCTTTCTCGATGTATCCAACATCCATTGAAGAGCTCATGAACATCGCCGATGCCAATCTGCTGATGCCGCCAAAATCCACCTGGTTTGAACCAAAATTAAGAAGTGGCTTATTTATTCACAATCTTTATTAATAAGAAGCAAATGATTTTAAACTGTCAGTAAGTGAACGATAAAATTATAAAGATCAGACAATTAGTTTATCCGCGGTGGCACGCTTGTTTTTGCAGCGTGCCCAAAAGAGGAAAATTAATTGTCTTTTTTATTTTATTTGAGCTCGATTTGAGTGCGAATTTGGAAAAAAGAACAAAAATTTCTCTTAGTTAGTGATTGAAGCTTGTCCCATTATATGATATCCTTTTCAACAACAGTGAACTGAAAGATAAAGATGCGTCTGAGTCTGACAGCAAACTGAACAATTTATAAAGTATTAATTAAAAAAGAAACAAAGTTATCGTACTGATGCCAAGCGGGTTCGTCCCTATTGGAAAGGCGAGAGAATCATGTGTCATTAACCCAACACCATTTACTAAAGATGGTTTGGCTATTTGCGTGTTTTCCCTGTACCTACCTCGGTACAGGGATTTTTTTTGCGTGAAGGTAACGAGCCAATTGCAAGCTCGCTTGCAGTTGGCGACTGCCCACGAACCAAAGATGGAGCGAAGCGGAAGCGTGGTTATTTTTGGTAATTATGAAGGTAGCTTGTTAAACAAAGAAGGTGAACGAGGAGATAAATATGGAAAAGAGAATTGGACTCATCGCAATTGTCGTAGAAAAAAAAGAAGCTGTGGAAAAGTTGAATCAGGTGCTGCATGACTATGGTGAACACATTGTCGGACGAATGGGAATCCCGTATCATCAACGAAACGTATCGGTGATCAGTGTGGTGGTGGATGCATCCACCAATATCATCAGCTCTCTCTCCGGAAAGCTGGGAATGATTGATGGCGTGAGTATCAAAACAGTTTATTCGAAACTGCCAAAAGGCGAAGAAGTGGATGGGAATAATGAATAAAATAATTGCAAAGCTGGAACAACAACAAAATCTTGACCGGGATGAATTTAAATGGCTGCTGGAAAACAACACCACCGAATTGAGAACCGAGATATCACGTCGAGCGCAAATAATCGCCAATGAAAACTTTGGTAACGGGGTTTACGTCCGCGGACTGATTGAATTCAGCAACTATTGCAAAAATGATTGCTATTATTGTGGCATTCGCTGCGGCAATGAAAAAGCCAATCGCTATCGGCTGACCGAGTCAGAAATTCTGGACTGTTGTGAAATGGGTTATGACCTCGACTTTCGAACCTTTGTCCTTCAAGGGGGCGAGGATCCGGATTTTACGGATGATCAAATGGATGAGTTGATCGGTAAAATTAGAAGCAAGTATCCGGATTGTGCCATCACGCTGTCTTTGGGCGAGCGACCAACTGAAGTTTACAAACGGTTTTTTGCAGCCGGTGCCAACCGCTATTTACTCCGCCACGAGACTGCCACCGAGGATCATTATAAAAAACTCCATCCTAAAGAACTGAGTCTGGAAAACCGTAAAGCCTGTCTGGAAAATCTCAAAGAAATTGGTTTTCAGGTAGGCACCGGGTTTATGGTTGGTTCTCCCCATCAAACCGTGGACAATCTCGTTGAAGATCTTATCTTTATCAAGTCATTAAACCCACATATGATCGGCATCGGACCATTTATTCCCCACCAGCACACCCCTTATAAAGACGCTATGGCAGGTACCCTGGAAGAAACCCTGCTGCTCATCTCAATCTTGCGACTGATGTTGCCACAAGCATTGATTCCAGCCACCACCGCCTTGGGAACGATTGATCCCAATGGCCGAGAATTAGGGATTCTGGCTGGTGCCAATGTGGTGATGCCCAATCTGTCGCCGGTATCGGTGCGAAAAGATTACAGCCTTTATGATAACAAGATCTGTACCGGGGATGAAGCTGCCGAATGCCGGGTTTGTTTAAGTAAGCGAATGGAAGGCATCGGCTACGAAATTTTAACTCACCGGGGCGATTACCCCCAAAAATAAAATTAGGACAATCATTTAAAAAAATAAAGTAGGTAATTGTGAAAGTCCCGTGAGCTTTGCAATCAGTTTCGCACGAAACAATTGTTACACTGTACATCGGACAGGCTACTGCCTGTTCGCCTACACGTTACACAATTGTTTGTGGAAACTGATCGTAAAGCAACCATTGTTCGATGGAATGAATTTTACAATTGCCAGAAAATAAAACTACAGGAGAGTAATGATGTATAATGTAATGTCAAAAAAAGCTGTTGAATTTATTGATGACCAGGAAATTCTGGACACCCTGGCCTATGCGGAAGAAAATAAACGGAATAAAGTCTTAATCAACGATATCATTGAACGAGCTAGAGAATTTAAAGGGTTGACGCATCGGGAAGCAGCAGTTCTGCTGGCCTGTGAGTTGGAAGAACAGAATGACAGTTTGGTGAAACTGGCCATGGATATTAAAAATAAATTTTATGGTAATCGCATTGTCATGTTTGCTCCGCTTTACCTCTCAAATTATTGTGTCAATGGCTGTGTCTACTGTCCTTACCATTTTAAAAACAAAAATATCAGCCGTAAAAAACTGACCCAGGAAGAAATTGCCAAAGAAGTCATTGCCCTGCAGGACATGGGCCATAAGCGTCTGGCGCTGGAAGCCGGCGAAGATCCCAAAAATAATCCGCTGGAATATATTTTAGAGAGCATTAAAACCATTTACAGCATTAAACATAAAAACGGCGATATCCGTCGGGTTAATGTGAACATCGCCGCTACTACAGTGGATGATTACCGACAGTTAAAAGAAGCCGGAATCGGAACCTATATCTTGTTCCAGGAAACATATCATAAAGAAAATTATGAAGAACTTCATCCTACCGGGCCCAAGCATGACTATTCCTGGCATACTGAAGCCATGGATCGGGCCATGGATGGTGGTATCGATGATGTCGGGATTGGGGTTCTCTTTGGTCTGAACATGTATCGTTATGATTTTGTGGGGATGCTCATGCATGCAGAGCATCTGGAAGCCGCTAAGGGTGTTGGCCCTCACACCATCAGTGTACCTCGGATCTGTCCGGCTGATGATATTGACACCGGTGATTTTTCAAATGCTATTTCCGATGAAATCTTTGAAAAAATTGTCGCCGTACTGCGAATTGCGGTGCCTTACACCGGTATGATCATTTCCACCCGGGAGTCCAAGGCTTCCCGAGAACGGGTCTTAAAACTGGGGATTTCGCAGATTAGTGGCGGTTCCAGCACCAGTGTCGGAGGTTATGATACCCCCGAACCGGAAGATGAAAACTCAGCCCAATTTGAACTCAATGATACCCGAAAACTGGATGAAATTGTCAACTGGCTGTTGGAAATGGGACATATCCCCAGCTTCTGTACCGCCTGTTATCGGGAAGGCCGCACCGGTGACCGCTTTATGCAACTGGTTAAATCCGGCCAGATTGCCAACTGCTGTCAACCCAACGCCATCATGACCCTCAAAGAATATCTGGAGGACTATGCTGCTCCGGAGACCAAATTAAATGGCGAAAAAACCATTGCCCGGGAACTGGCTTCGATCCCTAACGATAAGGTAAGAGGCATTGCAACAGCGCATTTAACCGAGCTGAATTCCGGCAAACGGGATTTTAGATTCTAAAAACAATAAAGGGACTCATGCAAATGATCAAAAATTTGCGTGAGTCCCTTTTAATTAGGAAGTCAATAGATTAATAATTCGATGAATTGATAAATAATTCAATTAGCCGCGGCAAATTCGATAGCAATATTACCGCTACTGGTTGAGATATCAACAGCAATTTTTCCATTGCCGGAGTTGGGGATATCAATTCGACCACTGAGACTGTCGGCCGTGATTTTGTAATTGGCGGGATCGCCGAGGATGCTGCCCTGGACATCGCCACTGAGAGTGGAAATGGAAACATTATTGGCGGCAAGTCGATTGAAGTTCACCTTGCCACTGCTGTTTTCAAAGGCGCCATCGCCGTTGATAGTGGTATCAGCTAAATCGATATTGCCGCTGAGTGAAGAGATTGACAGGTTACCATCAATTTTGCCGGTATTGAACTGGATTTCGCCGCTGGATGTATTCAGATCTACGTCTTTACCGGCATGAAGATTGGCAAGATCAAAGTTGCCACTCATGGAAGAAGCCTTAATTTGATTGGCAACAATCACATTTTTCAAGGTGATCTGTCCGCTTGCAGTACTGGCGCCAACGGCATCCAAAGATTCAAAGCCGCTCAGGTCAAGATTGCCGCTCATCGTGGAAGCTTCGATCTGTCCAGTGAATTTCCGGGGAACAGCGACAGTCAGGGTTCTTTTTTGATTGCTGATATTAAAACCAATGTATTCATACCAATGTTTGTAAATAGAGCGGTTGACATTTAGATTCCCATTGGCCTGTAGGTCGATGGTGTAAGCATCCTTTTTATTTTCATAACAGGTTATTTTTATTTTGTCATCATCAGTTCCGACAATGATGACATCCGCATCTAATTCGCTGATCGTCAAGCTGGAAACACTGGCCAGATCATAACTGTAGCTCTTTTGCTCATCAGGCAGACTGGTGTTAAAGGAATTCCAATTGAAACCGACCAGAATAAAAGCCAGCAAAGCAATCACGAGACCAATTATAATTAAACCACCAGCGACCAGCATTATTATTTTTTTATTTGATTCCATTTATACGAGCTCCTTCTTGATAAACAATGATTTAACCCACCGGAGAAATCTTCCGGTCAGGCCAATTAGCCATTTTGACAGCTTAGTGACACCGAAAAAAGCCAGCACACCAATTCCGATGCAGATTAGCGATAAACCAAACATCAGCAGTCCAGCGGGAAAGCTTTGGGCAAATAAGAGACTGAGAATGCCAGCCACGCCACTGAGCACAAATGCTGCAACCGATGCATAAAGTGAAATAATAACAGCCCAAACTGACACATAAACAGAGAGAATGATCACAAAAAACGCTGCGAGTAGTGGAAACCAGAGTGGGAAGCCAAGCACAATCAGGACAATTTCCCAAATCTTCAATCCGGCTTTGGGCTGGATTTTTGCTTTCATCAGGGTTGGCAGGGGCATTTCCAGGAGGGTATTCTGGACGATGGTATCAATATCACCGATGGCAGCCACCGCATTTTCTTCACTCATGCCATCTTCCATCCGGTCATCAATCATCTCCGAATAAAACCCCTGGGTGACTTCAATTTCATTTTGGGGCAGGGCAACAAGTTTTTGTTCCAGACTTAATAAAAATTCTGTTTTATTCATCTGTATAACACCTCATTTCTTCAGTTATAAAATTATAAACCGTCATAACTTCTTTCCAATTGTCGAGAAAATCAACAATGCGATTACGACCAGTTTCGGTTATTTTGTAATATTTTCGAAGTCTGCCGTTGTGCTCTACTGAGTTTACAACCACACACTGGTTTAATTCCAATCTTTTTAAGATCGGATAAAGCGTAGATTCAGATATTTCGATATAAGGACTGACATCCTTAATAATCTGATAACCATAGGAATCGCCACGATTGAGAACGGTCAGCACACAGATTTCCAGTAGACCGCGTTTTAATTGTATGTCCATTTAAATACCCCCCTTCGCATAATACTATATAACACATAGTATAAGCAGTCAATCGTTTTTTAAAAATAATTAAAAAACTCCCTAACGACATCGATTTATCAATAAACCGATGTTGTTAGGGAGTAATCTATAAAGATCAGATAAAACTAAAGCAATGGCGAAAATAATCGCGAAATGGATTCTTTGATCTTAACCCGGCGACTGCGCCGGCGATAAAGCTCTTTATTATAATACGTGCATTTTTTGATGTCCTCGACAAAAATATCCTTAAGCTGGATGGCGACTTTTCGGTCATAGATAAAAGCGTTGGTTTCAAAATTTAAACTAAAACTACGAATATCAAAATTACAAGTACCAACTGAACACACCGAATCATCAACCACAATGGTTTTAGCATGGAGAAAGCCATTTTCATAAATGTAAATTTTTGCACCGAATTCAATCAATTCACCGACATAAGCCAAGGTGGCCCAATAGATGAAAATGTGATCGGGTTTGTTAGGAATCATAATGCGAACATCTATGCCAGATAAAAGGGCGATTTTCAACGCTTCCAGAATACTTCCGTCGGGCACAAAATAGGGTGACTGGATGAGAATATAGTCTTCCGCATTATTGATCATCCGCAAAAACCCCTGTTTGATTTGTTGACTGATCTTGTCTGGACCGCTGGAAACGATCTGAATGCCCGCACCCGGTTTTTGTGGGATCGTTGGGAAGAAACTGTTAAGTTTCTCGTCATCGATCAGCAGTTCTTCATTGGAGCTGGCGCGCCAATCTAACAGAAACCGAAGTTGGAGTTCATAAGCAGCGTAGCCGATTATTTTTAGATGGGTATCACGCCAATAACCCATTTTTTTATCAAGACCTAGGTATTCGTTGCCAATGTTAAACCCACCGACAAAGCCAACCGAGCCATCAATCACAACAATCTTCCGGTGATTCCGGTAGTTGACCCGGAGGTTTAACATTTTAAAGCGGGAAGGGAAAAACTCTCCGATTTGACCACCAGCTGAGATAAAGGCACCAAGCACTGAATCTGGAATATAACGCCCCCCCATGGCGTCAAAAAGCAGCCGTACTTCCACCCCTTCCAGGGCTTTCCGGGTAAGGATATCAAAAAGTTTCAGGGTCAGGGTATCATTCTTAATAATATAGTATTCCACATGAATCGATGATTGTGCTTCTTCCATGGCATGAAAAAGGGCATCAAATTTTTGATAGCCATCCGTATAAATGGTGATTTCATTATTATTGGTATAAAGAGATTCGCTGACATTCAAATGAAATTCGATGGAATGTCGATATTTTTCGATGGGGCTGTCAGGATCGATGGATAGAATCCGGGAAAGGGATCGTTGCTGTTGTCTCAACAGATGAAGATATTGGATATGCTCGGGCGTATTATATCTGAAAATTTTACGTTTTGTTAAATTCTGAGAAAAAAGAATATAGAACAAGAAACCGATGATCGGAACCATCCACAGAAATAATAACCAGGCATAGGTGCTTTGAGGGTTCTTTCGTTCCAGAAAGATAATGGTGAACGTCAGAGAAATGTTGACGATGAATATAAGGATTGATAAGACTGCCGTAATACCCAAAAACATAGAGACCTCCATAAGTATTTATACGCTACATTATAGCATAATGCAGCATATAAAACAGCCCCCTAAAAACAGTCATAAGCATGACGATCCGAAATTCGCTTGACATTTTCTAAAGTCTGTACTTATAATAGACGTTGTCTCAGGTTTGTGGTTGAAAGTCGATGCCAGATGCAGGCGAAGCGATCCACGTAAGACAATTCAATAGAGAGTTGTTGATCATGGTGCGTCTTAGAAGTAAGTCCAGCCGGGTACACCGAGAGAAGGAGTTGTGATGCGAACACTGAGCTAAACTTCCAGCTGGCGAGTGTGGGGGAAAAGACCAGGTCAACTGAGACAGCCTTTTTAAACACCATCTTTTTTAGATGATATTTCGTGACAAGAATTTGACACAAATGATTTTGACTAAATGGGATACTATTGGGTATAATAAGAATACACTTGAAAGCACTTAATTGTAAGTGTAAACGAGTAAGGTTGACCTTTTGAAAGGAGTTGTCGTTATGAGATTCACAATTTACGGAAAAAATATGCATGTATCAGAAGGTTTAAAAGAAACATTAAAAAAGAAGTTAGGGAAATTTGATCGCTACTTTGGTCAGGAAACAGAAGTTTATGCAACATTCAGCAAAGAAAAAAATTATCAAATGCTGGAAGTAACTATTCCTGTTGGAAAGACCATTTTAAGAGCAGAAGAAAGATCTGAGGATATGGTGACATCCATCGAAGATGTTGTTAATAAACTTGAAGGTCAGCTCAGAAAACATAAAACGAAATTACAAAAACGCAATCAGGATGAAGCTACTAAATTTAATTTGGATGGGATTGAAGCCAGCGCAGAAGATGAGATCTTCCAACCTAAGGTTGTCCGAACCAAAAAATTTGCAGTCAAACCCATGAATGTGGATGAAGCAACATTACAAATGGAATTACTTGGTCATGATTTCTTCGTTTTTCTCAACGGAGATACCGATGATGTCAATGTTGTTTACATGAGAAAAGATGGAAACTATGGTTTAATTGAACCAACTTTCTAAAAATTTCTTAAGAAAAAACTGAAATGAATGACGGACACCCCTTGAATAATCGATTTAAGGGGTGTTTTTAATGATTTTTATTTATAAGTTTAAATTATTTTTGAATTTGGGCATTATTTAGGCATAAAGTTTTGACAGAACTTTTCTTTTGTTTTAAAATAGATCTATATGCATTCAGGTTTATTTATCTAAGCATAAACATAGATGAGGATACCTAATAATATAAAGAGAAATGATTATAAATAAATAGTGGGGTTAAAACAAATATGTTAATACTAATTGCGATTATTTTAGGTTTTTTAATTGGGAAAATACGTAGAGGAAGTCTACGCGGCTTTAAAGTCAGAAAAATTTCCTTGTTACCTGTAGGAATTTTAGGGTTGGTGTTACAAATTGCCTTGCATCTTTACATTTACACCGGCGGTATTGCACTGATTGAACCCTATCTGGAGATAGTCAATTTTGCAAGTTACATCCTGATCTTAGTGATGCTGGTATTCAATCTAGACGATTTCTGGGTTATTTTAATGGCCGTTGGAATTACTTCCAATTTTGTGGTGATTTTTATTAATGGGGGACACATGCCAGTTGCCCAGAGTGTTATCGATATTCTGCCCACCGCTTTTGGTGAGCAGATTACTCAAGGAACAAGTGCACTGTACGCATTGATTCAACCGAATACCCTGTTATGGTTTCTGGGCATTAATCTGCCGATTCCGGTCCCATACGTTCCCATGATCATGAGTCTTTACGGATCGGTTGCCGGTGTGACAGTGGGCACCATCGTTACGCTAATTGGTTTAATTGGGTTTATCCAATATGTGATGAACAAAAAAGCCTCAATTATGACTGAGGAACGAAATGATCGTGGTGAAGATGAGGGTATTTTTGGTGATGATGAAGATAATGGCATCGACGGTGTATCGATTCAGAATAGCTATCAGGAAGGCTATGATGAGCCGGAAGATATTGAAGATTACTATCGGGATATGGCAGCTACCGGCGGTATTCGTGGCGATCGGGACGAAAATGCTACCATGGTTCTCCCCGAAGCAGGATTTAATACGGATGAAACAGTTGAGATAAAAGATAGCTATGAAACCAGACTCCTCCCTGCCGCCCTGGAAGGGGTGGATTCAGAAATTGGAACCGAAACTGAAGAGATTATTATCAGTAACAACAGTGCTCAGGAAACCCGGGTGATCGAAGAAATCGATGACGGCAGCACCAAAGTTATCAGCAATATCCAGGAAGTGGGAACCTATATCAAGGGCGAAAAAGAAATGGAAGCTGCTGATATGGAAGAGATCCTCAACAGTGATGATGCGGGATTTTTTACCAAGAAATATTATGAAGAAAAACTGGCCGTTGAAAAAGAACGGCTAATTCTTCAAATGCGGGAAATGGAACTGAACAAGGTTGCCAAGTCGCTCAGCGATCCCAACGGCGAACCCCACCCAGTCCCCGAATCGGATTTAAGAATTGTCGAAAGCTTTAAGTTAACCGATCTCGATCAGCCGTTTCTATTGCGTAGTGAAAAAAGTACTTTTGACAGTGGTCTAAAAAGCAAAGACGACGATGATGAAGAATATTCAGAAGATGAAATGCTAACGGTCTGGCAACGACTTAATCTGGAAGACGAAAAACGAAAAGCCGAGCGACGCAAGCAACTGATGCGTGAAACCAGTCGTGAAGCTGAAACACTAATGAGTGCTTCACCCCGGGATGATGTGGGGATTCCCTTAAAGGAAATTGAAGAAGTCACTGAGTCTGTGGTCGGGCGTGTTTACAAAAGTTCCGACGAAGACAAGGAAAAGATGCTGGCAAATATGAATGATGATGAGCGGAAAAATTTTCAGGAAACTGTCGATGAAAGAAAACGAGCTGGCTATGAACTGGTTGAATTAAAACTCGATGGTAAAGATGTGGCCTTCTGGCGCAAGAAAAAATAAATTTACATAAATTTAATGCAGCATTTAATAGATGTATTTAATACAAATAAAAGAATAAATCCGGAGGACTGTATAAAAAAATACAGTCCCTTTTCAATTATATAAAGTTTCATTAAAGAGATTATGTTATAATAAAGTTTAATGTATAAATATAGTGAAAAAGTTATGAAGGAGTGAACGTATTGGGAATTTTAGATCAGATATTTGATAGTAATAGAAAAGAATTAAAACGCATGCAAAAAAAGGTGGACCAGATTCTGGAACTCGACAGCCGTTTCGCGGCGATGAGTGATGATGCGTTAAAAGGTCAAACCCTTTTACTAAAAGAACGACTTGCTCAGGGCGAAACCCTTGATGATTTATTGGTAGATGCCTTTGCCACTGTTCGTGAAACGGGTGCCCGGGTATTGGGAATGAAACATTTCCCGGTTCAGTTACTGGGCGGTATGGCACTTCATGAAGGTAACATTGCCGAAATGAAAACTGGGGAAGGTAAAACATTGGTATCAACCCTGCCCGCTTATCTTAATGCGTTGGATGGTCGCGGTGTTTATATCGTCACCGTCAATGATTACCTGGCCAGACGTGACAGTGAGTGGATGGGCCAAATTCATGAATTTCTGGGTCTGAAAGTCGGGTTGGTTGTTCACGGCTTATCATTTCAGGAAAAACAGAATGCTTATGCTTGTGATATCACCTATGGAACCAATAACGAATTCGGTTTCGACTACCTGCGGGATAATATGGCATCTGCCAAAATTCAACAGGTTCAGCGGGAACTGAACTTTGCCATTATCGATGAAGTCGATAGCGTTTTGGTGGATGAAGCCAGAACACCATTGATTATTTCCGGCAGCGGTGATAAGAGTACCAAACTCTACGCGTTGGCGAATAGTTTTGCAAAGGGCCTTAAGGCTGATGATTATATCAAAGATGAAAAAGCTAAATCCGTCATGTTATCCGATGAAGGGGTTATCAAAGCCGAAAGTTATTTTAACCTTACCAACCTGGCGGATATGGAAAACATGGAAATTTCGCATCACATCAACCAGGCGCTTCATGCCAATACCCTGATGTTTAAAGATCGGGACTACGTGGTTAAGGATGGCGAAATCATCATTGTTGATGAGTTTACCGGACGTTTAATGCCCGGACGTCGCTATTCCAATGGCCTTCACCAGGCCATTGAAGCCAAGGAAAATGTCAAAGTAAATCGTGAATCTAAAACTTTGGCAACGGTAACCTTCCAGAACTATTTTAGAATGTTCAATAAATTATCCGGGATGACCGGGACCGCCAAAACCGAAGAAGATGAATTCCAGACCATTTACAATCTCAACGTATTAACCATTCCCACTAATAAACCACTGATCCGAGAAGATTTGAACGATTTAATTTATAAAAGCGAACAAGGCAAGTTTCTGGCCGTCACCGAAGAGGTCAAACGTCGCCACGCAACTGGACAGCCAATTTTGATTGGGACTATTTCCATTGAAAGATCAGAACTCCTCAGCGGTTATTTAAAACGTAATGGCGTTAAACACAATGTCTTAAATGCAAAATTCCTGGAAAAAGAAGCAGAAATTGTCGCCAATGCGGGACAAAAAGACGCGGTAACCATTTCAACCAATATGGCTGGTCGTGGTACCGATATTGTTCTCGGCGAAGGGGTCATTGAGCTTGGTGGGCTTCATATTCTCGGTACTGAACGTCATGAAAGTCGTCGAATTGACAACCAGCTCCGTGGTCGGGCCGGTCGTCAGGGCGATCCGGGTTCATCTCAGTTTTTTGTCTCTCTGGAAGATGATCTGATGCGGGTATTTGGTTCTGAAAAAATCCAGGGTCTGGTCGAAACCATCGGACTGGATGAAGACACTCCGATTGAAAATAAAATGCTGACCAGAGGGATTGAAAATTCTCAGAAACGGGTGGAAGGCCGAAACTTCGATATCCGGAAACACGTGCTCCAATACGATAATGTTATGAACCGTCAGCGGGAACTGATTTACGAACAACGTCAACAGGTTATCGACGGTAAGGACATGGAAAATGAAATCTGGAGTATGACTGAAACCCTGGTCAATGCTTATGTCAACATGTTTACCGGTGATGGCCAATATTATGACGATTGGGATCTGGACGGCTTACACAAGCATCTGGAAGCCAATGTACTGCCAAAGGAAATGGTATGCCTGCCTGAAAAACCGGACAGTCGTGAAATTTTAGTTGAAACCATTTTAGGCGAATGCCGAAAAGTGCTGGAAGACAAAAAAGAAAAACTGGGGCTGGAACAGTTACAGAATATTGAACGGGTGATTTTGCTTAGAAGTGTTGATGCGGCCTGGATGGAACACATCGATAACATGGAACAGCTCAAACAAGGGATTGGTCTTCGGGCCTACGGACAGAATGATCCGGTTAAAGAGTATACCAAAGAAGGTTTTGACATGTTTGACGACATGATTATGCGAATTCAGGAAGATACCGTTAAATATCTTTTCAACCTGAATATTCAGGTGGTTCCGGCTGAAGAGGAACAGGTAAAAGCTGTTGATTTCAGTCAGATGAAAACCAACGAAAATGAAATTGAGGGAAAACCTGCCGGTCCGGCCAGTGCCCAGAATAAGGTCGGCCGCAACGATCTTTGTCCCTGTGGCAGCGGAAAAAAATACAAGAAATGCTGTGGCGCATAAGCCATAATTGCGAAAGTACCGAGAGCTTTGTGTCCCGTTTCGCACGAAACAATTTTTACATTGTACGGCGTACAGGCTAACGCCTGTTCGCCTACACGTTACAAAATAATTTTCGCGAAGGCAACGAGCCAAGCACAAGCTTGCTTGTAGTTGGCGACTGCCCGCGAACCATAAGAAATTCGCATAGCGATTTCTTATGGTTGTGGAAACTGAACGCAAAGCAAGCCTTGTTCGGTGCTTTAAATTCAGCAGGTAGTTTAATAAAAGTTAAATAAGAAGGGGTGTGATAGCGATGATGGATTTGTATGAAGAAAAACAGGTCATCAATGCAATGGAAACGAAACTAAAGGAAATGGGGAATTCACTTTGACCTGCCACGGCTTGTCAAAGAATTGGAAGCGTTAGAAAAGAAAACCGAGAATCCCGAATTCTGGAATGATCAGAAAAGTGCGCAAATTGTTTTAAAAGAGCAGAAGCTGATTAAAATCAAGGTCGATCATTTTAATGAACTGGCTGAAGCGCTGGATGATATTATGGTTATGCTGGAACTGGCCGAAGAAGGGGAGTTGCTGGAAGGGTTCAGTGCGTCGATAAAGGAACTTGACGAGAATCTCGACAATTTTCGGACGGAGACCTTGCTTTCAGGGGAATTTGACAGCAATAATGCGATTATTTCTCTCCATCCCGGGGCTGGTGGAACGGAGTCTCAGGACTGGGCCTCAATGTTACTGAGAATGTATACAAGGTGGGCGGAGAAGAAAAAATACAAGGTCAAAACCCTGGATTTACAGCCTGGTGATGTGGCCGGCATCAAAAGTGTCACACTCCTGATTGAAGGGATCAATGCCTATGGCTATTTAAAAACCGAACGGGGTGTCCATCGCCTGGTGCGGATCTCACCTTTTGATTCATCCGGCCGTCGGCATACCTCCTTTGCGTCACTGGATGTGATGCCTGAAGTGGATGAATCGGTAGAGATTGAAATCCTGCCGGAAGATATTCGGATTGACACCTTCCGCTCCAGCGGCGCCGGCGGACAGCACGTCAATACCACCGACTCGGCTATCCGGATTACCCATTTAAAAACCGGGATTGTGGTTCAATGTCAAAACGAACGATCCCAGCATCAGAACAAAGAGGTTGCTATGAACATGCTTAAAGGCAAGCTGGTCGAAATCATGGAACAGGAAAAGATGGACCATATTGAAGATATTAAGGGCGACTATAGCCAAATCGCCTGGGGCAGCCAAATCCGTTCCTACGTGTTCCATCCTTACAACATGGTCAAAGACCACCGCACCAATGTCGAAGTCGGCAATGTCGGCAGCGTCATGGATGGCGATCTGGACGGCTTTATGAACGCTTATCTCAATACCATGGTGTAAATCAGCACGTCATAAATCAGTGAATAAATTAGCGAATGAATTAGAATAATTGTTGGAGGGGAAAATGGCAAAAACCTATCAGGAAATCAACGAAAAAATCGCCAGAGGCGAGGCTGTGGTTGTCACAGCAGAAGAAGTCATCGACATCGTAAAAGAACGGGGCGTTAAAGAAGCTGCCGAATATATAGATGTGGTCACAACCGCAACCTTTGGCCCGATGTGCTCATCCGGGGCGTTTCTTAATTTTGGACACTCAGATCCACCGATCCGGATGGGTGAGATCACCATGAATGGGGTTGAAGCTTATGGCGGTCTGGCCGCTGTGGACACCTACTTAGGTGCGACTCAGCCGTCTCAAGATAAAGGCATCGAATATGGCGGCGCCCATGTTATTCATGATCTGATTGCCGGCAAAGAAGTCCATCTAGTGGCAAAATCCCAGGGGACCGACTGCTATCCCAGAAAAGAACTGGATACCTGGGTGAAACTGGAAGATCTGAACGAAGCCTATTTATTTAATCCGAGAAATGTATACCAGAATTATAATGCGGCGATTAATGCCTCAAGCCACCGTATTTATACTTATATGGGGATTTTACAGCCAAATATGGGCAATATTACTTACAGCACCTCAGGCGAATTAAGTCCCTTACTTAATGATCCGCTACTTAAAACCATTGGCATGGGAACCCGGATCTTTTTTGGCGGTGCCCAGGGACATGTCTCCTGGATGGGAACCCAATTTAATACCGCCTGTCCCCGGGATGACAAGGGTTATCCCCAGACCCCCGGTGCAACCTTGGCGCTAATTGGCAACATGAAAGAAATGGACCCTAAATACATTCGTGGAGCTGTCTATGAAGGTTACGGGACCTCCATGTTTGTCGGGGTGGGCATTCCGATTCCAATTCTCAATGAAGAAATCATGGCCTTTGTATCGGTTGAGAATAAGGATCTTTACACGAATGTTATTGACTACAGCGTGCCCAAAAAAGCCAAACCAACTTTGAAAAAAGTCTCTTATGCCGAGCTTCGTAGTGGTTCAGTGGATATTAACGGCAAAATTATCAAGACTTCACCGTTGTCAAGTTTGAAAATGGCTCGCGAAATTGCTGAGGAACTCACCAACTGGATTAAAAAAGGCGAATTTTTCCTTCAGGAACCGATTCAAAGCTTCCCCATGGGAAATACCATTAAGGGGCTTGAAATCAAGGAAGGAGAATCCCGATGATGACCAAAAAAATATTACTATCTTTTCCCCAGAAAGCCACTGGTCAGCCAATGGCGATGGAATTAATCAAAACCTATCATCTGGACTTTAATATTCTTAAAGCCTATATTGATGACAATGTCAAAGGCACCCTCCTTTTGGAAATCAAAGGTGAGGAAGCTGACATCGAAGCCGGGATTGTTTTTTTACGACAAAACCAGATCGGCGTTAAAGATATTCAGTCAATCGTTGAAGTTGATGAGAAAAAGTGTGTTTCCTGTGGTGCCTGTACTGCCGTCTGTGCGGTTGGAGCTCTGGAAATGACAGCGGACTGGTCGTTGGTTCATCACGATGACAAATGTCTGGAATGTCTGCTGTGCGTAAAAGCCTGTCCGATGCGGGCCATTCACGCGATTATCTGAGTATGATGTATGAAGCCCGAACGTATCGAAAGCAAATGAAAGCCGAGGACCTGGAATATTTCCAGGTCCTCGAATTCGAATCGGACCTTTTTATTGGAGTTGAGCATCAGACGATGACAGCGGATTTACCTCAAATTGTCGTTACTGAATTAAAAAAACTGCGGCAAGCGATTGTTGACTACAATCAGACCCATCCGGGTTTTATAGCGTCCCTGATCCCGCTGGAATTGGATCGGTACGCCGTACCGATTGTTGCAGATATGCTGGCGGCTGGAAAAATCGCCGGAGTGGGACCGATGGCCGCGGTGGCTGGGGCGGTATCTAAATATATTGGCCGCATATTGGAAGCATCATCCGCGGAAATTATCGTCGAAAATGGCGGAGATTTATTGATCAAGACCCTCAAACAACGGCGCATTGCCATCCACACCGGCAATCCCTGCTTTTCGGACCTGGGGATAAAAATAAACCCCCGAGCAAAACCGCTGGGCGTCTGTACCTCTTCTGGGGTCATGGGACATTCTCTGAGCTTTGGAAAAGCCGATGCGGTGACCATCCTCAGCGAAAATATCCCATTGGCCGATGCGGTCGCGACGGCGTTGGGCAATCGCATTAAAAAACCGGCTGATGTTGAAAAAGGGCTTGCCTGGGCGCGAAATATCCCCGAGATACTGGGCGTATTAATCATTATTGAAGATCAATTGGGCGCCTGGGGAGAAATTGAAATGTGCTGAACATCAATCGATTGCTCAATAGACAAAAAGCGTATCAATTGTCCAGTAAGAGATCCATTATTTCATTTAACTGATCGTCAAACACGTATTCGTAATCGGTTATTTCTGAAAATCACTGCCGTACCATTGGCACACAAGCTTCTGCAAATTTCCAGAAGATTTTCGCCATTACGGGGATCAAGGTTACAGGTTGGTTCGTCGGCAATGATCAGCTTGGGCTGATCAAGCAGCGCTCTGGCATTGGCGACCCGTTTTGCTTCGCCGCCAGATAACTGAGATGGATACGAATCTAAGACCTTTTCAATTCCCAGTGATTGGGCCAGATGAATAATTCTTTCATGCGATACATCTTTATGCTGGTGCAGGGTATGGCACCCGAGCAATATTTTCAGTAATGTTGAGACTGTGCAACAGTCCATCCCCCTGCATAATATAAGCAATATCCTGATTTAAATAGCTGGCCAGCCGGTCGGTGGCCAGCTCAAAGACATTTTCACCTTAAATGGCAACACAATGATTGAAGCAACTACAATACCTAATAAGTGGTGCAGGGAGTTCCTTGAATTAGCGATTTTTAGACAGCTTCTTCAGCCTGATCCGAAACAACCATGATATCGGCACCAAATCGATCAACCACACTAGCTAAACCATTTTCGGTACTGGTGGAAATGATGGACACGGTGAACATCGTAAATGACAGCAGCATCACAAAAAAAACCATGACCGCGGTCCGATAAATGCGATATCTCAGATTTTTCCCGGCAATTTTAAACAAGACCGGCCTGTTCATTGTGTTGTTTCAGCTTTCTGGTAGTTGAATAATAAGACAATGTTTACGATGGTGACAACAATAAAGATTCCAGAGATAACATAGATAGCCGGAAAGGTTAAGGCCCGGCAAGGCATGGTTTCCATCCTGCAGGCACCAATAATAACGCCGGGAATCAAAAACGTGAAGGTCCCGGAGATGATGCCGACAATGCTGGCAACAATTCGATAGATATCCGCTTTAATAAAGAAATTAACAATACCAATAATGCCAATAACAATGCCAATCCAGAAAAGAACATTAAAGACTGGGTATACTTCATCATCATCGCCGGGTCACAGCCCGGGTACAGGGTTTTCGAACCGATGGTCAGCGCCAGGGCATAAATAATAAAATTAATTCCGGTGATAAGTGCTGTTTTTGAAACTTTTTTTCCCACAATATTTCCCTCTTTTTTAAAATTTCGTAGTATGCATATATGATTGATGATATTATAACGCTCGCGTTTGAAAAAAGTAATACTTATATTAAAAAAATATTTTGCGCTAGTTTAAACCATTGATTGCTACTTTCTAAGCAGTGTTTAGAAAAAATACCGGATAAGATTGCTTGATATAATTCTAACTCTAAAGAAAAAGAGTTCGCATTGAAAGATCGGGAGAGAATTATTTACTTGACAAAGAAAAAATTGAAGTGTATCATGCACAAAAGCAATTGAATAGTTTACCTATCCAGAGAGGTGGAGGGACAGGCCCTATGAAACCCGGCAACCAGCGCAAGCACGGTGCCAATACCAGCAAATTTTTTGCAATGATGGGATTAATGTAGATCATTAACCTCGTCATGGACGAGGTTTTTCTTAGTTTTAAACCAGTTATTCGGGATAAATTGGGTAAATAGAAAATAGAAGCTAATAAATACAATTAAAGGAGAACACACCATTGAATATAAAAGAAATACTGAAAAATAAACGGCTTTATCTGGATGGGGCGATGGGCAGCCTGATTCAGAACCGCATTGAAACCATTGGTCCAGTACCGGAAGCTTTAAATATTAGCCATCCGGAGTTGATCAAAGAGATTCATCAATTATATATTGATGCTGGGGCAAATATTATTCTTTCCAATACCTTTGGAGTTAATGGCTACAAATTAAAAGACAGCGGCTACTCGGTGGAACAATTGGTCACGGCCGGGGTTAAGAATGTCAAAGCACTGAATCCTGATTATACAGCCTTGGATGTGGGCCCGTTGGGAACCCTGATCGGAGCCCTGGGAGAAGTCTCTTTTGAAGAAGCGGTTGATTTTTTTAAAGAAATTATCAGTGCCGGCGACAAGGCGGGTGCTGATTTAATCATCATTGAAACCATGACCGACATCTGCGAAGCCCGGGCAGCCTTGATTGCCGCCAAAGAAGTGTCAGCATTACCGGTAATCGTGTCGATGACTTATCAGGAAAATAACCGAACCTTAACGGGAACCGATCCGCAAACCGTGGTTAACATCCTTGAAGGGGCCGGTGCTGATGTCATTGGAATCAATTGTTCTACCGGTCCGGACGGCATGATGCCGATCATCGAAAAGCTGATTCAATATGCCAGTGTACCAATTATGGTGGAACCCAACGCCGGATTGCCCCGAATGGTCAATGGAAATACCATCTATGACATTGATGGTAACGTGTTTGTCGATTATATGGTGCAAATAGCCAAAAAAGGCGCCTTGATTCTTGGCGGTTGTTGCGGCACCACCCCAGCATTTATTGAAAAAATGAAGTGGGCCACCAAAGATCTCCCCCTTTATCAGGTAACTGATAAAGGTTTTACGGCAGTGTCTTCCAGTACCAAAACCATTATTCTGGGTGAGGATATCGATATTATTGGCGAGAGTATTAATCCCACCACCAATCCGGTGCTTAAAGAATCCCTGCGTCGAGGTGAATTAACGGTGATAACCCAATTGGCCACCGATCAGAAAAAAGACGGCGCTCATATTCTCGATATCAATTTGGGACTGCCAGATATTGATGAAGTAAAAATGATGAAAGAAGCTGTTGATACGGTCAGCCGACTGGTGGACTGTCCGCTGCAGATTGATTCATCTAATCCGGAAGTCATTGAAGCGGTATTGCGTAGCTATCCGGGAAAAGCGATCATTAATTCAGTTAATGGCAAGCAATCATCAATGGATAAGATTTTTCCCATTGCCAAGAAATACGGAGCGCTGGTGTTGGGGCTGACCATGGATGAAACAGGTATTCCCAGCCTGGCCAATGATCGCTTTGAGATAGCTAAAAAGATTATCGCAGTGGGCGAATCCTATGGCATCAGCAAAAAAAATATCCTCATTGATGCCCTGGTGTTAACCGCTTCAGCCCAACAGGCAGAAGTTCGGGAAACCTTGAAAACATTGAAAAAACTGCGGGATGAGCTGGGAGTACCCACGGTGCTAGGCATTTCTAATATTTCCTTTGGCTTGCCCAATCGGGAACTGCTCAACCGAACCTTCTTAGGCCTGGCCCTGGAAGCCGGTCTGACAACCCCGATTATGAATCCCAGTGATCAGGAAATGATGGATACCATCAACGCCTTCCGAGCATTATGGGGATTGGATGGTCAATGCATTGGCTATGCCAACACCTATAAAGATAGCAGTTCAAATGAAACTAAACCAGAAACGATACGAGAAAACCCAAGCTTACGGGAAATTATCGAAGAAGGTCTCAGCGATCAGGCAGCCCAAGCGACAGCATTGCTGTTAAAAACCAGAGAACCCCTGGATATTGTCAATCATGAGATTGTGCCGGCACTGGATGCCGTGGGTGATGCCTTTGAAACCGGTGAATGCTTTTTACCGCATCTTATTTTTGCCGCTGAAACAGCCCAAAAAGCTTTTGAAATCATCAAGGAAACGATGCTAAAAGACGGCAAAGCCCAGGTTGTCAAAGGAAAAATCATTTTAGCTACGGTCGAAGGGGATGTTCACGACATCGGAAAAAACATTCTCAAGGTGATTCTGGAGAATTACGGCTACGAAATTCTCGATTTAGGCAAGGATGTCAAGGCTGAAACCATCATTCAGACCATTCGAAATGAGGAGGTTAAATTAGTAGGGCTCAGCGCCCTGATGACAACAACCGTAAAAAACATGGAAAAAATCATCAAAGAAATCAAGTCCAGCTGTTCAGCCATCACCATTATGGTTGGCGGTGCGGTTTTAAATCCCGAATACGCCAAAACCATTGGCGCCGATTATTACGGCAAAGACGCCCGGGAAGGTGCCGGTATCGCCAAAAAAGTATTTGAATAAAATTGGAACAACAAAAAAGACAGCGCTTAGCTGTCTTTTTTGAGTTGGATAAAGAGGTTAATCCACGATTAAGCGAAATTCATTGACATCAAACAACCCCATATCAGTTAAACGCAGGGACGGGATCACTGGCAAGGCCATAAAGGAAAGGGTAATAAAGGGATCAACCCAGGCTGGTACGCCGAGCTGATGGGCACATTCAATCAGTGAAGCCACTTTCTGCTGTACCATTTCGCCCGAATCAAGACTGATCAGTCCGGCCAGTGTCAATGGAACAGCACCGATGATTTGGTGATTTGACACAACTATATAGCCACCGCCGATTTTAGCCAGATGATTGACCGCCAGCAGGATATCTTCATCATTATCACCAGCTACAATAATATTATGGGAGTCATGGGCGACGGTGGTGGCAATGGCACCGCTACGGATTCCAAAGCCCTTGATGGCCGCCACCCCGACATTGCCGGTATGCCGATGCCGTTCAATGACACATAGCTTAGCATAGTTTTCATTGGAAACAAACAGACCGTCTTGTCCCGGTAGAGCTTCAATCAGATGATGGGTTTCTATCTGGTCGGGTACAATTTCGATAACATGGTTTTTTTCGTGAATCGGAAGGATTAATTTATCAGGAGTGAGCCCATGGACGTGAACCGAATTAAGAAGAACGGGATCGATCTGATAATGCGGTTTGCCCTCCCAGAGGGTGTCGTTAACCAAACCGCCGTCCTTATAAACCTGTTCAACGGTCATGGTTTCAAGATCCGAGAGAATTACCAGATCGGCCCGATATCCCGGTGCGATGGCACCAAGCTTTTTCAACCCGTAGGCCTGGGCGGTATTAATTGTCGCCATTTTGATGGCCTTAATGGAGCACAACCCCAGATCGATAGCCAGCTTGATATTCCAGCGGATATGTCCGTCCTGATGGATATCTTCCAGATGCTTGTCATCGGTACAGAAGAGAAACCGATCCAGCGGGACTTCATATTGAAGCAAACCCCTCACAATAGCGGTAAGGTTTTTGGCGGCGGACCCTTCCCGAATGAGAATATAAAAGCCGGCTCTTAGTTTTTCAAGAGCCTCTAAAAAACTGGTGGATTCGTGTTCACTGTTAATACCGGCGCAGCCATAGGCCTGGAGCGGTTTTCCCGAAAGTCCGGGAGCGTGGCCATCAGAAATCTTGTGGCGGCACAGGGTCAGCTTATCCAGAATCACCGAATCACCAGCCAGGACATCGGTAAAACACATAACTTCACCCAGACCCAGAATTCGGGGATGGTCCAGATAGGGCTGCATCTCGGCGGCGACAAAAGGTCCGGCTCCGTTTGTTTCAAATGGGGTGGCCGGAACCGATGATGGGAGCATCACAAAGACATTTAAAGGAAGCTGTTCACTGGCAGTAAGGATATAGTCCAGCCCGATTTTACCTGCTACATTAACAATCTCATGGGGATCGGCAATAATCGTCGTGGTGCCGGTAGGGACAATGGCTTTGGCCAGTTCAAAAGGCGTGACCATAGTGGATTCAATATGCAGGTGGGCATCAATAAATCCCGGCACAATATATTTTCCACCGAGATCCACTTCCTCAATACCCTCGTAAGAACCGGTACCGACAATGATGCCATGGGAAATAGCCAGATCACCGACAATGATTTCTTCAGAAAATACATTGAGAATCTTGGCGTTTTTCAAAACGAGATCTGCTTTTTCAAAACCATTGGATGCAGCAATATTTTTTTTGAGGTTTTCTTTATAGTTTCTCATATTTCTACCTATCTATGCATACAGATTTAATTGAGAGATAAATAATTATACCCTGGAATATTCCCTTTTTTTACAAAAAAATGCAATTTTTATATGAATATGCTCAAAAAAGAGTTATAATGATAATTAGAACATGCATTTATCCCTGTACTTCAACTTGCTTATAAATTATAATAATTATAAACTAAAAAGTAATTCTAAGAAAGTGGTGAACAAAATGAAAAAATGGCGCTGCACAGTATGCAATTATGTACATGAAGGTGATACTCCTCCCGACAAATGCCCAATTTGCGGAGTGGGCCCGGATAAGTTTGTTTTAATCGAAGATACCGAAGTCATTGTTCCTAATAAAGAGAAAAAATGGCGTTGTACCGTTTGTAATTATATCCATATAGGTGAAACACCACCAGATAAATGCCCAATCTGCGGGGTAGGTCCAGAAAAATTTGTTCTGGTTGAAGAAGTCCCGGACGGTTTATCCGATAAAAAAAGAGAAGCGCTGCAGACCTTATTATTTAATGTCAGCTACGGCTTATATATTATTTCATCGCTTAAAGATGATAAGCTCAATGGCATGGTTTCCAATACCTTTATTCAGGTTACCAGCACCCCATTAAGAGCAAGCGTATGCCTTGGAAAAGGAACCCTGACATCTGAATATGTGAGAGAATCTGGCGTGTTCGGTGTTTCGATTCTGGGAAAAGAAAATCATGATCTGATCAAACATTTTGGTTACCAAAGTGGACGCGAGGTGGACAAGTTTAAAACGCTCAGCTATGTAACCGGAGAAAAAACCGGCTGTCCTGGTTTATTGGAAACCCTGTGCTTTATTGAATGTGAAGTCGAACAAACCATTGATTTGGGAACCCACTATATGTTCATCGGCAAGGTTGTGGATGGAGACGGCTTCAGCAAAGAAGAACCCATGACTTACGCCTATTATCACGCCACCCGATAGTTAATACAAAAGCCCATGCGAAAAAATCGCATGGGCTTTTTTTTAATTGGTGATTTTTTCTTTTAATTCGGGGAAAGCTTTTAAAACTGATTTAACCAACTTGTTGCAACCGTAGTTTAAGGTATCGGTGGTTGGCAGATGGTATTCGTGTTCGTAGGTTTTGATGGTTTCATGAACTTCACTTTCGCTCATATCTTCATGATTGAGGGTGATCGCAATAACCTTGGATTGGGAAAACTGTTCAAGAAGTTCAATTTCACTGGAGAGGGTTGGCATTTGCAGATAGTCAAAATCCACACGACGTTTTCGTTTAGGTGGATGCTGAACAATGATGGCATCCGGTTTTCCGCCGCGGATAATAGCACAGGAGCTGATAAAGGCTGGATGACTGAGCGCGCCCTGTCCTTCCAGGATAATGACATCGGGTTTTTCGTGAATATTTGCCTGGACCACCGCATTTTCCAATTCGCCAGTCATAAATTCAGAGGGAATCGCATCCAAAGCGATCCCATATTTTTCGCCCTGGATCAATGAGGTCTGACCGGTACCGATAAAACTGGCTCGAAGTCCCCGTTCTTTTAGAGCGGCAATCAGCAACATCGCCGTGGTTCGCTTACCGACGGCACAATCCGTGCCGAGAATGGCGATTTTAGGCGTTTTTACATTTAAAATATCGCCGGTAAAAAGATGCAGATAGCGATTGGCTAGCGGCTTTCGGATATCATAGAGTTTAACCCGAAAATGTTTAGCTTGTTGTTTAAATTCAGAATCCTCAGAAATAAATTCATGAAGACCATTGACGATATCCATGCCTAAAGACATGGCTTTCAAAAAAATACGTCTTTCTTTGGTTGATAAAATCGCATCTTTTGGTGCAATGCCATAAATAAAATATTTAGGAACTTCGGGTAATTGATCAATTGCTTCGGCAATATCCCGAAAGATGGGTATCCCATTTTCAGTTCCTTCCAATACTTTTCCGGCATCCATGCCTGTTTTAGTGCTGTCTATCACACATGTGATGTGGTATTTTTGAGAACGTCGGACTAAACCATTGGCTGTTTTTCCATCGGATTCACCAAATTGACCTTCACAGTAGAGTAAAGCTTTTTCTTTCATAGAGTATAATACTCCTTTCACGTGGACAAGAACAAGTTCTTTACAAGACAAACGATTCAATTAAATTAGAAATAAAAATAAAGTTTGAGAATAAAGTGCGCTCGATAATCACTTCTTTAATAATACCACAGAAAATGTTAAATAAACGCTTCCTTAAGAAAAACCTGAAATATAGAGGCATTACCTAAGAAAACGATGGTCGGAGTATGGACAATACTGCTACAAAAAATCAGACTTTATGATTGACAAAGATTTTCCCAAATGATATATTGAATATATATTCAATATATCATTTGGGAGGCATCATGGCACGAACAAAGGAACAAAATGAAAAAATCAGGGAAACCCGCAAAGAGATAATTCGCAATGCGGCACTTAGTCAATTTGTCAAACAGGGTTTGTTTGCCACCCGCATCCAGGATATTGCAGCGGAAGCCGACATTGCTCAGGGGCTTTTATATCATTACTATGCATCAAAAGACGAAATCTTTGTGGATCTCATTAACGATGCATTGGATAAAACCATTGAGGCATCTTATTCAGTACGGGATATGAACACCGACCCCGGTGAAAAAATTCGTTTTGCCTTAGAACGACTGGTAGAGACCATTGAAAACAGCCAGACATTTTTAGATACCTGTCGGTTAATTACCCAGGCAACCAATTCAACGGCAATTCCTCAGGAGGCTCAGGATCTGATTCAGAAAAAAAGGAGCATCCCCTATCTGGTCATCGAAGAAATAATCGAAGCGGGACAAAAAGAAGGAACTGTTGTAGCAGGGAATCCTAAAATGTTGGCAATTTTTTTCTGGACCAGTATAAATGGCCTGGCAATATATTATTCCACCAACAATAATCAGGAAGTAAAACTGGATTATCAGGTGATCGCAGCGATGTTTTTAATCGAAACTAAAAGAAAAAGAGAGGAATAAAGTAATATGAGTACCAAAGCAAAAATGATGCATGTCATGTTGAAATATCGACATTTATTTAAAGGGCAATTGCGCCCGGAAGTGATTGATAAAAACACATCAATCGAAAAGTTGCGTCGAGACTGTGATGAAAGTGCCGCCCGTTTTTTTAAACCAATCGAAAGCATCAATTATAGAGAAAGTAATTATCCGGATTTTTATGCGGAATGGGTCGAAATTAAAGATGCCCCCAAAGATAAAGCCGTCCTTTATTTTCATGGGGGTGGTTTTGTGATGGGCAATGCCCGATCGCACCGAAATATTGTTGGAAACTTTGTCAAACATCTGGGCATTAACGCCCTGGTCTTTGACTATCGGTTGGCTCCGGAACATCCGGCACCGGCAGCCGTTGATGATTCAGCGGCAATTTACGGCTGGCTCATTGAACAGGGCTATCAACCTAGAAATATTGTATTTGCCGGCGATTCAGCTGGTGGTGGGATCGCGTTAGCTACACTTCTTAAATGTAAGGATGATGGCATGCCGTTGCCGAGAGTCTGTGCCGTCTTTTCACCGTGTACGGATATGACAATTTCGGGAGCATCCCATATGACCCGGGTGAAGGCTGATCCCTGTACACCCAAAGGTGCAAATGAAACATATCTTGACTACTATATCGGCGAAGGCGAGCCTAAACATCCCTATGCATCACCACTGTTTGGGGATCTAAGCGGTTTACCGCCAACAATTATTCAGGTGGGAGATAATGAAACCCTGAGGGATGATTCAACGCGTTTTGCCCAAAAAGCTAAAGATGCTGGAGTAGAAATTCAGATAAAAGTGTGGAAAGAGATGTTTCACTGCTTCCCCTTGCTGGCACCGATGTTTCCAGAAGCGACCGAGGCGCTGGAAGAAGTTTGTCAATTTATTTGGAACCATTTGAAAACCTGAATTTGAAATTTTAATCAGACAAAAAGGAGCAATTTAATAGCGCTTTGAAAAAGTTCCGATTTTTACAATATGATTGAGTATACATAGGGTAAAGTTATAGACAAGAAAGACAAAGTAGTCTAGTTTCTTAATGGAAAAGGGGCTACTTTGTCTTTCTTTATTAGGCCGCGTTTGGTCAGTCGCTTTTAGTGTGGGCATTGATTAAGCCAGCAAACCAGGCGAGAAATGTATCGCGCATTTCTCGCCAAACTAAATACAATAAGGAGAAAAATGATGAACGATACTAAAATTGATTTTTTATACTTGAGTGAACCAGATATGATTGCTGCCGGGGTTGAGAACATGGCTGAATGTGTGGATACGATGATTGAAATGTTTAAACTGATGAGTGATGGCGATTATATCATGGGTGGAGCCAACCAGAATTCTCACGGAATTATGCTGTCTTTCCCGGAAACATCACCATTTCCCAATATGCCCCTGAATGGCCCGGACCGACGTTATATGGCGATGCCAGCTTACCTTGGCGGGGAATTCGATATGGCCGGGATGAAATGGTATGGTTCCAATACTGCCAATAAAGAAAAAGGCCTGCCGCGTTCCATCCTGACGGTAATGCTCAACGAAAAAGATACTGGTGCACCGATGGCGTTAATGTCAGCAAACATTCTCAGTGCCACCCGTACGGGTGCGATTCCCGGAGTTGGGGCAAAATATCTGGCCCGAAAAGATTCTAAAGTTGTCGGAATTATTGGTCCCGGCGTGATGAATAGAACTGCCTTGGCGTCGTTCATGGTTACCTGTCCCAACATTGACAGCATCAAAATCAATGGTCGAAGACGTGTTACTTCAGAAGCGTTCGCTGATTATGTCAAAGCCGAATTTCCGCAGATCACGACGATCGAAATCGTCGATACCATGGAAGAGGCAGTACGAGGTGCCGATATCATCAGCGTGGCCACCTCCGGATCGGTTGGATCGGATTCCTATCCCTATATTGAAGAAGCCTGGATTAAACCTGGCGCACTGTTTTGTATGCCAGCCAATATCAAATTTGATGACGACTTTATTTTAAACCGCGCCAGAAATGTGGTTGATAATTATAAATTATATGAGGCCTGGAGTGAAGAGCTCCCCGCCCCCCGACACGAAATAGTGGGATTATTAGCTGTTCATTACATGGATCTCATTGAAAAAGGAATGATGAATCCAGAAGACATCAGTGATTTGGGTAACATCATTGCTGGCAGAACCCCGGCCCGTCAATCGGATGATGAGATCATCCTCTATACGGTTGGTGGGATGCCTGTGGAAGATATTGCCTGGGGTACCAAACTATATCGTAAAGCCCTGGAAAAAGGCATCGGTACCAAACTGAATCTTTGGGAAAAACCCCATCTGGCTTAAGATGTTTGTACCGAAAGGAGAATAAAAATGCGAATCACAGAACACCCGATTTTGGGTGAAAGTAATAAAGGCCGCTTGGTCACATTTTACTTCGATGGAAAACCAGTGGAAGGCTATGAAGCAGAACCCATTGCCGCGGCATTGCGAGTAGCCGGGGTGATGGTTCATCGTCATACCCACAAAGGAAATTCGCCACGGGGCATATTTTGTGCCATCGGACGCTGTACCGACTGTGTCATGGTGGTTGATGGCAAGCCCAATGTGCGAACCTGTGTTACGCCCCTGGTAGAAGGAATGACGGTTCAAACTCAGGATGGGGTTTTGGCAAAGCAGTAGGAATAGACACGCTTTGAGGACAATAAAAAGGATTGGTAGTGTTATGAAAAGATATGATGTAATAGTAGTCGGAGCAGGTCCGGCAGGGCTATCCGCTGCCATAGAAGCGGCAAAAAGAGGACTCAAGGTAATTGTATTTGATGAAAATGCCAAGCCCGGAGGACAATTATTCAAGCAGATCCATAAATTTTTTGGTTCAAAAGAACATAAAGCGAAAATACGTGGGTTTAAAATCGGCGAAGATCTGCTTGGTGAAGCCGAAACGGCTGGCGTAGAAGTTGTGTTGAATGCGGCAGTCGTGGGGTTATACCTCGACAAGGAAGTTGTGGTTCAGCTAAACGGTGAAGTGAACCATTTCAAGGGCGATGCCATTATTGTGGCAACCGGTGCCTCGGAAAATATGATTACCTTTGATGGTTGGACATTGCCGGGGGTCATTGGTGCAGGGGCAGCCCAAACCATGATGAATCTCCATCGTATCCGACCGGGAAAAAAGGTGTTGATGCTGGGCACCGGCAACGTGGGTCTGGTGGTCAGTTATCAGTTAATGCAGTCTGGTTGTGAAGTAGTGGCACTGGTGGATGCAGCCCCCCGAATTGGGGGCTACGGCGTTCATGCTGCCAAGGTGGCACGCTGTGGGGTTCCTTATTATTTGTCTCACACCATTATCAAAGCCCATGGATCAGATTATGTAACCGGTGTGACAATCGGTCAGGTGGATGCCAACTGGAATGTCGTTCCGGGATCAGAGAAAGAATTTGAGGTGGACACCATCTGTCTGGCAGTGGGGTTATCCCCAATGGCTCAGTTACTTAAAATGGCCGGTTGTGAAATGGCAGAAAACCCGTCCAAGGGTGGCTATGTGCCAACTTGCAACAGCTATGGCGAAACATCCATCCCCGGTCTTTTCGTAGCCGGCGATGTTTCCGGAATCGAAGAAGCCAGCTCGGCGATGATCGAAGGTCGGATTGCTGGCGTTGCTGCAGCGCATCGACTGGGTTTCATTGATGCGCTGGAACTGAAAGAAAAATCCCAGGAACTGGAACGTGCCTTGTTAAGTCTCCGAGAAGGCATGTTCAGTCCGGAAAATAAGGGAAAAGAAGTTAAAAAGACCGAAGAAGGCTATCTGGTTTCCAGTAATCTGCTGACAAAAGGCTATCTCACGGATGAGGAAGTATTGACCTATCCGGGAGTGACCCAATCGAGTGGGATTCATCCGGTGATTGAATGCGCTCAGAATATTCCCTGCAATCCCTGTCAGGATGCCTGTGCTAAAAAATGTATTACCATCGGCGAGAAAATTACATCCCTGCCAGTGGTCGATGAAACCGCCAGTTGTTCCGGCTGTGGCATGTGTGTGGCCGCCTGTTCTGGGCAGTCGATCTTTCTGGTTAATGAAAATGCCGAGGATGGCACGACAGCCGTGACTATTCCGTATGAGTTTTTACCGCTGCCAGAAAAAGGAACCAAAGGAATTGCTCTGGATCGTAGCGGCGCAGAAATCTGTCCGGCAGAAATTGTGGAAATTAAAAATGTACGTGCATTTGACCGGACCAGCTTGTTGACCATGAAGGTTCCCCTCGAAATGGGAATGAAGGCCCGATTTTTCAAATACGTGCAGGAGGTGTAGACAATGAGCAAAATCAATGATCGATCACGTGATATTGGTGATTATATTCCTGGCGCAGATGATGAAATGATCATTTGCCGATGTGAGGAAATCACAAAAGGCGAAATAAGAAGAGCGGTTCATGACGGAATGTTTACCATTACTGAAATCAGACGTTACCTGAGAACCAGTATGGGCCTATGTCAGGGTCAAACCTGCGGACGTCTGATCAAGGGAATTGTGGCCAGAGAATTGGGGGTTTCCCCATTGGATTTAGAACCAGCCATGTCTCGGGCACCGATGCGGCCCATCGAAATGAAGGTTTTAGCCAATGAACGATAGAAATGAAATAAGATGAGGAAAATAACATGAAAAATAATGCAGACGTAATTATTATTGGCAGCGGCGTCATTGGAAATGCTGCAGCATATTATCTTGCTAAAAAAGGCTGTTCTGTTATTGTCCTGGAAAAAAGCGAGAGTATCGGAGACGGCGGCTCATCACGAAACGGTGGCGGTGTCAGACAGTCCGGCCGGGATAAACGCGAACTCCCACTGGCAATGTATGGTATTAAAAACATCTGGCCAACCTTATCCGAAGAACTGGAAATGGATGTGGAGTATTATCAGGAAGGCAATTTGCGTTTAGGAAAAACAGATGCCCATCTCAATGTCCTGACTGGTCTGACCAAAAATGCCGTTGATTGTGGTTTAGACGTAAAAATGATTACTGGGGATGAAGCGCGCGCGATCTGTCCCTATCTTTCCGAAGAGGTAACCGGTGCCAGTTGGTGTCCCACCGACGGTCATGCCAATCCCTTATTAACGACCCTGGCTTATTATCGCAAAGCCCGTCAATTGGGGGTCCAATTCATTACCGGTGAGGGCGTGGTTGAAATCCGCAAGATCCGTGGAAAAGCAAGACAGGTCGTCACCGAGAATGGTGTTTATGAAGGCGAAACCATTATCCTCGCCGCTGGCTATGAAAGCCGGGAACTGGCCTCACAACTGGGAATTGATATTCCGATGACCCAGGCACTGCTGGAAGTACTGGTAACCGAAGCGCAGCCACCGATGTTTTATCAGATGCTGGGAACCGCGGCCGCTGACTTTTACGGACACCAGAGTACCCATGGCTCGTTCGTATTTGGCGGATCATCAGGGTTTGAAGGCGTGAATAAAGATAATGGTACCCCAACGACCTCAAGTATTACGGCGCCTTGTATCTGTCGCGGGATTATGAAATACTTCCCGATTCTGGAGGATGCCAAGATTGTCAGAACCTGGGCCGGCTGGATGGATGTCTGTGCCGACATGGTACCGGTGATCAGTCCGGTGGAAGAGGTGCCGGGACTCATTCTGGCAGCGGCCTTCTCTGGTCACGGCTTTGGGATCTCACCAACTGTCGGGATGCTTTTGGCGGAAATGGCTACCGCGGGAAAAACAACCCTGGATCTGAGTGCCTTCCGATATGACCGATTTAAAGCGAAGATTTAAGGAGAAACAAATGGATTTATTACGAACAAATTATTCATCCGGCGCACCGTTGGAAGAAAAGGCTGGCTATTCCCGAATGGTTAAAGTCGGACCGTTTATTTATCTTGGGGGGACCACCTCGGTTTTGCCGGATGGCTCCGTTTATGGCGAAGATGATCCCTATGCCCAAACAAAGTATGTGCTAGAAAAACATGTCGATTTGCTTGAAAAAGCTGGTGCCAAAAAAGAAGACGTCATCCGGATAAAAATCTACACGACAGATATGAAATATGGGCCAGAGATTGCCAAAGCCTATACTGAGATTTTCAAACCGATAAAACCGTTGTTTACCATGGTGGGAACAACGATGCTCAATCGGCCCACCCAATTGGTAGAAATTGAAACAGACGCAGTGATCGGAACGACTTTAGTAGCAGATTAAGAAATTAGAAGGGACTGATAAAAGTAATAAACGCTGAAAAACAGCTATTATTATAGAATATTCATATGTTATAATACACCTATGCTGAAACATCCAGAAATAAGTGTATGGAGAAAACGAATGAACTCAAATCAAAACAAACTAATTGTCAGTCCCAAACAACCTTATTTTGTGATGGCGACCTCCCGTTATTATAAGGCAGTGGTAATGAACTATGGCATTTCTCATTTTTACTGTTTTAACAATGATGTGATTGGAAATTCTGTAATTGCAGTTCCTGACGGATGTATCGATATGCTCTTCTGTTGTGACGATAAAAAACCATATGCAAGTGTATGTGGAACGGTTTTGCACCCGAAAATTGTCAAAAATGAACGCAATTATTATTTTGGAATCCGATTTTTACCAGGTCTGTCCTTAAATCTAAAAAATGCAGCAATGTCAGATTTCATCGAAAATGAAATTCCGTTTCTGGAAGTGATCCAAGATAAAGAGCTATTCGATAAAATTACGGGGAGCAGAGATTTTAACTATCAGATTCAGGAATTCATGAAGATGTATATGAAGTTCTACCAGAAAGCCCAAACAACAGATAAGTTTCTTGATTTAAAAAACTTTATGCTAAAAAAAATAAATGAGACCGCTGGACAGATTAAAATAAGTGAATTGGCCGAACAGGCTGGTTATACGGTTCGATATATTAATAAAATATTTTCAGAAGAATTTGGGTTGCCGCCAAAAATATTTTGCAAACTCATGCGTTTTCAACATTTGCTGAGTAATTTAAATGAGTTTGACAAAAACAGCTTTGATGCCAATCTGGCACAGCTTTCCATTGAATTGGGTTATTATGATCAATCTCACATGATCCGAGATTTTTATGAACTGACGAATACAACGCCCGGCAAATATATTTATTCGTTAAAAGAAAAAGAGTACAACAAACGATTAATTGTTATATAGACCTGTAGATAAAGAAAAAATGCTCGAAGCTCCTTAGTTATAGGGGGCTTCGAGCATTTTTTTTGATCTGCTCGTGACACAATCTCATTGTCAAATGCGATTTATTCAAGACAAATTTATTGACAGCGCATTCATGATTTGATTAAAGTAATGTATTCTTCTGCCGATTAAATAAAAAATATAGTTTTTGGTCATTATCTGGATTGGTTGCAGCATTTAATAAAGGGTATAAAAATTCTGTTAACCATTGATTGCACAATGTCGCGTAGTCTTGACTCGATCGTGTCATAAAAAATGTTTTATTTGTCAATTTATACCAATCATCAAATCAGAAAAAGAGGAGAAAAGAAAGATGAGATTTTTAAAAAACCTGGCACTATTTCTTTCATTGATATTGGTATTAAATACCATATTGCCCCAAGCATTGGTTTTTGCCCAAGAGACAAATATTTCTGAAAATGTCACAACCGCAGTAGCTACTGTCAGTGTGGCGGTGGTCAGCGGTGGCAATGGGACAGTAGCCGGCGGAGGAAACTATACATCCGGCACAATAGCAACGATCACAGCCACCCCTAACACCGGTTATTTGTTTAGCAAATGGACTGATGCAAACGGCAATACGGTTAGCACTGAGGCAAGCTATCTTTTCACAGTGTCTAATAATGTTACTTATAAGGCAAATTTCGTCAAATCGGTACAGGTAACCAATAGAATGAACCCGATCTTTGGAAGTATGGAAATCAGCGGCGAAAATGGTCAAACCGGTAGTGGCGCCTACCCGATGGGTTCAACGATTATCGTGACGGTTACGCCAGCCCCGGGTTTTACGGTGGCATATATAGAGGCTGGGTTTAATAACGGGACGTACTATCAATATGCTTACAATACATCAACCGCAACCTTTGTTGTAAATGATGATGTCGATTTGTTGGTTTCAGTTAATAATATCTCTTATCAGATCACGGTGGAAAGTTCCAACACTGCATTAGGAACGGTGGCTAATACGTCAGGAACTTATTCTTATGGCCAAAATGTTAGTTTAAGTGCTTATCCGGCCCCGGGTTATACCTGCATCAGCTATAGTTTTACATGGGGAAATGATTCTATTTGGTATCAATATTCAGGACCGATCAGCGTACCCATTACACAATCGGGAACATACCAATTGTTTTTTCAGCCGCAAACCTATACACTGACGGTCACCAGTGATGGCAATGGCAACGTCACCGGTGGTGGAGCATTTGAATATGGCTCGACGCATGTCATCACAGCCACGCCCAATCCTGGTTATCAGTTCAGCAAGTGGACCGATGCCAACGGCAATACCGTGAGCACCGCAGCAAACTATCAAATGACGGTTAGCGGTAATGCGAACTACACCGCGAACTTTACGATGACGGCGGCAAATATACAGGTTTCCGGAAGTCCGTCAGCAGGTGGGACCGTAACCGGGAATGGTCTTTACAATCTGGGTTCGGCGGTCACTCTGACAGCCACTCCGGCAACTGGTTATCAATTTAAACAGTGGATCAATGCGGCCACTCAGGCCGTAGTCAGCAACAGCAGCAGTTATACATTTTCCGCCAGTACGTCAACGGCTGGTCAGTATACGGCGATCTTTACCCCGCAAACCTATACCATTTCGACAGCAACCAACCCGCCGCAAGCGGGAACAGCTGTGGTCACTTCGGCCGCGACCGTGGCTTATGGCGATACAGCAACGGTTTTGGCTACACCAGGAGCTGGCTATACATTTGCAAAATGGGTGGACAGCGACACCGGCCAAACGGTAAGCACCATGGCATCTTATTCCTTTAATCCGGTTAAAAACACCCGGTTGATTGCAAACTTTACCCAAAGCAAATACACATTGAGTTTAACAGCAAATCCATCCGCCGGCGGAACGGTCAGCAGCAACACGACGAACAATCTGATTTACGGTCAGACGGTAGCCATTCAGGCCACTCCAGCAGACGGTTATGTTTTTAATGGCTGGGTCGATCCTTCCGGCAACAGCATTTCAACCAATGCCAGTTATAATCTTGCCATCACCGGGAACATGTCACTCACCGCCAATTTCTCGGCGATTGAGTATCCGGTCGCAGTAACGGTCTCACCGGATGGCGGCGGCACTGCCACGGGCGGCGGATCTTTTGTTAATGGTGCCCAAGTCACCTTGTCAGCCACACCCGGAGCAAATTATAATTTTGTCAGATGGACACAGGCCGGATCAAATTTGGCAGTGAGTACCAATCCCCAATATACCTTTACGGCCAGCGCGGCAACCCAGGGAAATTACACGGCGGTCTTTGCTTTAAAGACATTTTCGGTGAACTTCAAACTGGATGCTCAGGCAGCCGTAGCAAACCAGGTGACCATTACTCCGACAAGCGGAATTTTTAGTTATGGGTCGGTTGTGGCCGTTAATGCCGCAATCCCGATTGCTAATCCGACCATTCATTTTCTGGGTTGGTATGAAAACGGACGGTTAGTCAGCAAAACGCAGGCATTTAACTATACGGTGACTCAAAATGCCAATCTTTCAGCAGTTTTTGTTACTGATTACGGTGCCATCATCTATTATGGCGATCCCATTGCTGCTCAAAAGTCAAAGGTTGTCATTGCACCGATGAATACGACAAAAACGATTACCGCAGCAACATCGTCGTTTTATGATTTTGCCTATTGGACAGATACCGCCGGCAACCAATATCCCCAAACAACCCTCGATGCCACCGTTGGACCAGATTGGGTTGAGAGTTATGTGGCCCATTATATACCTAAAACATTTACGGTTGCAGTCGCTGGTCAAACTCCGGGCGGAACCGCAACCACCTCGTTGAATTCGATTCAATACGGCCAGGAGGTAACGGTGACAGCTACCCCCGACACTGGATATGCATTTTTAAACTGGACGGATTCTGTAACCGGTACAGTCTTAAGTACCGATGCCAGTTGGACCTTTGAACCCTCTCAAAACACATCGCTGCAGGCTAATTTCAGTCAAATCGTTTATACCGTGGGTTTAAACGCTGATCCGGACGGTGGGGGAACGGTAGCCTGGGGTGATTATCCAAACGCAGGTCCTTATTATGGAACCGTTATTACTGCTATCGCTACGCCGGCACAGAATTATGTGTTTGATGGCTGGATTAATGCCCAGGGTATCTGCGTTTCCACCGACAACTCATATGATTATACTGTCATCGGAAATGACACCTTAACGGGACAGTTTCACGTCAGTCAGAACACCATTACGGCGATCGCCGAACCCGCTAATATGGGGACAGTTACCGGCGGGGGTACGTTTGCGTATAAAACTCAGCAGACCTTATCGGCGATCCCTAATACCGGTTTTGAATTTGTTAATTGGACAAACAATTTGGATGACACTGTCGTAACGACGCCTGAAATGGTGGTGAATGTATCGGAAGATATCATGTATACGGCAAACTTTGATGTACTGAAATGCCCGGTCACTTTAAGTGTTATCGATCCCGCTCGTTCTACCTATGGTACGGTAGAATTGGATGTCTATCAGAATGGGGTACTGGCACCAAGTGGTACCATCCCCAATTATGGGGATAAGGTGGTGCTGACAGCAACCACCAATCCCGCTGTGACGAATGTGATTTTCAAAGACTACCTCGATGGTGCCGGAGCCCTGCTTTCCTACAATTCGGTTTACACCATCGATGCCATGACTCAGCCGATGGCAATTCAGTATGATTTTGTTCAGGAATATACCGTGACTGTCCCTGTTTCGGCCAAGTGGACCGATAATTATCAACGGAACCTGCTGCCCGGGGTTGTTCCCCAGGTCACTCAATTTCCCAATCAGCAGGTAAGTGGGAATTTTAAGGATACCATTACTCTTAACTATGGAACAGTAGATGCCAATCTTGTTTTTGATGGCTGGTATACCGATGAGGAAACACCGGTTTTAGTCAGCAGTGAACCGTCCTTCAGCTATCAGCTGCTGGACAGCACCCCGCTGGTGGCCAAGCTGCATTTAAAGGACATTGGAATCATGGTAGAAAATGCCTATGTTCCGAATCAAGCCATTTCTGGAGTGGACTTAAACGGCGGTGAGGTATCCGGCAGCGGTTATCGAAATGTGGGGGAATCCTTTAATATCAGCAGCACCGTGGATACTAATTACAGTTTTGAAAATTGGACTCAGGGTGGTACCACCCTGAGTAAAAAGGCCAGCTTTGACTATCCGGTAACCGGACAACCAGGCATTGATGCAACCCCGATTCAGGCCAACTATTCACCGAATGCCTGCTACCTGACCTTGAATGCCAATCCAAAAGGCAGCGGGCAGGCAGCTCCATCGGGATATTATCCCTATGGAACCCTGGTGACCATCTCCCAGGGAAATCAGGCTGGGTATGTGTTTTCCCATTTTGAAGACGGTAACGGCAACACCTTGACGAGTATGACTCCAAACAGTAAAGCTGGCACACTAACTCTTTATATGACTGGTGATACAACCGTGGTGGCGGTTTATAAAGAAAGTGCCGGCAGTGAGGCCAAAAAGATCGTCGAAATCATCGCCGCTGCTGCTACGGCCGCCGCCATTGCCGCCGGTATTGCTGCGGCCATCTATTTTGGCGGCGATGAGCTGTTGGCTGATGCCGCATTGGACACCGCCGAGGTAGCTTTAGAGGATTTGGGCGAATTGGCTGGCGGTGTTGTTGATCATAATCCGCCAGATCCCGACCCGGATCCTGACAATCCCGATGATCAAACGGATATCCTGATTACCGCCACCGCTTCGCCGGCAGATGCCGGAACGGCAATTGGCGGCGAAACGTATCGGGTCGGTGAAATGGCCGTCTTAAAAGCCACCGCTAATCCGGGCTGGGTTTTTGATAGCTGGACCAGTGAGGGTGCCGTGGTGATTGATGATCCGGAGGCAAAGAGCATTTCATTTCTGGTTGATGAAGCCGATGAAGGTTCCGTTTTAACCGCTCACTTCAATCAGGAATTTACGATTACTACCAGCGCTACCCCGGAAATTGGGGGAACCGTTACACCCACAAAAAAAGTTGTCAGTGGTGAAACCGCCATTGTGACGGCCACGCCTAATGAAGGTTATCTTTTTGACGGCTGGTACGAAAATGAAGTTCAGGTTTCTACGGAGGAATCCTATACCCTTGAAGCGGTGGCGACTGATCACAATCTCACCGCCCAATTTGAAGCGGGCTTTGATGTAACCCTGACTGCTGATCCAGTGGCGATGGATACCTTGGTGACCTTTACCGGAGCGGGTTTGTCTAAAACCGGAGAACATACCATCACCGCGACCTTATTAAATACCGAAGTCGAAAATTATGTCTTTAATGGCTGGTATGTCAATCTGACCGACCTGGCACCGGTGTCAACCGAAGAAAGCTACACCTTCGCCTTAACCGCAGACACCAGTTACATTGCCAGTTATAGTGAACAATACACCATTATTACCAGTGCCACCCCGGAAGCGGGCGGAACGGTTACCCCGACGCAGCAGGTCACGATCGGCAATGACGCCACCGTCACAGCAACGCCAAATGAAGGCTATGTTTTTGACGGCTGGTATGAAGGTGAAGCCCAGGTTTCCGAAGACGAATCCTATACACTGACGGCGGTGGCGGCTGATCACAATCTGACTGCTCAGTTTGAGTTGGGAGCCAATGTAACCCTCACTGCAGATCCAACCACAATGGATACGCTGGTAACCTTTACCGGAGATGGCTTAGCCCAAACCGGAGAACATACCATCACCGCGACCCTGGATGATGCAGATACCGATAATTATATTTTTAAAGGCTGGTTCAGCGCATTGACGGACGATGTGCCGGCTTCGACTTCAGAGACGTATACTTTTGACTTGACGGCAGATACCAGCTACATTGCCAGTTATGAAGAAAATGCCTTTACCGTGACAGCAGAATCCGAAGATGCTGCCCAGGGAACGGTCACTCAAACCGGAACAAGCCCCTATAAACTATCAGACTCAGTAACGGTCAGTGCGACCTCGCTAAAAGGATATTCCTTTACCAACTGGACCGATGAAAATAATGCGGTTGTTTCGCAAACTGCAGATTATACCTTTGATGTCACCGAAAATACAACCGTAACCGCTAATTTTGAGGCCGAACCGTCGGTCACAATTCTAGTCCAATGCGACTATGTTGAGGGGGGAACGGTGACCTCTGACGATAAAGACATACCTGAAACTGGATTGGTCGCAACAAATGGCGAGTCAGTTACTTTAAAAGCTGAAGAGAAGAAGGACTACGAATTTGAAGGCTGGTATGAAAATGGAAAGGAAGTTGAGAAGAAAGATACCTATACGTTTACGGCCGAAAAAGACCGGACCTTGGTTGCTGCTTTTTCTCATAAAGGGATCATGGCATTGGCCTTCCCGGATCCCCTTGAAGGTGGACGGGTTTATAAGGTTTACCAGACATCCGAAACAAAAGATGAATTTTACATGAATGCGGTGCCCTTTAACGGCTATGAATTCGTGGGATGGTACGATATTGCTGGAATAAAGGTCTGTGATACCCCGGAATATGATTTTGTAGCCTATTATTCACGGGTGCTTTTTGCCAAATTCAAGCTCGAACAATTTGCTGTCAATGTCAGTATTACACCTGATGGCGGGGGCACCGTTTCAGGAGCTGGAACCACTGATTACGGAAAGGCAGTCACCTTAACGGCAACCCCGGAAGCGGGCTATATCTTTACCGGCTTTATGGATGCAACCGGAAATCTGTTGAGTTCCGATGCCGTTTATACCTTTACCTTAAGAGCAGAAACAGACCTGACCGCCAGTTTCTCCCCACAAACCTATACGATGACCACCACGGTCAATGATCCGGCCTTAGGGAGTGTTTCCAATAGCGGTCCGGATGGGGTTTATCCAGCTGGTACAGCGGTTTCACTGCAGGCTTCACCCGCAAGCGGTTCGCAATTTGTGGGCTGGTTTGAAAACGGCCAATGTGTGAGTCAGGAACCCAACTATACCTTCACAGCCACCGCCGACCGCAATCTGGAAGCTGATTTCAGTAACGAAGAATTTGTTTTGACTTTAATGGCTGACCCGGTTACCGGCGGAACGCTTTCCGGCGAAGGCGGCTATAATCCGACTTCGGATGCCGATCAGGCCAGTATTTCAGCAGTGGCCTTTCCCGGCTATTCCTTTACGGCCTGGCTGGATGCAGACACCGGAGAACAGGTCTCAACGTTGAGCAGTGATGCCATTACCCTGACAAAAGACACCAATCTTACCGCAGTTTTTACACCCAATGTCTATCAGGTGGATGTAACCGTTGATGATGGCGGAACTGCAACCGGGGCTGGTTATTACAATTTCGGCGACACCGTCAATTTATCGGCCAGTGCCAATAGTGGATATACTTTTGCCGGGTGGATGATGACCGATGCTCAGGGAACGCAGTCCTGTATTTCGACAGACTTGGATTATACCTTTACCTTAAATGAAGACTGGATTAATCTGGCGCCCATCACGATTTCCGCAACCTTTAAAAATACGAAAGGGGCACTGATTATTCCTTTGGCCGAAGAGTATCTGCGTGGCAATATCGCCAGAGGCTATCATCTGGATACCATTGTTGGGAATCAGACAACCGTAGAAGCCATCCCCGGTTATGGCTATGAATTTACCAACTGGACGGATTTGAAAGGGAATGTTATCAGTTCAGATGCGGTCTATACCTTTACCGTTACCGGAGATACTGTTCTGATCGCGCATTTCAAATCAAACGCAACAGTAAAACTCTCTGTCACTGAACAATCGGTGTTACAAGGCAAAGCAATTCTGGTTGGCGATGTGATTGCCGGTGAAAAGACCGTCGAATCTGGCCAATATGTAATGGTTTATGCAGTGGCATACCCTGGTTACCAATTCCTTCACTGGGTCAATCAGAACGGATTGAAAGTTTCCAATGCCAGAAGTTATCTTTTTAGAATATCTGAAGATACGACTTTAACCGCGGTGTTTGAAAAAACCACCCATGACATTAGTGCTAATGTGGATCCAAAAGGTGCTGGTTATGTTACGGGTCAGAACACCTACGCCTATGGGGATACGGCCACCCTAACAGCCGTGCCGACTCAGTCTGGTTATATCTTTGGCTACTGGTCCGATGAAAATGGCCGGATTAAAGGAGCGATCTCACCGGTCTTTAAGACGACGGTTAATGGCAGTAAAACCTATACGGCTCATTTTGTTCAGGGAAAATACAGCATTACTGCCAAAGCTGTTCCTGAACAAGGTGGGACAGTATCCGGAGGCGGATCATTCGGGCAGGAAGAAGCCGTCACCTTAACCGTGACTCCTAATAGCGGGTACCAGTTTGACGGCTGGTTTGTGGCGGGTACCAGTGTCAGCACCGACACCAGCTGGTCCTTTGATGCGACCGAATCGTTGGCTGCAGAAGCTCACTTTTCGGTGATTCCACTGTCAGACATCAAGGGACCCGGTAATCCTCATCCCGGACTTCCGCACCGAAGTACAAATAGGTAAAAATTTACATTAACAGATCAAGCATCCATGAAGAAAAAGTTCATGGATGCTTTTATTGATTTGGCTTTTAAGGGTTTGTGTATTTGATTGCATCACTTCTGTTAGTCTAGTATAATGATTTCAGATAGAATAGCTAATTAATAAGATCAAAAGGAAGGTTATGATGGAGTCTAAAAATAAACGACTAAAACAGATGTTGAAAAATTTTGTCATAATCTTTGTGCCTGGATTGCTTATGATCGTCATTTTAGCAAGCATGTTCATTTACATAAACATTGAAAATGGAAAAAATATCATAAAAATCAGACAACTGAATAACAGTGAGATCGTTGGTGTTAATGTCAATTCGATTTTTGAGGATATTAATTCCGATGGAAACATTATCTTGAATTCAAGTGAAATAAAGGCATATGTCAGTAATTCGGCAGAGGTTATCAATCGGGACGAATTAAAACGCATTTTTTCTAATATGATGACCAATAAAAAAATCTATGATTCCATTCGGTTCATCGGAAACGATGGTAACGAAAAAGTTCGGGTCAATAATGGGAACAACGGAACGATATCCGTAGCCGATATTGATTTGCAATATAAAGGCGACCGATATTATTTTCAGGAAGGGATGAAGCTTAATCCTGGGGAAATTTATATTTCGCCAATGGATTTGAGTATGAAAGACAATGAAATTGAAATACCCATCAAACCGCTGATTCGGCTGGTTATTCCTGTTTTTAATGACAAAAATGAGCGACAGGGTATTTTAATTTTAAACTATCTGGCTCAAAATATGTTGGATCAAATTGAAAATGACTCAAAAAGTAGCATCGATATGAAAATTCTGTTGTTGAATGAAGAAGGCTATTATTTATTAAGTGAGAATAGCGATAAAGATTTTTCGTTTATGTACGAAAATGAAAAAGAAGTCTCATTCAGCCAGGATGAACCAGAAATTTGGCAGGCGATCGCAAATAATGTAAGTGGATATTTCGATGATGGCAAAGATCTCTACTTTTATACCCCCATTTATCCCTTGGAAGGCTATCGAAATCTTCACTGGGTATTGGTTAGCGCAGCACCACTGGATACTTTGGGAATTATCAATAATGTTGATAATCGAAACATTGTACTGATTTCAGTGTTATTAATCTTTATTTTATTTATTATCAGTCTGATTGTCACCTGGCTATTGATGTTAAAAAAAGAAGCTTCCTCCAGAGAAAAAATAGCTGAGAATATCTTTAAAAATTCCAAAGAAGGCATTATGATCATGGATGCCAAGGCAAACATTATTTATGTTAACAAGGCATTTTCAACTGTATCTGGGTATTCAGCTGATGAGGTGCTGGGGAAAAAACCCATTGATTTTAAACTTAGTGAAGAATTGCAAACTATTTACAGCGATATTTGGAAAAAAGTCAATGAAGAAGGCAATTGGCAGGGCGAAATTCTTGATGAAAGAAAGGATGGCAGTAGGTATCCTAAGTACATTTCGCTCTCAAAAATATTTGACAGTAAAAGTGATTCATTGAGTAGCTATCTGGAAGTTTTTGAGGATTTGACGAATACCAGGATAACCGAAGAAGCCATTAATAAGATTAAACATTATGATGAGATTACTGGTCTGCCTACCCAGGCTTTATTTGAAATTAAGGCCAAGAAATTTATTAAGCAATATGATGCGATGGCGATCATCGTAATACAGATTACCAATTTTAATACCCTTTATGATAATTTAGGGAAAAAATCTGGGGCTCTTTTAATAAAAGAAGCCTCCCAACGGATTCAGACATTTTTAAAAGATGAGGACCTGTTAGGTATTCTTCATAAAGACCAATTTGTTATTGTTCATGTCAATAACTGGGATAAATTGGAAATCGGCCATTTATTGAATAAATTAATGACCTATTTAAAAGAGCCTGTGGAAATAGAAAATGAAAAGGTCTATTTAAATGTTTCAATAGGCATCGCAGTTTTTCAGGAGGATAGTGCTGATCTGGATAAACTCATCGAATTTGCCAATATTGCTAAAAATTATGCCATTCAAACCGGGGATAATACCTATGTTTTTTATGAAAAGGAAATTAAAGAAAATTACCTCAATAATTTAAAACTGGAAACGGAACTAAGAGGTGCGCTTGAATATAATGAGTTGTGCCTCCACTATCAGCCCCAAATACAGGTTGGAACCGAAGAAATCATCGGTATTGAAGCCCTGTTACGATGGCATAACCCGAATCTGGGACATGTCAGTCCAGTACAGTTCATCCCGGTGGCAGAGCGGACAGAATTGATTATACCGATTGGAAACTGGGTTTTAGAAGAAGCCATTAAACAAAATAAAAAGTGGATGGAATTGACGAATCGAAAAATTGTCGTGGCTGTAAATCTATCTCCGGTTCAATTCAAGAAGTCTGATCTCGTCAAAATCATCAGGCAACTGTTAGAAAAATATCAATTGCCAGCGGAATTGCTGGAGATTGAAATCACCGAGAATGTTTTGGTCGAGAATATGATCAGTATCCGAAGTGAACTGGAGGAGATAAAGGCCTTGGGTGTAAAAGTTGCGATTGATGATTTTGGAACCGGGTATTCATCACTTAAATATCTACAAAATCTAAACTTTGATAAATTAAAAATTGATCGTGAATTCATCAAAGATTATCCAATAAACGATAATGGAAACATTGCCAAAACGATTTTAAATCTGGCTGGACAAATGCAAATGAAGGTTGTCGCAGAAGGCGTTGAAACGTTGGAACAGTTTTTGTTTTTAAAGGAAAATGACTGTGATGAAATACAGGGTTATTATTTTCATAAACCGATGTCAGCCAACGATTTTGAGCAGCTGCTAAACAAAGGTGCTCATCTGGGAAAAACCGATGATCATCACTTAAAAGATGATTAAAGCAAAAGATAATCTCATATGGTATAATAAAAGTTCATACGTAGATCCATCTGAAAGGGTTTACACAAATAAATAATTGCTGGAATTCAGAGCAATGGTTTCGATGATCTCTTATTATGTGCATCAATTAAGAGGTAGAAATGATGAAAGGATTCAAATTGACTTTACTAAATAACGTTTTATCCCCCCAGGATTTAAAAGACCTGTCATACAGTGATCTTAGTGAGCTTGCCGGGGAAATTCGCAATAAAATTTTAGAAACGGTATCAAAAAATGGGGGACATCTGGCTTCGAATCTTGGTATTGTTGAAACAACCCTGGCAATCCATCGGGTCTTTAACAACCCGGATGATCAGATCGTTTTTGATGTGGGGCATCAATGCTATGCTCACAAGCTGGTAACTGGAAGACAGCATGAATTCTCAACCCTTCGCCAGTGGAACGGGATCTCCGGTTTTACCAATCGTAAAGAGAGTGATCGGGATGCTTTTGGGGCTGGCCACAGCGGAACATCTATTTCAGCTGCTCTGGGTCTGGCCATGGCCAATCAACTGGATGGTAAGGAAAATTACGTAATTGCTGTTGTGGGCGATGGTTCGTTTACCAACGGAATGATTTATGAAGCCTTAAATAATTGTACCCGCAAGGATTTAAGACTGATTATTCTGCTAAATGATAATGAAATGTCTATTTCTGAAAATGTTGGCGGTCTGTCTAATCACCTATCAAAAATAAGAAACAGTCAGAATTATTTTAACTTAAAACATCATACCCAGTCCTTTTTACACAAAATCCCCTTAATTGGGGATGGCCTGATTGAGGGAACCAGAAGCATTAAAAAGCATGTAAAAAAAAGATTGGTCTCCGAAAACTTTTTTGAACATCTGGGGCTGGATTATCTGGGGCCGGTGGATGGATGCGATCTTAAAAAACTGGAATCAGTACTGAGTGAAGCTAAAAGCAAGCGTAATTGCTGTCTGGTTCATGTCCATACTGTCAAAGGAAAAGGCTACCAACTGGCAGAAGAACATCCCGAAATGTACCATTCATCAGGTGCCTTTGACATGACAAAGGGAATTGAGAAAAATAATACTGATATTAATTTTTCATCAGTGTTCGGTGACATCATGGTAGAGGCCGCCAATGCCAATGAGTCCGTTTGTGCAATCACTGCCGCCATGACCGGAGGAACCGGATTGGATCGGTTCAGTCAAGTTCATCCGAAACGTTTTTATGATGTGGGCATTGCCGAAGAACATGCCGTCACCTTTGGAACCGGGCTTTCGGCCAATGGCAAAACCCCGGTATGTGCCATCTATTCAACCTTTGTTCAGCGGGTTTATGATCAGTTGATCCATGATGCCGCCATCCAGAAACTGCCGCTGATCATGGCGTTGGATCGCTGTGGACTGGTGCCCGGCGATGGGATTACCCATCAGGGGATTTATGATTGTACCTATTTATCATCGATTCCGGGAATTGAAATCTTCAGCCCGGAAACGTATGATGAAATGAGAACACGTTTTAATCAGGCCTTTATCGATCAAAATCTGACGGTGATTCGCTATCCCAAAGGAGCCCAGCAGCAATACGATCGCAGCGGCTTTACCGATTGTGACGGTTTGAGTTATCAGGACTTTTCAAATGATAAACATCAGCAAATGGAGCCGGTCAAACCTGAAGTTGTGATCATAACCTATGGTAGAGTTACCAGTAATGCTTACGAAGCCATTCAGTTAATAAAAAAACAGCACCCGGTTCGGTTAATTAAACTGGTAAAGGTTTATCCCTTTGATGGTGAACAGATTATTGCCCTGGTTGGTGAACCCAAGCTAATTTATATTCTGGAAGAAGGCATCAGAAGTGGCGGGATTGGCGAAAAACTGGCGGCAGCATTCGCTCAGAATGATGCTATGATGCCTGTAAAGTTACGAATTCACGCCATTGAAAATCCCTTAATGGAGCAAGGCGATATAACTTCGTTATATGACTATTGTGGATTTTTACCAGATCAGATAGCAACTCAGATTACCGGATTTCTCGGTGATGCGTAAAAAAAACGGCATATGCCGTTTTTTTATATTTCAGCGATAATAGTTCCCATTTCGGCAATCTCATAGCCTTCGATTCCTTCAAACTCCAGCCGGAATTCTTCCGAGTGGAGAATTTCAAGAATAGCCTGAATCGGTGCAGAAGCAAAATCTTCCTTTTTAACGACTAATTCATAGCGTTCTTTTTGAAGCGGAATAAATTCAATCCCTTTAATCTGATTGGCCACTTTTTCTTGACCTACTGCAACATCAGCACCGCCTCGGCCAACGGTGCTGGCAACGGCAAAATGGGACTGGCTCTCCCGGTGATAACCGTTAATCAAATTACCGTTAATGCCCAGTAAACGCAGGTGTTCGTCCAAGAGGATCCGGGATCCAGAGCCTTTTTCCCGGTTGATCATGGTGAGACCCGGTTGGGCTAAATCCGCGATCGTGTGAATGTTTTTAGGATTACCCTTAGCTACGTAAAAACCCTGAATCCGGCAGGTTAGATGAATGATTACAGTTGGAATTCCCGGGAGCAGTCGTCGGACAAAGGGGATGTTATAGGCTCCGGTGTCACCATCCCAAAGATGAGCGGTGGCAACCTGAACATGGCCTTGATACAAGGCTACCAAACTGTTGTAACTACCAATATATGAGCGGAGGGTACGGGTTCCGGGCGCTTGTTTTTCGATATGACTGGATAAAACATCCAGCATTAAATCCTGACCACAGATAATAAAATCACTCCCCGAGAGCATGGAATTTGGTGTAACTTGAGGCTGGGGAGTAGGCTGAATTAATTCGCCAGACAGGGGTTTTTGAATACATTTGGAGCGGGCGATGTATTCTTCCACATCACTGAGCGTAAAGCGAACCTTTCGGCCAACCTTATAGGAATTCAATTCGCCCCGTTTAATCAACTCATAAACCGTGTTTTTGGCGATCTTCAATATATCTGCAACATCTTGAGCAGTTAAAGCGGTATTATTTTCCATAATTATCTCCAGTATTTAATCATTATTAAAACAATTATAACACGTTTCATTACGTTTGACAATTTTAAATACTAGTATCCATTGACAAACAGGATAAAAGTAATTATAATAAGTGAAAAAGAAACAAAAAAACCGTTACACAACGCTTCGAAACGTTATGTAACGGGTCAAGATGAGACGTCGTGTTCATGATTCCCTTAGATTTTATTTATAAACATTAATGGACATGGTTTTAAAAACAGCGTAAAGATCACAACCTTTGCTGATGTTCATATTCTCCAAGGATTTCTCGGTAATAAGCGACATCATGGGAATGCCAATGTCTAAAATGACCTTAACGCCATCGTCGCTTGAGACGAGATCAGCAACGGTACCCTTAAAGATATTTCGGGCGCTGCTGGTAAAGGGTTCAAGACTGAGGATGATATCCTCAGGCCGAATCGAGAGTTTTACTTCTCCGGTCAAGTCGGTGTGAACATGAATTTTGACATCATTAACCTGGACAAATTTCTCATCATTTTCTAACAAAACAATGCCTTGATACTGATTGGCAGAGCCCTTAGATTTTAATAAATAGGTTTCAAACTGAGATTGGGAAATACGCAGATGTTTACCAAGTCGATGGGCATCAAGATCCCCTCGTTTGATCATTTCATAAACGGTGTTTTTAGTTATTTTAAGTTTTTGACTAATTTCTTCAGGGGTATATAAAAGTTCGTCATTCATTATGATTGCCTCCTTTTGATTCTTGTTTCTATTATATACAAGAATCACTGAATATCAAAGAGATAAAACAGAGTTTTCTATTATATTCAGTGATTTTGCTTAAATGTATCGAGGAAATGTACAAAATTAAAACATTTCATCAATTGACTTTGGTACTTATGTTTTGTATAATGAAAAACAGTTAAACACAACAAAACATAACTAAAAAAGTAAAAGGAGAAAAGAAATGAAATTGTTTAAAAGAGGAATTGTATTGGTTGCATTGTTGTCAATGGTCTTTGCCCTGGCCGGTTGTCAGTCAACCGCTAAGGAAGAAACCAAGTCGGAACCGGTAGCATTAACTATTTCAGCGGCAGCAAGTTTGAAAGATGCCATGGCAGAAATTCAGACCTTGTATTTAAAAGAGGAGCCAAATACTACTTTAACCCTCAACTTTGGTTCATCGGGATCACTTGCTCAGCAAATTCAGCAAGGTGCAGCAGTTGATGTATTTATGTCAGCGTCAACCAAAGATATGACAACATTAAAAGATGCGTCGTTATTAAATGATGATACAATAAAAAACATCCTTGGAAATGAAGTGGTTTTGGTAGTGCCTAAAGATTCAGCCACCACCATTAATGATTTTGCTCAGGTTGTGGATCCTGCCATCGCTAATATTGGGATTGGCGAACCAACAACGGTGCCTGCTGGTCAATATGCGGTAGACGTGTTTACTTATTATAACGTGATGGATCAAATTACAGCTAAGCTTGTCTATGGTAAAGATGTAAAAGAAGTGCTAAGTTGGGTAGAAACTGGCAATGTTAGTGCTGGTGTAGTATACTCAACTGATGCAAAAGCTTCAAGCGGTGTAAAAGTTGTGGCTACCGCCCCAGCGGCTTCACATAAACCGATTGTTTACCCGGCTGCTGTCATTAAAGCAAGTACCAATCAGGACCCGGCAAAGGCGTTTGTGGACTTCTTAAGCAGCGATGCAGCCAAAGCTATCTTTGTTAAATACGGATTTACTACACTATAATAATGAGTAACGATCGAAAAAAATAATAAAAGAAGGGAGTGATTATTATCAATTTTGACTTTTCACCGGCATGGATTTCCATCAAGGTTACCTTGATCGCGACAGTCATCAATTTTTTTCTGGGATTATCCATCGCCTGGTTGCTGACCAACTATAAAGGAAAATGGAAGGGCTTAATTGATGGTATTCTAACACTCCCCCTTGTTTTGCCACCAACGGTAGTCGGCTTTGGAATATTATTATTGGTTGGCAAAAATGGTCCGATTGGAAATTTCCTGGAGATCTTCGGGGTAAATATTATTTTTTCATGGTATGCGGCTGTTCTGGCCGCAATTGTTGTGGCGTTTCCATTGATGTATAAAACTTCCATGGGTGCGTTTGAACAAGTTGACCCCAACGTTCTAAGTGCCGCAAGAACCCTGGGAGCTTCTGAATGGAAGGTCTTTTGGCGAGTCGCGGTACCTGTTGCGAGACCGGGAATTGCTGCCGCAACGGCTTTAACTTTTGCCAGAAGTCTAGGCGAATTTGGAGCGACCCTGATGGTTGCCGGGAGTATCCCGGGAAAAACCGAAACCATCCCCATTGCCATCTATTTTGCCACCTCGAGTGGAGAAATGCAGGTCGCCCTGATCTGGGTACTGATTATTTTTGTCATCTCATTATCGGTATTAGTGATTAACAACTATTGGGAAAGCTATAAAAAGAAAGAGCGGCAGGGGGTTGGAGGATGATCAGATGGAATTTTTTGTTGATGTAAAAAAGAAGTTTAACGGCTTTCAGCTGGATGTGAAGCTTCAATCGCAGGAAGAGATCATTGGTATACTGGGCGCTTCCGGTTCAGGAAAAAGCATGTTACTGCGATGCATCGCCGGATTGGTGAAGCCGGATGAAGGAAAAATTATCATCAATGGCAAAACATTCTTCGATTCAGAGAAAAAAATCAATCTTTCCATGAGGGACAGAAAGGTCGGATTCCTTTTTCAGAACTATGCCCTTTTCCCCAATATGACCATTGAAGAAAATATTGCTTTTGGGCTCGACAAGCTGCCTAAACCTGAGAAAAAGAATCGCGTCACGGCTCTTCTTGAAAAATACCATCTGGGTGATATTGGCAAACGCTATCCCACCCAAATATCCGGAGGACAGCAGCAACGGGTGGCACTGGCCAGGGCGGTGGCGGTTGAACCAGATATTTTATTATTGGATGAACCATTTTCAGCATTGGATGTGCATCTCCGCAATCATATGATGAAAGAAATGTCAGAATCACTAAAAGAATACCAGGGTTTGACTCTTTTTGTAACCCATAATCGTGAGGAAGCCTATCGCTTATCTGATTATATTGCCGTTTTCAACACCGGGAAGCTTGAAGTTTTCGGACAGAAAGATGCCATTTTTAAATCGCCGGGATCGCTGGAAACAGCCAAAATAACTGGTTGTAAAAACATCGTCAAAGCCATGCGGATTTCTGATAATCAATTGGATGTAGCGGAGTGGGGGATAACCCTGCGAACCGAAATGAAGATTGAACACAATACCGGATTCATGGGAATTCGAGCGAATCAGGTCAAACTTATCAATGAGCAGGATTGCCCGGAAGAGAACTGTTTCAAGGTCTGGATTGCCGATGAAAGCGACGGTCCATTCCGGACGTCGCTGTATTTAAAAATAGGATCTAAGCCTAAAAGTCTGGATGATTTCCATATTCAATGTGAGATCAGCCGGGAAGAACGGAATCATTTATATGACCTCTCGGAACCATTTGTCATTTATATCAATCCGAACTATGTTTTCTTTGTGAATCAATAATTTAAGCCACCATACTGTCTCATCATTAAAAACAGGAAATCAGCAATGGCGCTGGTTTCCTGTTTTTGATTGGTTTAAAATGCAAGTGGGTATTAAGATGCTAATGGGTATATAGATTAAAAGTGATGTTCACAAGATATCTGAAAGGCGGGTAAAAATGGAAATGATGATGGAAAAGCTCTCGCGGCTATTGATGGAAAATCAGGGTCGCTATCAGAAGGGTTTGTTGCTCCCCGAAATACCACCGATAAAATCGGTTAAAATTGTTAGCAGTCAACCAAACCTGAATATAAAATCAAAAAAAAAGGTGGGCGCTGCGGTTGATATCATTCTGAAAAATGGTTTTAATGAAATCATTAATGCTTTCGATTATTTTTTTGAAAATCCCGATGATCCCGAAGGCGTTCATCAGGTTCGGGTGCGGATCAGAAAATATCGGGCAATACTGGCTTTTTTTATGCCGATATTTGAAGCCGAAAAATACAACGTGCAACAGGAAACCTTGCGAAATTTGGGGCTTCTATTTGGTGAAGTGAGACAGTTAGATGTGCTTTTAGATGAAATTACCGTTATGGAAGGGGATAGCGTTCTGCCCATTTGTGAGTTCGCCGAAATCAAACGCTATTTAGTGGGAAAACGAGAAGCAGCATTCAAAAATCTGATCGATAACTTGCAGACCGATCAGTTTGCCCTGGACTTATTGGACATTTTGGTTTGGAAGCTTAATCAGCCTTGGGTAGAGGGCTCTCCAGATCTTAATATTTCGATAAAAGCTTACGCTAAAAATCATATTGACATTTGGTTAAAAAAAATAAAAAAAAGTATGAAAAATCTCGATGTCAAGCAGCAGCGCGAAGTACATAAGGTGCGGATAAAAAGCAAAAAACTCCGCTATGTTATTGATCAATTATCATCGATTCTTGATAAGAAGACCCGAAAATCGATGGATCAATTCGAGAAGATTCAGGATGATTTGGGCTATTTTCACGATGTTTTTGCCAATAAACAAATGCTCGATCAATTCATTTCAGCCAGCGCAAATTGTCAACTCTACTATCAGGCCGGAATTATCTTCGGTTGGCAAATGATGGCGGGAAATCAAAAGATTACAAAATATCTTAAATAAGTTTACACTCAGCTTGTCAGCTGTAAAGATAAGTGCTATACTTTTAAGCAAGAAAACCCCTGGTTAAAAGTAGGAGGCAAAAAAGTTGAAAGAGATCTTGTCGAAAATAGAAGCATTGAAGAATGAAAAGGATGCAGTAATCCTCGCCCATTATTATGTGAATGATGAAATTCAGGAAATAGCAGATTATGTGGGTGATTCCTATTATTTGAGCAAAATTGCCGTTGAGGTACCCCAAAAAGTGATTGTTTTTTGCGGAGTTACCTTTATGGGTGAAAGTGCGAAAATTCTCAGTCCGGAAAAAACAGTGATTATGCCTGAAGCCAATGCCGATTGTCCCATGGCCCATATGGCTACCATTGAAAAAATTAAAGAAGTTCAGGAGAAATACGATGATCTGGCGGTAGTGTGTTATATCAATTCAACCGCCGAAATAAAAAAAGTTGTGGATGTTTGTGTTACCTCCGCCAATGCCTTAAAAATTGTCAAGGCACTGCCCCAGCAGAATATTTATTTTGTCCCAGATGAAAATCTGGGTAGATACATCGCCAGCAAAATTCCCGAAAAGAATTTTATCTTTAATAATGGCTATTGTCATGTTCATGATGAAATCATGATCGATGAGGTAGAAGACGCCAAAGCTGCCCATCCCGATGCCAAAGTACTGGTGCATCCCGAATGTACCATGCCGATCATTGAGGCTGCCGATTATGTGGGCAGTACCTCAGGGATTATTGATTATGCCACCGCCAGCGCTGCCGAAGCGTTTATAATTTGCACCGAAATTGGTATCTTATATCAGCTCAAGAAAAATAATCCCGATAAAGAATTCTATCTCGTCAACAAAAATCAGGTCTGTCCCAATATGAAAAAAATCTCCTTGCCCAAAGTGGCCTATGCCCTGGAAAATGAAATCAATCAGGTGGAAGTCGATGACGAAACCCGGACAAAAGCGGTTTTAGCTCTGGAAAAAATGTTGGAGTTGTCAAAATGACGGAGCTTTTAAAATGATGGAGCTTTCATTATGATGGAGATGAAAATATGAACGGGAAAACAGATATTATTGTTGTGGGAACCGGCGCATCCGGCTTGTTTTATGCCCTTAATGTCCCGATCGATAAGCAGATTTTAATGATTACCAAGACAACCGTGGATGAAAGTGATTCCTACCTGGCCCAAGGGGGAATCTGTGTGTTGAGGGACGAGGATGACTATGACAGTTTCTTCGAAGATACCTTAAAAGCCGGACATTACGAAAATGATCACGCTTCAGTGGATGTGATGATCCGAACTTCCCCGGAAATCATTTCAGACCTCATTTCGTTGGGTGTGGAATTTGAAAAGAACAATGGCGAGCTGGCCTATACCAAAGAAGGCGCTCATTCAAAGGCCCGGATTTTATATCATGAAGATTTAACCGGCAAAGAAATCACCAGCAAACTGTTAGCTCAGGTAAAAAAACGAAATAATATTACCATCATCGAAAATATGGCAATGGTCGATCTGATCTGCCAAAACAATGCCTGTACTGGGGTGGTGGCCAGTGATGCGGCTGGTGAAATCCATTTATTCGAAGCCGACTATGTGGTTTTGGCAACCGGCGGATTAGGGGGGCTGTTTCATAGTTCTACTAATTTAGCGCATCTCACCGGGGATGCTATCGCCATTGCTTTGAAGCGGCAAATCGAATTGGAAAACATCAGCTACATTCAAATCCATCCCACTACCCTTTACTCACAAAAGCCAGGCCGTCGTTTTTTAATCTCCGAATCGGTTCGGGGGGAAGGGGCGGTGTTGTATAATCGTAAGATGCAACGTTTTGTGGATGAGCTGCTGCCCCGGGATCTGCTCACCAAGGCCATCCATGAACAGATGGAACAGGACGAAAGTGATTTTGTCTGGCTGTCGATGCAGGATATGGGCAGTGCGGTGATTAAAAACCGTTTTCCCAATATTTATCAGCATTGTCTGGAAGAAGGTTATGATATTACCCGAGAATGTATCCCGGTGACCCCGGCTCAGCATTATTTTATGGGCGGAATCCGGGTGGATTTAAAAAGCCGAACCTCCATGAATCATTTGTATGCCATTGGCGAAATCAGCTGCAATCGCGTTCATGGTGCCAATCGGTTAGCCAGCAATTCCCTGTTGGAAAGCTTGGTCTTTGCAAAAAGAGCTGCAAATGATACAATGAATAAATATGAGATCTCAAAAGATTATCAACTGAACATTAACATGGATGACTATCAGGATCTGGAGCGATTAAAAGCCGATTATAAAACAATCATCCTGGACGAAATCGAAAGGAGCAAGGTCATTGAACGAATCGATAACAAAAAAGCTTAACATGGATCCCCTGATATTGCTGGCGCTTAAAGAAGATGTTACCAGTGAAGACATTACCACCAACGCAGTTGTCAAAAAAGACTCACGAGGACAGGTGGACCTGATTGCCAAAGAAGCCGGCATCATTGCTGGCTTGACGGTTTATCAACGGGTTTTCGAACTGCTGGATGAAACTGCCAAAGTGGAAAAATATGTCAATGACGGGGATTGCGTCAAACCTGGAGATCGCTTAGCAGTGGTCGATGCCGATGCCAGAACCTTGCTAACCGGGGAACGAACGGCGCTAAACTATCTGCAACGAATGAGCGGCATTGCCACCCACACCCAAAAAGTCGCAAAACACCTGATCGGAACCAAAACAAAATTACTGGATACCCGCAAAACAACCCCCAATATGCGCATTTTTGAGAAATATGCAGTCACCGTTGGTGGCGGTTATAATCACCGCTATAATTTGTCGGATGGAATTTTAATCAAAGACAATCACATCAATGCCGCTGGCGGGATTAAAGAAGCTATTGCAGCGGCCAAAGCATACGCCCCCTTTGTCCGGAAAATTGAAGTGGAAGTGGAAAATCTGAAGATGTTAAAAGAAGCTCTGGAAGCCGGTGCCGACATCATCATGCTGGATAACATGGATATCGACACCATGAAAGAAGCTATCAATATCATCGCTGGCCGAGCAGTAACCGAGTGTTCCGGGAATGTCACCGAAGCACGCTTAAAGGAATTGGCCGGTATCGGCGTGGATTTTATTTCCTGCGGAGCCCTGACCCACTCATCGCCAATTCTTGACTTATCGATGAAAAATCTGCGGATTTTATAGCATTCGTTGACTATTAATAGTTAATTGCGAAATTAAAAAATATCGAATAACGGCACCCAAAGCTCACGGCACTTTCGCAATTACCAATGACTATCAAAGAAGGGAGTGTAAACCATGAAAAAACAAAAGCGACAAGATGCTATTGTCAAAACCCTGCGGTCTTCCCGGGAACCCGTTTCGGGAACGGCGCTGTCAGAAATTTTTCAAGTAAGTCGTCAGAGCATTGTCCAGGATATTGCACTCCTAAAAGCGGCGCACTACAATATTATCTCAACCAATAAGGGCTATATTTTGATCGATCCGCCGCCAAAAGAGCAGGTCTTCAAGGTCTATCATGCTCACGAAGAAATCGCGGATGAGCTTTACACCATCGTCGATGCCGGTGGTTTTGTGAAGGATGTGTTCATCATTCATGATCTTTACGGAAAGATCCAGGTCGATCTGTTTCTGGCCACCAGAGCGGACGTGGATGCCTTTGTTGCTGGGTTAGAAGAAAAGCAGACCAGCCCGCTGATGAAGCTCACCGACAAATATCATTATCATACCGTCGAAGCAACTTCGGATGCCATTCTTCAAGCAGTGGAAAAGCGTTTAAAAGAAAAAGGATATTTAATCACCCCGGGTGATTTTTAAATCAGAAATTTGGGTATGAAAAGAATAGCATAAAAAAGAAGGAAGACATCAGGTGGTTTTCCTTTTTTAGTTGCGTCAGAAAGTTCATTTCTTGACACAGGATGATTTCTTGTGCAAAAAATCAGTTAAATCAACGAAAGGTGGAATAATTGTGAGTAAAATAGTTTGTCAGCTCTGTCCGCATCATTGTAAATTAGACCAGGATGAGATCGGATTTTGTCGCGCCAGAATTAACAAAAAAGATGTGATTGAAGCGCTAAATTATGGAATCGTAACAGCCATTTCATTGGATCCCATCGAAAAAAAACCATTGCGTCGCTTTTTCCCGGGAACTAAAATTCTTTCAGTAGGGAGCTTCGGCTGTAATTTAAGGTGTTCCTTTTGTCAGAACTACGAAATTTCCATGGCCGGAATCGAAGAAGCTCATGGGCGCAGAATGAGCCCCGAAAGCCTAGTAAGCAACGCCATTAGATTGGTCGATGAAGGGAATATCGGTCTGGCCTATACCTACAATGAACCGCTAGTCGGCTATGAATTTGTCAGAGACTGCGCCAAAGCGATCAAGAAAAACGGTTTGAAGAATGTCCTGGTTACCAACGGAAACTTTTGTGAAGAACCGATTCGGGAGATCCTGCCGGATATTGATGCCTTGAACATTGACTTGAAAGCATTTACCCAGGCGTTTTATAAAAAAATAAAAGGTGATCTGGAAACGGTGAAACAAACCATCAAAATTGCCAGTGAGTATAGTCATGTGGAAGTAACCACATTAATTATACCTGGCGAAAATGACAGTGAAGCGGAAATACGGGCATTGTCTCAATGGCTGGGTTCTGTCGACAAGACCATTCCCCTGCATTTGTCACGGTTTTTCCCGAGATACGAAATGGGGGATCGGGAAGCCACTGAGATTAATGAGGTTTATCATCTTGCCGATATTGCCAGGGAGTCCTTGGAATTTGTCTATGCTGGAAATTGTTGAGGCGCTATAAATGGGAAATAAACGTTCAAAAAAAACAAATAATCGCTTATCAAAGCAGATTAAAGAAATCGAGCAGCTCATTGTTCCAGTTCCAATACCGATGACGGACCTGGATCTGGACTTCCATTCTGAAAAGCAATGCTATACCTTCTTTCTGGATCCGGTAATTGCCACGTCACCCAATGTGGATAGTACTGAAATTATTAAGTATGGCAAAGAAGGCTATGGTGGATGGACGTCAAGCAGTAATCCTGAATTGAAAAAGCGGGTGGAGCTTCTGCCGGAAGACTATCAAAGTCCAGCAGTCAATCAGACAGAAACATTGCTCCATTTTTTCGCCATGACCGATCTTCATATCACCGATGGAGAATTTCCGGCCCATGGGATTTATACAAAGTATGGTGGCGGGATTGTGTCTGTCTATTCTGAGATGATGCATTATACAACCCATGTTTTGGATGGTGCGATCCATTCGATTAATGCCATTCACCATGAGAACCCCATGGACTTTGGTTTGTCAATGGGCGATAATACCAATAATGCCCAATATAACGAACTGCGATGGTCCATCGACATATTTGATGGGGTCGAAATTAATCTGGACTTCGGCGTCAATATTAATCCCCGAATTGGACCGCGGAAAGCATTTTATGACGATTTTATGGCAGTGGGACTGAATCAGCAAATTCCCTGGTATCAGGTCATGGGCAATCATGATCACATCTGGTCCGATAAAAAACCAAAAGTCGTTTCAGATGATCCCAGCCGACGGTTTTTGTTTCGGGCAGACTGGATGAAGGAATTTTTCAAGACCAGTACCAAGCCGATTGGGCACGGATTTACAGCGACTCATCTGGAGAGCGGTTTTGCCTGCTACGCCTTTGAACCAAAGGAAGGTGTCCCCCTAAAGGTTATTGTGCTTGATAATACCCAACCGGATGATGATCCCAATGTTAATGGCTATGCTCATGGCTCATTGGATCGGTTGCGCTTTGATTGGTTGGTCAATGAACTGGATAAGGGCCAGGAAGAGGGAAAATTGATGATTATTGCCGCCCATATCCCCATCGGGGTGGAATATCTGGAACCACTCACAAAACCCTTTATGTCCTGGAGCACCATTTCTCAGATATCGGAACCGGAAATTATCGAAAAACTTCACTCCTATCCCAACTTGATCTTATGGGTTGCCGGACATCGCCACCGTAATACGGTAACACCCCTGAAATCACCGGACCCGACTCAGCCGGAACGTGGTTTCTGGGTGGTTGAAGCAGCATCACTCCGGGATTTTCCGCAGAATTTTCGAACCTTTGAAATCCTCAAAAACAGTGATAATACCATCTCAATTGTCGCTAAAAATATTAGTCCCACGGTGAAAGAGGGATCATTTGCCAGTATTGCCCGGTCTTACTCGGTGGCAGCTCAGCAGACTTTCAATGGCCGGACCGACATGTTGCCAACGGGATCTTATAATGGGGAGCTGATGGTGGCCTTAAGTCCAGAGATGAAAAAAATAATTGGTGAGTTCAGATAAATTTCAAAGCAGACAGCGAAGCGAAACGACGTTCCTAATTGTATGAATAAATTATTAATTTGGAGGTAAAGTTCATGGAACCAAGGACGCTGATGGAAAAATTTAAAAATGGAGACGAACTGACCCAGGAAATGCGATATGAAATCATTGACTCCTACAGATTAATGGATGTGGCTCTGGATTCAATCCTCAATGGTCTGATGATCATTGATACAGATCTGAAAATTAAAAAAATCAATAATAAAATTTCAGAACTTTTTCAAATGTGTGATGATGATATTTTCAAGATGGATCTGAATGTGGTCTTAAAAGATATCGATATTGTCAACAATATTCTTATTAATAAACGAAAATTCAGCTACTCTGATATTACGCTTTTTATTGGGCATAAAAAAATTGACTGTTTTCTGGATATTACCCCAGTTGTTTTTAACAACAAGGTAATGGGAGCGGTATTGGTCATTCGGGAGTCCAAACAGGTCCGTAAAGAAATCAATAAGTTGGCCGGTTTTCGGGCAAATTATACCTTTGAGAAGATCATAACCAATAACAAAACCATGATGGAGCTGATTACCACCGCCAAAAGAATTGCTAAAACCCATTGTTCGGTACTCATTGAAGGGGAAAGCGGTACTGGCAAAGAACTTTTCGCTCAATCGATTCATAATGAAAGCCAGCGCCGAAACGGTCCCTTTATTGCCATTAATTGCGCAGCCATTCCCAAGGAGCTGGTGGAGAGCGAGTTTTTTGGATATGAAACCGGTTCATTTACCGGCGCTATCAAGGGTGGCATGCCGGGAAAATTTGAGCTGGCCAATGGCGGCACCTTATTTCTTGATGAAATCGGTGAGATTCCGCTGGAGATGCAACCCAAACTTTTACGGGTGTTGGATGAAAACAAGGTGATGCGGATTGGTGGGAATTATGAACGGGAATTGGACGTTCGAATTATCGCGGCAACTAATCGAAATCTTTTAAATGAGATGTCCAAAGAGGCTTTCCGGCAGGATCTTTATTTTCGGCTCAATGTTATAAATCTCAGGCTACCGCCTTTAAAAAGAAGGCAGGAAGATATTCTGGTATTGGGAAAATATTTTCTGCAGCAATTAAACCAGGAGAACAGTGGGGTTTCTAAATACTTTAGTAAAAAATTTGAGGATAGACTACTGGAATATGAATGGGAAGGTAATGTGCGTGAACTAAAAAATATTGTCCAACGCGGTTACTATATGTCAACCGGAGATCAGATTGAAAATATAGAAGTTTTGCTGAAAGACAAAGAAGAAAAATCACAAGTGTCCGAAAGCGAAGCCGAAACCTTAAAAGATCTGGAGAAGAACAGCATTGAACACGCTTTGTTTTTAAACAACGGCAATGCGGTAAAAGCGGCTGAGGATTTAAGCATCAGCCGAGCGACGATTTATCGAAAAATCAAATCCTATGATATTCATGTCACCGGCGCATAAAGTTTTTAATTATAAATCTGCAACTGGATATGGTTGCAGATTTTTTTAGAAACATGTTTGGCATGAAATATGCTAGAATATAGATTGGCAAGAAGAAAAGGAAAATAAAGAAGAAATGAAAGCAGGAGCACAATTAATGAGAAAGTATCAAAATATCGCTGACCGATTAATACCGATTGTGTTTATTCTAGCGATGCTCATTTTATGGCAGCTGGTTGTCGATCTGGGATGGGTGGAAAGATATGTATTGCCATCACCAACGGATATAATTAAGGCTCTGGTTGAAAACTGGTCAGAGATTATGATGCACACCGGGGTGACTTTTTTCGAAGGCATGGTCGGGCTCGCGGTTGCCACTACTTTATCGCTGCTGATGGCCATTGCTATGGATCAATTCCCGATGGTCAAAAAAGCCGTCTATCCGGTGCTGGTCATGTCGCAAACGGTGCCCATTATTGTCATTGCCCCTTTATTGGCGATGTGGTTTGGTTTTGGGATTGCACCAAAAATATTCGTAGTGGTATTGGTTTGTTTTTTCCCGATTACCGTTAATCTCATTGAAGGACTGCAAAGTGTGGATGGCGAACTCATCAATCTGACGCGGTCAATGGGGGCGTCCAAGCGTCAGATTTTTACTAAAATCAAGTTCCCCAGCGCGTTGCCCTATTTTTTTTCGGGTTTAAAAATAGCGGCAACCTACAGCATTATGGGTGCGGTAATCGGAGAATGGCTGGGAGGAAAAGCCGGATTGGGCGTTTACATGCTCAGAGCAAGGCATGCATTTGCCCTGGATCTGGTATTTGCTTCAATTCTGGTCATTGTGATTTTATCGATTGGCCTTTTCTACGGGATCGCCATGATTCAACGGGCGCTGATGCCCTGGGAAAGATTAAAGGAGGAAGAGGAATGAAAAAGAAATTAATGCTGATTGCAGTCGGAATACTGATGATTGCATTAACCGGGTGCGCTCAGAAAGAAGATGAGAAAATCACTGTAGTTTTGGACTGGGTGCCGAATACCAATCATACCGGACTCTATGTTGCCCAACAGTTAGGCTATTTTGAAGAAGAGGGTTTGAGTGTGGAAATAATCCAACCGTCCGAGGGCGGCAGTGCCGATCTTATCGCGGCTGGCCAGGGGGACTTTGGGATCAGTTATCAGGAACAGGTCACCTATGCAAGAACTGCCGCCAACCCACTGCCAATTCAAGCCATCGCTGCCATTATTCAGCATAACACCTCCGGGTTTGCCTCACCGGCTGATCGCAACATTATCGCTCCTAAAGATTTTGAAGGCAAAAAATACGGGGGCTGGGGTTCGCCGATGGAAGTAGCAACGCTGAAAGGATTAATGGAAGCCGACAATGCCGATTTTAATCAACTGGAAATTGTTGATGTGGGAGCCTTGGATTTTTTCACCGCAGTTAAGGAGCATGTCGATTTCACCTGGATCTTTTATGGCTGGGATGGGGTTTCAGCAGAACTGCAGAACGATCCTATCAATTTTATCCGTCTCCAGGATGTGGACAAAAATCTCGATTATTATACCCCGGTAATTATTGCCAATGAAGATTATCTGGAAAAAAATCCGGAAACGACCAAAAAGTTTTTAAGAGCAGTCTCCAAAGGCTATCAATATGCCATTGAAAATCCCGAAGCAGCGGCCGATCTGCTGCTTGTTGAAAACCCGGAGATTGACCGTGATCTGGCTGTGGCATCCCAAAAATTTTTGTCCGGCGAATATCAGAGCGATGCCGCAAAATGGGGCGTGATGAAGTCTGGTATCTGGGAAAACTATGGAAAATGGATGTATGATCATGGTTTACTGGAAAATCAATTGAATGCAGATGAGGCATTTACTAATGAATACCTGCCAGAATAAACCGGTGCTCGAGGTTGAACAGGTCACCAAGGAATATAATCACAAAAATATTATCGAAGGCATTGATCTTTACCTGAATCAGGGCGAATTTGTGACCATTCTTGGCCCCAGCGGCTGTGGAAAAAGTACCCTCTTTAATATTATTGCCGGACTATTGACGCCGGAAACAGGGAAGATCTTTGTGAACGATGCCGAGGTCACCGGAAAAACCGGAATTGTCAGCTATATGTATCAGAAAGACCTGTTATTACCCTGGCGAACCGTTGTCGACAATGGTATCTTGCCACTGGAAATTCGGGGAATCAAGAAAAAGGAAGCGCGCGAAAAAGTACGGGAGATGCTGCCAGTTTTTGAATTGGAAAGTGATGGCGATAAATACCCCAATCAGCTTTCCGGTGGCATGAAACAGCGAGTTTCGCTGCTGCGAACCTATATGTTTTCAAAAGAAATCATGCTGTTGGACGAGCCTTTCGGGGGACTGGATGCCATCACTCGACTAAAAATGCAAGCGTATCTGATGGAGATACTAAAAAAAATCAAAGGATCGGTTTTATTTATTACCCATGATATTGATGAAGCGATCTTTTTATCAGATCGTATTTACGTCATCAACGGCTCCCCGGCACACATTGTGGAAGAGTTCAAGGTACCCCAGAAGCATAAAGATACTCGGGAGGCTTTGGTCTCCAGTGAGTTAAGCCAGCTGCGCCGCGATATCTTAAAACGATTGTGACACCTCGGGGCGAGCAATGCTCACCCCGACAAACCTGACCAGCCAGATTAATGAATATAAGCAGCAAGAAGTAGATTTGTAAGATCGGCTATTAACCACCTGTATTACGAACTAAGTTTAATTAACACAAACAATAGGCATTTCTTGCAGTGGCGGCTCGTGACCGCCTGTTCTCCAAAGCAGTCTCATTTTTGAGACTGCTTTTCTCATTATGAGACTTTAATTCTCATAATGAGAATTAATCGCAGCACCGATTGGAGTATCCGTTCCAAAACAGGACCAAAAAACAGAAATTTGCAGGAGTTTAGTAAACGTTTAAATAAAAAGAAAAACATATAGAATTTGGCACAAATATTGCTCTATTAATAATTAAGACACAAAGCAATGCGCAAAAACAACATCAAAACAAGGAGGTTTGTAGATGGCATTAAAAGCAGCATTTATTTTTATTGCCCCAAATGCGGATCCGGCCATTCACCGTGCAACGGTTGAAACTGAACAGGTTACCCTGATTTCAGTTGGGGTTTCGTCTTATGAAAGTGCCGTGGATGCAGTACTGAAACTTGTCGCAGAAGGGGTGGGAGCCTTTGAATTGTGCGGTGGATTTGGACACCGGGGAACGGCTATGATCAGTGAGGCTGTCAAAGGTAAAGCGGTGGTTGGCGTAGTCAGGTTTGATATTCATCCCGGACTGGGAAACAAGAGTGGGGATGAAATTTTCTAGCGGAAAGATAAAACCAATAAAGCTTTTGTAAGTTGGGAGGTGACCATTATAAAAAAGTTCATTATTGAATTCGGAATGGGAATGGATTTTCATGGGCAGAACGTTAATGTTGCGGCCGGAAAAGCAATCAAAGATGCAATTTCCAGGAGCTGTCTGATCGGATTAAATGAAATCTATAGTTTAACCGAAGAGAATATCAATGAAAGAATGATGATTGAGGCAATCATCGGGGTTTCCAGACCAGAAGAACTAAATACCGAGGAATTGAAAAAACTCTTTCCGGTGGGAAAAGTGACCATCAAAGCAAAGAAAGGAGGCTTAACAACAGCTGGTCTATTCTTTCCTGGTTTTGGCGATACCGATGATACGATCGAGGCAGCCATTGTATGTGTAACGGTGAGTGTATAAACTCAAATGTGTAGGGTTCCATAAAAAACGAAGCAGATCAAGAAGGAGGAAATATTTTGAAAATTTCAAACGAAAATATCATTGAAATGTATGAAAAAATGGTAAAAATCAGGAAGTTCGAGAATAGAGCCATGAATCTTTTTGCTGAAGGTCAGGTTGGCGGGTTTGTTCATCTTTATATCGGTGAAGAAGCCGTTGCAACCGGAGCCTGTGCAAGCTTACGTGAGGATGACTACATCACCAGTACCCATCGTGGCCATGGCCATATTATCGCCAAAGGTGGCGATCTAAAATATATGATGGCCGAACTGTTTGGTAAAGAAACCGGCTACTGTAAAGGTAAAGGCGGGTCCATGCATATTGCCGATGCAACCAAAGGAATCCTTGGGGCCAATGGGATTGTTGGCGCCGGCCATAATATTGCTACTGGTGCCGGGCTGGGAATCCAATACAAAGGCACCGATCAGGTTTGTGCCTGCTTCTTTGGTGATGCATCCACCAACCAAAGTACCTTCCATGAAGGCTTGAACCTTGCCAGTACCTGGAAACTGCCAGTTGTTTTTATTTGTGAAAACAATGGCTATGGCATATCAGTCAGTCAGGCCAGACACCAGAATATCACCGATATCTCCCAGCGGGCGGTGTCTTATAATATTCCTGGAATTACCGTCGATGGTAATGATGTGTTTGCCGTTTTTGAAGCCGTTCAGGAAGCTGTCGCCAGAGCCCGTAAAGGTCAGGGACCAACGCTGATCGAATGTAAAACCTACCGCTGGCGCGGTCATTTTGAGGGGGATCCAACGGTTTACCGACCAGAAGGTGAACTGGAACAATGGAAGAAAAAAGATCCGATTCCCAGAGCTGAAAAGTACATCCTTGAACATAATATCATGACGCAACAAGAAATGGATAAACTCAATGAGAAAATTGATGCAATGGTTGAAGAAGCTGTTGATTTCGCACTGGCAAGTAAATTCCCAGATGTATCATCCGCGGTTGAAGATGTCTATACCGATATAGTAGAGGAGGGACGATCAAGATGAGAGAGCTTACTTACGGTCAAGGAATCAAAGAAGGCATGCGTATAAAAATGTTAGAAAACCCTGATGTATTCATTTTTGGCGAAGATGTTGGGATTTTCGGCGGTTGTTTTGGGGTAACCTCAGGACTCGTTGAAGAGTTTGGCGAAAAAAGAGTACGCGATACCCCAATTTCAGAAGGTGCAATCATCGGAGCCGCCGTTGGTGCGGCAGCCGTCGGATTACGACCGATACCAGAGCTGATGTTTGTCGATTTTTCAACCGTTGGGATGGATCAGTTAGTCAATCAGGCCGCTAAAATGCGGTACATGTTCGGCGGCAAACTAAAACTTCCGATGGTCGTTCGTTTACCTTCCGGCGGTGGCGTCGCAGCAGCTGCCCAGCATTCCCAATCCCTGGAAGCCTGGTTTACCCATGTGCCGGGCCTCAAGGTTGTTTATCCGTCAAATCCACAGGATGCTATCGGCTTGATGCTCACGGCTATTGATGACGATAATCCGGTTATCTATCTGGAAAACAAAACCCTGTATGCAATGCCGGGACAGGTCGAAGATGAGGTTAAACCGATTCCCTTTGGCAAAGCCAATATTAAAAAAGAGGGCAATGATGTGACCATCATTACTTATGGAAAACAGGTTTATGATGCCCTTAAAGCAGCGGAAATTCTGGAAAAAGACGGTATTGATGTGGAAGTGATTGATTTAAGATCACTTTATCCGTTGGATAAAGAAGCTATTTTTGAATCAGTCAAGAAAACCCATAAGGTGGTTATCGTCTCCGAAGAAGCAAAAAGAGGCAGTTATGCCGGTGAAGTGGCAGCAATCATTGCTGATGAATGTTTCTACGAATGTGATGCACCCATCAAACGAGTTTGTGCACTCAATACCCCAATCCCATTTAGTGGCATTCTGGAAGAATATGTATTGCCGAATGCAGTCGATGTAGTTCAGGCAGTTAAATCATTATTTTAATGAATAATCGAATAATGAATAACGATCAGTGAGATAAAAGGACATGGTTTTGGAAATAATGGAGTTTAAAAACGATGATATTATTTCCAGAACTTTTTTAGAGTAGAAAAGGTGGTGGACTTATGAATTCAATTGGAATAATTGCCAACCCTGCTTCAGGAAAGGATATTCGAAGACTGGTTTCCCATGCGACGGTAATTGATAATAATGAGAAAATAAATATTGTCGAGCGAATCATTCTTGGTGCACAACAAAATGGGGTGGAAAAGATTTATATGATGCCGGATCCTTACAATATGGGTTACCGGGTTGCGGATAAACTTAAAACCACCAGAGAGCTACGGTGCGACATTGAAGTGTTCGATTTTTATAAAGAGGATACCGTCGAAGACACCTATAAAGCGGTTAAAATGATGATTGAAAAAAAAGTGGGATGCATTGTGACATTGGGCGGCGATGGAACCAATCGGGCAGTGGCCAAAGAACTGCGAGACACCGCCCTTATTTCTATTTCGACGGGAACCAACAATGTCTATCCGGATATGATTGAAGGGACCATTGCGGGCATTGCCGCTGCGGTGGTAGCTTCGAATAAATTTGACAAAAAAATCTATTCGAAAAAAGATAAGATTATTGAAATATATTATCAAGGACAGTTAAAGGACATTGCGCTGATTGATGCGGTGATTTCAAGAGATGTGTTTGTGGGATCCCGGGCCATTTGGAAAATTGATGATATCGAAAAAATATTCGTCGCCAGAAGCCACCCGGCTTCCATCGGTTTTTCTTCAGTGGTGGGCGGTAAGATTATTATTACCGAAGCGGACGATTTTGGTGCTTATGTGAGCATTGATAAAAATGCGCCCAAAATACGCATTCCGATGGCGGCGGGAATTGTCTTGCCAATCGGCACAAATCAGCCAACGATTTTAAATTTTGATGAAAAATATGAATTTACCACCAATTGTCGAGGGACCATTGCCTTGGATGGTGAACGGGAAATCGAATTCAATGCGGATCAGACATTCACCTTTAAAATCAGCAGAAAAGGACCCTGGCATGTAGAGGTGAAAAAGGCCATTGAAGTAGGACAGCAGCATGGCTTCTTTAAAGTTTAGAACAAAGGAGGATTGAACAATGGCAAAATTTTTAGTAATGCCTAAACTCGGGTTGACGATGACCGAGGGAAATATTGCCAACTGGCGTAAGTCGGAAGGCGATAGTGTTGAGATGGGTGAAATCATCTTTGATGTGGAAACGGATAAAATAACCAAGGAATTTGAATCTCCCGGAGAAGGGATCATCAGAAAGATACTCGTCAGTGAGGGAACAGTAGCGGTTTTAAAACCCATAGCCATCCTTGGCAAGGCCGATGAAGATATCTCGGCGCTGTTAGCGGAGGCCGAAAAAGCGGTCGAAAGTCCAGCAGTCCAGGCAGAAAAGGTGGCTGCAGTTGCTCCGTCTAAAGCCACGGAAGCAGCCTCGCAGCCAGCAGCTGGCGGAAGAGTAAAGGCCTCTGCCCGAACCAAAAAAATAGCCGCTGATCTGAAGATTGATATTTCACTGGTACCAGGGACTGGGCCACAAGGTGCGATTACCGAAAAGGACGTCAGTGAATTTGCCGAGAGAGCAAAAACGGCTCAGCCCAAAATATCGCCAACTGCGGCAGTGATTGCTGAAGGCCTGGGGGTTGATCCGAGTCATATTCACAAGGCCGGCAGGATCATGAAGGATGATGTGCTTCGTTTCAAACACGAGTCCGAGCTTCATAAATTTGCTGATCCCCAGGAGTTCACCAAACCGATGTCCGCCATGCGGAAAATTATCGCCAGCCGGATGTCGGCCAGCCAGGAGACATCCGCTACTGTTAATTATAACCAGCGGGTGGATACCACTGCCATGAAGCTGTTACGAGAAGAATTAAAAAGCACCGCTAAAATAACTTATACTGATATTTTGGTGAAGATCCTGTCTCGGGTTTTGCTGGAGTTTCCGCTGCTCAACTGTTCCATTGAAGGAACGAATATTATCACCCGGAATTATGTAAATATCGGCGTAGCGGTTGCCCTTCCAGACGGTCTGATTGTCCCTGTAGTTAAATATGCCAATAAAAAAGATCTGGGAGAAATTTCCAATGAGATCAAGGCGCTGGCAGAAAAAGCCAGAAGCAATGAGCTGGAAGCTGATGAAATTACCGGGGGAACCTTCACCCTTACCAATATTGGGATGTTTGGCATGGAATCCTTCACTCCGATAATCAATCAGCCAGAGGTTGCCATTTTAGGGATCAACACCATTATGGATACACCCATGGCAATTGCTGGACAGGTGGTCATTAAACCAATGATGAATTTAAGTCTCACCGCGGATCATCGGGCGGTTGATGGCTCGGTTGCCGCACAGTTTGTTGCCCGACTCAAAGAAGTCATTGAAAAACCCGGATTATTACTGTTGTAATGGAGGGGGAAATATGAAAATTGTAATATTAGGAGGCGGTCCGGGAGGCTACGTAGCAGCCATCCGGGCAGCTCAGTTAGGCGCTGAGGTGACCCTGGTTGAAAATAAGTATTTAGGCGGAACCTGCCTCAATGTCGGCTGTATACCAACGAAAGTGCTTTTACATACCACCGAACTGATTGACGTGCTAAAAAATGATGCCAAAGAATTGGGAATCAATGTTTTAGGTTTTGAGACGGACTGGCAAAAACTGCAGCAACGAAAGACGAAAATCATCAAAAATTTAGTTGGCGGTGTTAATGGATTATTGAAGAATAATACTGTTACTAAAATTATAGGCAGCGGTGTTTTTCTCAATGATCATCAAATTAAAGTGTTTGTTAATAATGAAAGTAATTCAAGTAAAGAAGTAACGGTCATCGATTTTGATTTTGCTATTATTGCAACCGGTTCAAAACCGGTTATTCCACCTATCCCGGGAACTGAACTTCCCAATGTGATCACCAGTGAAACAGCGCTGTCATTAGAAGCTGTTCCAGAGAGTTTATGCATCATTGGCGGCGGTGTAATCGGGTGTGAATTTGCCAGTATCTACAATGCCTTTGGCTGTAAGGTAACCATCATTGAAATGTTACCCGAAATTATTGCCAATATGGATAAGGCTATTGTCAAACCACTTAAAGAAAAAATGATTAAAGATGGAGTGGAAATTTTCACCAGCACAAAAGTTGAATCAATTCAGCAAACGACTGAAGGGATAGCGGTGAAGACAAGTTCCAAGTCAGGGGAAATGATTGTTGCAGCTCAAAAAGTGTTGCTTTCAATTGGCCGAAAACCGGAACTGGATACTCTGGAACTTGAAAAGGCAGGAATTGAAACGGAAAGAGGCGCCATTAAAGTCAATCAAAAAATGCAGACGAATAAGCCTAATATTTATGCGGTGGGTGATTGCAATGGTGGCGTAATGCTTGCCCATGTGGCGTCAGCCGAAGGGATTGTTGCAGTTGAGACCATCATGAGAATAAAATCAAAAATTGATTTTAAAACCATCCCCTATTGTGTCTATACCAAACCCGAACTGGCCAGTGTCGGGTTAACCGAGGCTCAGGCAAGGGACCTTGGATATGACGTGAAAGTCGGGAGTTTTCCTATGGCCGCCAATGGCAAAGCCATGATTATGGGAGAAACAAGCGGTGTGGTCAAATATATTGCCGATGCAGTTACCGGAGAAATACTGGGCCTGCACATGGCCGGTCCACGAGCAACGGATCTGATCGTCGAAGGGGCTCTGGCGATCCGGTTGGAGGTAACAGTGGAAGAACTGATCACCACCATCCATGCTCACCCCACCGTTGGGGAATCCCTGCTGGAAGCCGCCCATGCGGTGAATGGTCATGCTATCCATTTAATGAGATAGCTAGAAGTGAATTCAATAAAAAACAAAAAATAAGGCTGTTTATCTTTCAGTATTAATAAAATAACTGAAAGATAAACAGCCTTAAAAAATTGAGTTGACTTTGCAGGGGATTTTTCAGTTAGCGAATCCGCTTACTGAATATGACCGTGAACCTCATGATCTTTGATTTCCAGAATCCCATTGTCATCGTTAAGGATCAGCACCCGGGGTTTAAAGTTCAGAGCTTCATTTCGGTCCATCATGGCATAGGCAATAATGATCACCTTATCACCTTTTTGCACCAGTCTGGCAGCGGCGCCGTTCACGCAGACAATCCCGCTGCCCCGTTCGCCGACAATGGTGTAGGTTTCAAAACGCTGGCCATTATTGACATCCACCACCTGAACCTTCTCACCGGGAAGAATATCGGCTTGTTTCAATAAATCCTGATCAATGGTGATGCTCCCCACATAATTGAGATCGGCTTCGGTGACGGTGGCCCGATGGAGTTTTGATTTAAATAGTGTGATATACATGACGTACCTCTTAGTCTAAAATAATATTATCAATCAGCCGCGTTTTGCCAAAGCGCACCGCCACGGCAGCCAGGGCGGGAGAAGTGATGGTTGTGATATCTTCCAGGGTTTCAAAGTCCAGGATATCCACATAATCGATGACGGCCAGGGGCATGGTATTAATGTGGTTAACAATCTGCTCTTTCAAGGTTTTAACTTTGGCTTCGCCTGATTGATAAAGGACTTTGACTTCAGACAAAGATTGGTTAAGAACCAGTGCTTGGCTTCGTTCTGCCAGATTCAGAAAAACATTTCGAGAACTGAGCGCTAAACCATCAACTTCCCGGATAATCGGGCAGACCACGATGATGACAGTCATGTGTAAATCCCGAACCATTTTTTTAATCACGGCAACCTGTTGGGCGTCCTTCTGACCAAAGTAGGCATTGTCGGGGTTGATCAGGTTGAACAAAAGGTTCACCACCGTGGTAACCCCTTTAAAATGGGTAGGACGGGATTGGCCGCAGAGTTTTTTGGTAATGTTTCCTTCAACTTCCACAAAGGTGGAAGAACCGGTGGGGTAGATTTCACCCGCATTGGGGAAAAACAGGATCTCGGTACCGGCAGATTCAGCAAGCCGGGCATCCCGTTCAAAATCCCGGGGGTAGGCATCCAGATCTTCGCCGGGAGCGAACTGGGTG